>CAZTUT010000156.1:0-6496 GCA_964616395.1 uncultured Burkholderiaceae bacterium
GACGAGGACCTGCGCGCCGACCGCCAGCCCGAGTTCACGCAGATCGACTGCGAAACCAGCTTCCTCGGCGAGGAAGAGATCCGCGCGCTCTTCGAGGAGATGGTGCGCACCGTGTTCCGCGAGGTCATGCAGGTGGAGCTGCCCGCCTTTCCGGTCATGACCTACGACGAAGCGATGCGGCTGTACGGCTCCGACAAGCCCGACCTGCGCGTGGCCATGCAGTTCACCGAGCTGACCGACGTGATGCGCGATGTCGAGTTCAAGGTGTTCCAGCAGGCTGCCGCGCTGCCCGATGGCCGAGTGGCGGCGCTGCGCGTGCCCGGCGGCGGCGAGATGCCGCGCAGCGAGATCGACGGCTATACCGAGTTCGTCAAGATCTACGGCGCCAAGGGGCTCGCCTACATCAAGGTCAACGACAAGACCCGTGGCCGTGACGGTCTGCAAAGCCCGATCGTCAAGAACCTCGGCGATGCCGCGCTGGCTGCCATCATCGAGCGCAGCGGCGCGCAGGACGGCGATCTGATCTTCTTCGGCGCCGATCGTGCCAAGGTCGTCGCCGACGCGCTCGGCGCGCTGCGCGTGAAGATCGGCCACAGCGAGTTCGGCCGCAAGCACGGGCTGTCGCAGCCCGGCTGGCGCCCGCTGTGGGTGATCGACTTCCCGAGCTTCGAGTACGACGAGGAAGACAAGCGCTTCGTCGCCGCGCATCACCCGTTCACCAGTCCCAAGGACGGGCACGAGGACTGGCTCGAGACCGACCCGGCGCGGTGTCGCGCGAAAGCGTATGACATGGTGCTCAACGGCATCGAGCTCGGTGGCGGCTCGGTGCGGATCCACCGCGCGGACGTGCAGGAGAAGGTGTTCCGCGCGCTTCGGATCAGCGCCGAGGACCAGCGGCGGAAATTCGGCTTCCTGCGCGATGCGCTCCAGTACGGCGCGCCGCCGCACGGCGGCATCGCGCTCGGCCTGGACCGCTTCGTGATGCTGATGGCCGGCGCCGACAGCCTGCGTGACGTGATCGCCTTCCCCAAGACCCAGCGCGCGCAGTGCCTGCTCACGCAGGCGCCGGGCGAGGTCGACGAGAAGCAGCTGCGCGAGCTGCATATCCGGCTGCGTGGCGAGGCGAAGGCCGGCTGAGCGGACGCCGCTCGGGCAATCGGCAGCGTTGTCCGGCCGCAGCGATGGCGCAGCCGAAGATCCCGGAGTCGGTGCTGGTCGTGGTTCACACCCACGAAGGCCATGTGCTGCTGCTCGAACGCGCCGACCATCCCGGCTTCTGGCAGAGTGTCACGGGCAGCCGCGATGCGCTCGACGAGCCGCTGCGCGTGACCTGCGCGCGCGAGGTCGCCGAGGAGACCGGCCACACGGCCGCCCCGGAGACCTTCGACGACTGGCAGCTTGTGCATCGCTATCCGATCTACCCGCACTGGCGGCGCCGCTACGCGCCCGGCGTCACGCACAACACCGAGCATGTCTTCGGACTGTGCGTGGCCGGGATATTCACGCCCGCGCTGGCGCCACGCGAGCACCTGACGCATCGCTGGCTGCCCTGGCGCGAGGCAGCCGATGCCTGCTTCTCGTGGACCAATGCGCAGGCGATCCGGCGGTTGGCGCTGCGCACAGCCGACGGAGCCGGCCGATGAGCGACGCGGTGCAGGTCACGGTCCGCCGCAGTGGCCGGACCTTCGATGCCGAGGCGCTGCTCGATCTGCCTGCCTCGGCCGAGCTGGTCTGGCAGACCATCACCGACTATCCGGCGCTGCCGTCGTTCATGCCAGGCATCCGCGCCTGCCGTGTGCTCGACCGGCGCAGCGAAGGCGCGACGGAAGTGCTGTCGGTCCAGCAGCGCGGCGAGTTTCGCTTCCTGATTTTCACGCAGTCGATGACGGTCGATCTGCAGATCGAGCATCAGGCGCCGCTGCGTGCGGTGGCGCGCGCCACGCGCTTCGACGTTGGACTGCTCAAGGCCCGTGCGCTCGATGTGTTCGAAGGAACCTATGCGCTGTCGCCGCGGCCGGCCAGCGGCGGTCGGCCGCGCACCCATCTGACCTACACGGCGCGCATGGTGCTGCGTGTACCGCCGCCGCCGGGCATCGGCAGTGTGGCCGTCAGGCAGAACCTGTCGGCGCAGCTGCAGGCGGTCGCGCGCGAGGTGGCGCGGCGGGCCGCGGCCGGCTGATCTTCTGCCACGCTGCAGCATGTCTCCAGCTTCGATATTGCGTGCGGCGATCGGACAGGCGGCAGTCACGATGCGCGGATGCTCGCGCGGAACAGCCGTGCGAGGTGCGGGCCACGTGCTGGTCTGGCTGCTGGCGTCGCTCGGGCTGCCGGGCGCGGCAACTGCGGCTTCGTCATCGGTCACGGTGGAGCGCGATGGCGATCGGTTCACGGTCGTTGCCGAGGCCGTGATCGATGCCGATCCGCGCACCGCATGGGAAGTGTTGACCGACTACGAAAGGCTGCCGCAGTTCATTCCCGGCATTCGACGCACCCGAGTCCTGAGTCGACGCACCTTAGCCGATGGCGAGCAGCTGCTGGTCGAATACGCAGGCCGTTTCAACCTGTTGCTGCTGATGCTGCCGACGCAGGTGTGGCTCGACGTTCGCCATGCGCCGATGAAGGAGGTGCTGGCGCGCTCGGTTGCACCGCCGCCGCGTGCTCCTGACGAAGCGCAGACGGTGTCAACGCTGCGCGCGTTCACCGGCCGCTACACGCTGAATCCGCTGGACCCGGCGCCCGCGGGTCCGCAGCGGGTGCGCCTTGGCTACAGCGCGCGCTTCGAGCTGGCCGAGCCGCTGCCGCCTGTGATCGGCCCGATTTTTGGCGCCGCGGCGGTGCGCCATGCGTTGCGCGAGCAGTTCGAGGCGATGGTGGCCGAGATCGAGCGCCGCGCGCTGCGCAGCCCGGCGGCAGACGCGCCGCGCGGCGGAGGGAGCTGATGAGGGTGGGTCGGATCGTGCTGGCCGGTTTGGCGTCGGCGCTGGCCGGGTGCGCCAGCGTGCCGGGTGATCCGTTTGCGGCGCCGCCGGTGGCCGATCACCTGCAACGGGCCGATGCGGTCGGCGACTGCGCGCGGCGGCTGCGCACACTCGATCGGCAGATCGGCGCCGCCGGCGTGCGCGACGCCCAGGACACCGTGATTGCCGGCTTCCCCTACCTGCGCATCGATCGCAGTGGCGTCACGCTGCGTCCGCCGGTCGATGACGAAGTGCGCTGGCAGGCCTGGCGTGCGCGCCTCGCCGATGCCGATCGCGACGCGCGGCGGCATGAACTGCGCAATGCGGGTTCGTCTGCATCCGCTTGGCTCGACGCCTGTCGCCGCACGTTGCTTGCGGCCGATGACGCCGCGGCTGCGCGTGCTGCACTGGCCGCCGCCGCGCAGGTCCCCGACGACTACTCGCGCACGCTGCGCGTGCTCGGCCTGTATCCGCTAACGCGACTTGCGTTTGCCGCCGGCGTTGCCGGCTGGCAGCGCGAGACCACCGCGATCTTTTCTCTGCCGCTCGATCAGTTGCCGCTGCGCGGCCCGTTGCGTCCTTACGCGCCACCCGCAGAGGTGGGGCCGGCGCTGGCTGCGGCGCTGGAGCGCGCGCAAGGCATCGCCGGGTCGCCGCGCGATGCGCTCGGACTGCCGCGACCGGCAGCGCTGGCGGCGCTGCTGTTGCGGCATGCGCCGCGCATCGAGGTCGAGGAGACGGGTGAGTACGACCGCATCGGGCCGCTGGTGCTGGCAGGTGACGATCCGCAGGCGCGGGTCGATCTCGCGGCTGAACCGACGGCCTACGTACGCGTCGGTCATGCGCTCTTCGGCGGCCGCTGGCGGCCGCAACTGGTTTACACGTTCTGGTTTTCGCAGCGCCCGCCGCGCGGCGTACTCGATCCGCTGGCCGGCGAGCTCGATGCGCTGATCTGGCGCGTCACGCTCGATGATGAAGGCAACGCGCTGGTCTACGACAGCATCCACGCCTGCGGCTGCTATCACCTGTTCTTTGCCACGCCGCAGGTGCAGCCGCGCAGCGAGCGTCCACCCGGGCAGGGTCGCCTCGACGAAGGGCTGTTCATGCCGCAGGCGCCGTTGCCTCGCGCGCGCGTCGATGAACGGATCGTGCTGCGGGTGGAAAGCGGCAGCCACTACCTGCAGCGCGCGATGCTGCGCGCCGACCGCGCAGAGGCCCTGGCCGATGCCGGCGCGGCCCGCCGCTACGCATTGCGCGACGAAGACGAGTTGCGCTCGCTACCGGTGGCCGGACAAGTCGGTGTCACGCGCAGCGCTTACGATGCGTCGGGCATGATTCCCGGCACGGAGCGCCTGGAGCGCTGGCTGTTCTGGCCAATGGGTATCGCCAGCGCCGGTCAGATGCGCCAGTGGGGGCGGCACGCCACCGCCTTCGTGGGCCGGCGCCACTTCGACGATCCGCTGCTGCTGGACCGCTATTTCACTCTCTCTACCGCCGAGCCGCAGTGAAGATCAAAGTCGCCACCTACAACATTCACAAGGGGATCACCGGCATCCGTGGACGGCCGCGCATCCACGAGGTGCGGGTGGCGATCAATGCCATCGATGCCGACATCGTGTTCCTGCAGGAAGTCCAGGACAAGAACGACCGTCTGCGTTCGCACGCCGCTTATCCGAAGGAAACCCAGCTCGAATACCTGGGCACCAGCGGCTACGAGCATCGCGCCTATGGCATGAACGCGGTGTACCCGCATGGTCACCACGGCAACGCGATTCTTTCTCGCCACCCGATCGGCCACTTCACCAATCACGACGTGTCCGACCACGCGCTCGAAAAGCGCGGCATGCTGCACGCGGTGTCGCGTCTCGAACGGCCACGTGCGCGTCCGCGCGACATCCACCTGATCTGCGTGCATCTCGGGCTGATCAATCGCAGCCGGCTGCGCCAGGCGAGTTTCCTGATCGACTTCGTCGAGCGCGAGATCCCGCCCGAGTCGCCGGTGATCATCGCCGGCGACTTCAACGATTGGCAACGGCAGGTCGACCGACTGCTGCGCGAGCGGCTGGCCGTCAAGGAGGTCGCTGCCGAGGCGTTTGCGCGAAAGCGGCCTGCCGGCGTTCTCGACCGGCTGCTGCCGTGGCGTGGCGGGCACGATGCGCAGGCCGGCGTGGCGAGAACCTTTCCCAGCTTCGCGCCCTGGCTGACGCTGGACCGCATCTACGTGCGCGGCATGCGCGTGCTGTCGATGGACGTGCCGCGTGGCCTGACCTGGGCGCGCCGGTCCGACCACGCGCCGCTGATCGCCGAGCTGGAGCTGAGGTGAGCGCGCAGCCGGGCGACGACGCGGCGTCGGGCGACTGGCCGGCGCGCGCGCGCCGCCTGTTGTCGCGGGTGCGCGCGCTGCGGCCGCTGGTGGTGCCCGGCAACCGGGTGCAGTTGCTGGTCAACGGCGAGGAGTACTTCCCCGCGCTGCTGGCGGCCATCGAAGCCGCGCGCCGCTCGGTGCATCTTGAGACCTACATCCTGGCCGACGACAAGATCGGCGAGCGGGTTCTCACGGCGCTGACCGACGCAGCCAGCCGCGGTGTGGAGGTGCGGGTGCTCGTGGATGGCTACGGCGGCGGCGCGCATGCGCGCCGGCTCCCCACGCAAATGGCTGCGCTGGGCGTCGAACTGCGCATCTACCGTCCCGAGCGCTGGTGGCACATGGAGCGCCGTCTGCTGCAGCGGCTGCACCGCAAGCTGGCGGTGATCGACGACCGCATCGCCTTTGTCGGCGGCATCAACATCATCGATGACTGGACCGCCGTACCGACCGGTGCGGATGGCCGCGCCCGGCCGCGTTTCGACTTCGCGGTGCGCTGCGAAGGTCCGCTGGTGGCCGCGATTGCGCTGGCCATGCGGCGGCTGTGGTCGCTCGTGACACTTCTGCGCGCCGATCGCTTCGAGCACACTGGCGACAGCGAGCCGGTGGTGCCGCAGCCGGTGTTCGACGATGGCGTGTCGGCCACGCTGCTGCTGCGCGACAACCTGCGTAACCGCCATGCGATCGAGCGCAACTACCTCGACGCCTTCGCGCGCGCGCGCCACGACATCCTGATCGCCAACGCCTACTTCCTGCCGGGCCGGCGCGTGCGCGCGGCGTTGCGCGCCGCCGCAGCCCGCGGGGTTCGTGTGCGGCTGCTGCTGCAGGGTCGCGTCGAATACGCGCTGCAGCACCACGCGCAGCGCGCGATGTACGGCGACCTGCTCGGCGCCGGCATCGAGATCCACGAGTACCAGGCCAGCTATCTGCACGCCAAGGTCGCGGTGATCGACGAAGGCTGGGCCACCGTCGGCTCCAGCAACATCGATCCGTACAGCCTGCTGCTCGCACGAGAAGCCAACGTGGTCGTGCTCGACGCCCGTTTCACGACCCGGCTGCGCACCACGCTGGAACTGGCGATCGAAGCCGACAGCGTGGCGCTGCGGCCAGACCATTACCTGCGCCGCGGCCTGTTCGCCCGACTGCTCGACTGGGCCGCCTACGGCGTCGTGCG
>CAZTUT010000157.1:0-6471 GCA_964616395.1 uncultured Burkholderiaceae bacterium
GGCCACTTGAGGCTGGCCAGTGCCGGCGTGGGCGTGCTGTCGATACGCACGCGGCGGTCCGGATCGTCCTTCAGGTCCTGCGGCGTGGGCGAGGTGGACGAGGCAGGCTCCTTCTTCACCTCCAGCACCGAGCCGATCACGTTATTGGGCCGGTAGGTGGTGATGCCCTTCAGGCCCGCCTTCCACGCGGCCAGGTAGAGCTGCTTGAAGTCGTCGAACGGATAGTCCTCGGGCACGTTGACCGTCTTGCTGACGGCCGCGTCGATGTAGGGCTGCACCGCCGCGATCATCTGCATGTGGTCGAGCGCGCCCATCTCGAGCGCGTGCACGAACGAGGGCGGCAGGTGGTTCACATCGCCGCCCATGCGCCGGTACAGCCGGTACGCGTAGTCCTCGACTGCGTACTCGGCGCGCGTGCCGTCGGGCATGCGCTTCTTGCGGATGTAGGTCCACGAGAACGTGGGCTCGATGCCGCCCGAGGCGTTGGCCGCAAAGGCCAGCGAGATCGTGCCGGTGGGCGCGATCGACAGCAGGTGCGAGTTGCGGATGCCGTTGGCGCGGATGCGCTGCTTCAGCTCAGCCGGCAGCCGCGACGCGCAGTGCGGCTCGGCCAGGTACTTGTCGGCATCGAACAGCGGGAAGCGACCTTTCTCGGTGGCCAGATCGGCCGAGGCGCCGTAGGCGCCATCGCGCATCGCCGCCGAAATGCGGCTGGCCATCGCCCGCGCCTCTGCGCTGTCGTAGCGCAGGTTCAGCATCGTCAGCGTGTTGCCCAGCCCGGTGAAGCCCAGCCCGATGCGCCGCTTGTTGGCAGCCTCGGTCGCCTGCTCGGGCAGCGGCCACAGCGTGGCGTCGAGCACGTTGTCGAGCGCGCGGATGGCGGTCCGCGTCACATCGTCGAATTTCGCGAAGTCGAAGCGGGCCGAGTCGCTGAACGGATCGACGACGAAGCGGGTCAGGTTGATCGAGCCGAGGCAGCAGCAACCGTAGGGCGGCAGGGGCTGCTCGCCACACGGGTTCGTCGCCGCGATCGTCTCGCAGTACGACAGGTTGTTATCGCTGTTCACGCGGTCGATGAAGATCACGCCCGGCTCGGCGTGGCTGTAGGTCGACTGCATGATCTGGTCGAACAGATCGCGCGCGCGGGCCTTGCGGTAGACCCAGGTGCCGTCGGCGCGCTGGGCGGCGTCGGTCTTGTCGAATGGCTCGGCCGCATGCCACAGCTCGATCTCGGCGTCCTTGTCGACCGCGCGCATGAAGGCGTCAGTCACCGCCACGCTCATGTTGAAGTTGCTCAGCGAGCCATCGCGCTTCGCGTGGATGAAGTCCTCCACGTCGGGGTGATCGCAGCGGATCATGCCCATCTGCGCGCCGCGCCGGCTGCCGGCCGACTCGAGTGTCTCGCAGCTCTTGTCGAACACCCGCATGTAGCTGATCGGGCCGCTGGCGCGCGAATGGGTGCCGCGCACCAGCGCGCCGCGCGGGCGGATGTTGGAGAAGTCGTAGCCCACGCCGCCGCCGCGCCGCATCGTCTCGGCGGCCTGATTCAGCGCCAGGTAGATCGACGGCACGCCGTTGCTGCCCGTGCCGGAAATGGCATCGCCCACCGGCTGCACAAAGCAGTTGATCAGCGTGGCCGCGATGTCGGTGCCTGCCGCCGAGTTGACCCGGCCGCCGGGGATGAAGCCGTCGGTCATCGCCTGGTGGAAGCGCTGCTCCCAATCGGCGCGCAGTTCGGGCTTCTCGACCGCGGCCAGGCCGCGTGCCACGCGGCGGCGTACCTCGTCGACGGTCTTTTCGTCGCCCTTCGCATACTTCTCGAGCAGGACGTCAATGGAAATCGGCTGCTCGTCGAGCAGCACCTGGGCTGGATCAAGTTTCATGGTCGGACTCGGTTCGGTGCGGGGAGGGCAACGCTTCGCGGGGCCGTCCCGGTGTTGAAGGCAAGCGGTGCAGCGGCTGCTTCTGGAGACGATGGGGAAAGCCTACACGCTTCGCGGCCGGCCCCACATGCTGTGTCGTAAATCGGCAAATAGCGCAAGATGTTGTGCCGGCTGGTGCACTTCAAGTCGTCGATGCCAGCGTTTGCGTTCGGCGCCACCGGGCGTGGCCGGAACGCCTGCGCCCGGCCGGGCCGATGAGGGCGCGCCGATATACTGGACCGACTGTCGGCATCGGGGCCGATGCGCTACGCCTGACCTCCACTTTCGCGATGAATCTCCAGCAATTCCGCTTCCTGCGCGAGGCCGTGCGCCAGAAGTTCAACATCACGGCGGCGGCGCGCGTGTTGCACACGTCGCAGCCGGGCATCTCCAAGGCCATCATCGAGCTGGAAGAGGAACTCGGCGTGGCCATCTTCGCGCGCGCCGGCAAGCGCATCCTCGGCCTGACGCCGCCCGGCCAGCAGGTGCTGCTGGCGGCCGAGCGCGTGATGCAGGAAGTCGACAACCTGAAAAAGCTGTCGCGCGATTACGCGGGTGCGCCGTCGGGCACGCTGCGGGTGGCCACCACGCACACCCAGGCGCGCTACGTGCTGCCGTCGGTGCTGCCGCGTTTCGCCGAGAAGTTTCCGCAGGTCCGCTTCAAGCTGCTGCAGGCCGATCCGCCGCAGATCGCGCGCATGCTGGTCAACGGTGAGGCCGACATCGGCATCGCCACCGAGTCGCTGGCCGAGGCGACCGGCCTGCGCTCGATCCCGGTCTACACGTGGCAGCACGTTGCGATCGTGCCGCCCGCGCATGCGCTGGCGCGCTTCCAGACCTCGCCCGGCAAGCTCACGCTGAAGGATCTGGCGCGCCACCCGCTGGTGACCTACGAGTCGCACTTTGCCGGCCGCAGCCGGATCGACGCGGCGTTTTCGGCGGCGTCGATCGAGCCGTCGATTGTGCTCGAAGCGATTGATGCCGACGTCATCAAGACCTACGTGCAGCTTGGCATGGGCGTGGGCATCGTGGCCGGCGTGGCGGTCGATCCGCAGCGCGACCGGCTGGCGATGCTGCCCTGCGGCCACCTGTTCGGCACCAACACCACGCGGCTGGCGGTCAAGCAGGGCGCCTATCTGCGCGGATTCATCTATTCCTTCATCGAGTTGCTGGCCCCCGACTGGGACAAGCGACGGCTCGAGGAGGCGTTTCGCTGACCCGCGAGTGCGCGCCGCTCTACCGCCTGCGCGCTCGCCTGTGAACTGACGGAGAACATCGATGAGCACCGTTGCCTTCATTGGCCTGGGCGCGATGGGCGCGCCGATGGCCGGCCACCTGCTGGATGCCGGTCACGCGCTGCGCGTGCACGCGCGCCGGACCGAGATGATGGCGCCGCTGGCCGCGCGGGGCGCGGTGGCCTGCGCGTCGCCGGCCGAGGCGTCGCGCGGCGCCGAGTTCATCTTCACCAACGTGACCGCCAGTGCGGATGTGGAGCAGGTGCTGCTCGGGGCGGCGGGCGCGGCCGAGACCGCGCAGCCGGGCAGCGTGGTCATCGATCACAGCACGATCTCGCCGGCGGTCACGCGCGAGATCGCGCAGCGGCTGGCCGAGCGCGGCATCGAGATGCTCGACTGCCCGGTGTCGGGCGGCGTGCGTGGTGCGCAGGCAGCGTCGCTGTCGATCATGGTCGGCGGCAAGGCCGAGGTGCTGGCGCGTGCGCGGCCGCTGCTGGAGAAGCTGGGCAAGGCGATCACCCATATCGGCGGCGCCGGCGCCGGTCAGGTCGCCAAGGCCTGCAACCAGGTGGTGCAGGTCGTCAACATCCAGGGCATCGCCGAGGCGCTGCTGTTCGCCCGCGCGCAGGGCGTGGACCCGCAGGTGATCGTGGCCGCGCTGAGCACCGGCTTTGCCGGCAGCCGGATGCTCGACCTGATGGGGCCAAAGATGGCCACGCGCGACTTTGCCGCCGGTATCGAGGCGCGGCTGCACCACAAGGACTACGGGCTGATCGTCGATGCCGCGCGCGAGGCTGGGCTGGGCATGCCGGCCACCGCGCTGGTCGCGCAGCAGCTCAACGCGCTGGTTGGCCAGGGCTGGGGTCGGGAAGACACGTCGGCCTTGCTCAAGGTGCTGGAAGCCAGCAACGGCGTGAAGGCCTGACCGACGTTGGTGCGCGGCTGACGCTTCGCTCGGGGCAGGGTGGGCGGCGCTCCGAACTGCCGCTCCTCGCCCAAGCCGCTCGACACGACGCGGCGTCTGAGTCCGCGGATACAGCCTGCCTAACGGGTCACGACGTATGCGACCACGCCAGCGCACAGCGCCAGCAGCAGCAGCGCGCGCAGGCGCAGCATCAGGTCGTCGCGCGCCGCCGGAGCGTCGACCGGCTGGTCGCCGGTGACCATCGCCGGCACCAGCCGCTCGCGCCGTGCCACCGCGTAGTAGACGATGGCCGCCACGTGCAGGCCGACCAGCCCGTACAGAACGTACTCGCCGTCCTTGTGCAACGAGGTCAGAAGGTTGGACAGGCTGCCCGAGATGAACTTCGCGAGAGGCCCTTCGGTGTAGCTGCCGTCATTGGCGAAGAGACCGGTGCTCGCCTGCGACAGCAGCAGCACGAGCATCGCCAGTACCGACAGCGCGCCCAGCGGGTTGTGTCCCGCCGCGTGCGCCACACGACCGCGCAGGTAGTCGACCACCGCGCGTGGACCGCGCACGAAACTGGCAAAGCGCGCGTAGTGGCTGCCGGCAAAGCCCCACAGCAGGCGGAACAGCAGCAGCGTCAGGATCGCGTAGCCGCTGCGGAAGTGCCACTCAATCCAGTTGCCGCCGAGCTTGATCGTCACGACCGAGAAGATCACCAGCGCGGCCAGCGTCCAGTGAAACAGCCGCGTAGGCAGGTCCCAGACGCGGGTACGGACGCCTGGGTTGGTGGCGGTACGGGACATCGCGCGTGAGACCCGGATCGCAGGCCTAGGGAACGACCTGCTCGCCCTCGTCCTTCTTGACCGGCTTGATCAGGTCCTCGCGCTTCACGCCGAGGTACATGGCGATCGCGGCGGCCACGAACACCGACGAGTAGATGCCGAAGACGATGCCGATGGTCAACGCCAGCGCAAAGTAGTGCAGCGCCGGGCCGCCGAAGATCAGCATCGCCAGCGTCATGCACAGCGTGGAGCCGTGCGTGATCATCGTGCGGCTGATGGTGGCGGTGATGGCCGAATCGATCACCTCGACCGTGCTCATCTTCCGATACTTGCGGAAGTGCTCGCGCACGCGGTCGAAGATGATCACCGACTCGTTGACCGAGTAGCCGAGCACGGCGAGTATCGCCGCCAGTACCGGCAGCGAGAACTCCCAGCCGAAGATCGCAAACAGGCCCACGACCAGGATCACGTCGTGCAGGTTGGCAATGATCGCCGCGACCGCGAGCTTCCATTCGAAGCGGAAGCTCAGGTAGATCATGATGCCCAGGACCACCAGCGCCAGCGCGACCGCGCCGTCGTGCGCCAGTTCGGCGCCCACCGCCGGGCCGACGAACTCCACGCGCCGCAACTCGGCGCCCGGGTCCTGCGACTTGAGCGTGGCCATCACCTTCTCGGCCTGCTGGCCCGAGGTATAGCCGGCTTCCACGGGCAGTCGGATCAGCACGTCGCGCGCGGTGCCGAAGTTCTGCACCTGGAACTCGCCCCAGCCCTTGCCCTCGACCGCGGTGCGGATCTTCTCCAGGTCGGCCGGCTGCTGATAGCTGACCTCCATCAGCGTGCCGCCGGTGAACTCGACCGACAGGTTGAGCCCACGGAAGATCAGGAAGGCGACCGCGACCAGGAACGTGACCACGCTGATCCCGTTGAGGATCAGCGAGTACTTCATGAACGGGATCGTGCCGCGGATACGGAAGAATTCCATGTCTGTCTCCTGTTCCGTCCGCCGCTACTTCGCCACGCCAGTCGTGCCCGGCTTCCACACCGAACCGATGGACAGATCGGTGAGCTTCTTGCGCGAGCCGTACCAGAGGTTGACGAGCGCGCGCGACACGAACACCGCGGTGAAGATCGAAGTCAGGATGCCCAGGCAATGCACGACCGCGAAGCCGCGCACCGGTCCTGAGCCGAACAGCAGCAGCGCCACGCCAGCGATCAGCGTGGTGATGTTCGAGTCCAGGATCGTGGCGAAGGCCTTGTCGTAACCCTCGGTGATCGCCTGCTGCGGCGTGCGGCCGTTGCGCAACTCCTCGCGTACGCGCTCGTTGATCAGCACGTTGGCGTCGATCGCCATGCCCAGCGTCAGCGCGATGGCGGCAATGCCGGGCAGTGTGAGCGTAGCCTGCAGCAGTGACAGCAGCGCCACCAGCAGCATCACGTTGGCCGACAGCGCGATCGCCGAGATCACGCCAAAGCCGCGGTAATAGACGACCATGAAGATCGCGATCGCCAGGAAGCCATAGAGCGTGGAGTTGAAGCCGCGCTCGATGTTTTCCTTGCCGAGGCTGGGGCCGATGGTGCGCTCTTCGATGATCTCCATCGGCGCGGCCAGCGAGCCGGAGCGGATC
>CAZTUT010000158.1:0-6425 GCA_964616395.1 uncultured Burkholderiaceae bacterium
GGTCCACCACCTGCTGCCGGAGTGCACCGCGCTGGACAACGTGGCGATGCCGCTATCGATCCGCCGGCTTCCGCTGGCGCAGGCGCGGGCGCAGGCGGCCGAGGCGCTGGCCGCCGTGGGGCTGGCCGAGCGGGTGACCCATCATCCGGCGGAACTGTCGGGCGGCGAGCGCCAGCGCACCGCGATCGCGCGTGCGATCGTCACGAAGCCCGCCTGCATCCTCGCAGATGAGCCCACCGGCAACCTCGACCGCGACACCGCGCGCGGCGTGTTCGACGTATTCGTGTCGCTGGCGCGTAGCCGCGGCACGGCGATCGTGATCGTCACCCACGATCCGGCGCTGGCGGCGCAGTGCGACCGGGTGATGCGGCTGGCCGAAGGACGGCTGGTGCCGGCCTGAGGCAACGCCGGTCAGCGTGGCCGGTCCTCGCTGTTGCGACCTTCTGCGTCGGTCGGCGCCTCACCGCTGCCGCGCAGCCAGGTGATCGACGCGCTGCCTGCGGCCAGCGCGAGAAACGCGACCGCGAGCCAGCCGAGACTGATGCCGACGAACTGTTCGGACAGGGGTGCGGCGAGCATCTGGTGGACATCGTTGCCAGCCATTGCCGCGAACACCGCCGCCATGAAGCCGAATGCGACCGCAGCGAACATCGCAAAGGCGGCAAACTGCAGCGGCATGGGCCGGCCCGCCAGCCGCATTGCGAGCGCGCAGGCCAGGCCGAACAGCGCGGCCGACGCGATGGGACCGGCGTCGACGACGTAGGCGAGCGCTGGCGCGATGAGCAGCGGCGCAATCCAGCGCTTTGTCATGCGTCTGCCCGCGGCCGCAGCTGGCGCCGGTGCCACTGGCGGCGCAGCCACGCGCTCCAGAGCAAGCGCACCACCGTGTAGCCGACCGTAGCAAGTGTGCAAGCCAGCAGGAACACGCCCAATGCCAGCGGCGCGCCGAGTCCGACCATCCAGGCACTCATGGCCTGGGCCGAGGCGACGGGCTGGTTCCAGGCCCAGTCGGGTGGTGGTGCCGGGACCTGCCCGCCGGTAGCCCCGAGAACGAAGGCACCGATCTTGTAGGCCAGCAAGTAGATCGGCACGATGGTCAGCGGATTCGTGTACAGCGTCGCGAGCAGTGCGACCGGCAGATTGATGCGGAACAGCACGGCGATCACGCCAGCGCCGATCATCTGCAGCGGTCCCGGGATCAGCCCGCAGAACAGGCCGGTGGCCACGCCCCCCGCCGCCGAGCGCCGGTTCAGGTGCCACAGCGCCGGGTGGAACAGCGAGTCGCCGAACATCCGCATGATCGCGATCTGGCGCACGGTGTCGACGCTGGGCATGTAGCGCTTGAAGAACTTGCGGGGCATGGCGGACCGTGATTTTTCGCTTGCAGCAGACTGTAAGGGGTGCAAGTGTAGATTTGACTCCGCTGCCATTCCGCCGTTCGGGGCGAGAGTTTTTCCGCTCGGGACAACACTGAGCGTCTTTCCTTGCCTGGCCGGCGCTCGCACTGATGCTGATCGACACCCACTGCCATCTCGATGCCGACGCGTTCGATGCCGACCGCGACGCCGTGGTCGCGCGCGCTCGCGCCGGCGGCGTGACGATGATGGTGCTGCCGGCAGGTCACGCCGAGCACTTCGAGACCACCGCCGCGGTTGCGCATCGCTATGGCCTTGCGTATGCGCTCGGCACCCATCCGCTCTGGATCGACCGGGCGGTCGAGGCGCATGTCGACCTGCTGCGCGAGACGGCCAGGCGTGCGCTGGCCGATGCACGCTTCGTGGCCATTGGCGAGATCGGTATCGATGGCGTGGTGGCGGGCCTCGACCCCGCTCGGCAGCAGTGGTTCTTCCGCGAGCAGTTGAAGGTGGCGCGCGATCTGGATTTGCCGGTGATCGTGCACGTGCGCCGCTCGGCCGATCTGCTGCTGAAGCACCTGCGGCAGATCCGGGTGAGCGGCGGCATCGTCCACGCGTTCAACGGCTCGCGCGAGCAGGCCAGCGCGCTGCTGGGTCTGGGTCTGCGGCTTGGCTTTGGCGGCGCGATGACCTATGCCGGTTCGTTGCGGATCCGCCGCTTTGCCGCCACGCTGCCAGACGACGCCTGGGTGCTGGAGACCGATGCGCCCGACATTCCGCCCCAGTGGCTGCGTGATCGCGAAACCGGTATGGCCACGCGCAACGAACCGGGCGAACTGCCGCGAATCGCTGCCGAGCTGGCCACGCTGCGCGGCTGGTCGCTGGCGCGCGTGATCGATCAGAACCGGCAAAACGCATGCGCCGCGTTGCCGCGCCTGGCTGCGTTGCTCGGTTGAGGACAACGTGACGGCGCTGGTGCTGGCCTGCTTCGTCGCCGGCGCGTGGGTGCTTCAGCAGCAGCGCGAGTTGCCGTCGGCGGCGGCGCTGTCTGTGCTGCTGATCGGTGCGGCGCTCACGGCGCTGGCAGCGGCGCGGTGGCCCGGAGCAGGTCGGGCAGCCCGCTGGGCGCGGTGCGCGCTGCTGGTTGCAGTGGCTGCGGCACTCGGCTTTTGCTGGGCAGGCTGGCGCGCAGACCTCCGGATGGCCGATGCACTCGACCCGGTCGACGAAGGACGCGACATCGTGGTCACCGGTGTCATCGATAGCCTGCCGGCGCAACTCGATCGCGGCCAGCGCTTCGAGTTCGCGGTGGAGTCGGTGCAGACCGAGGGGGTGCGGGTACCGGCGCGGCTGGCGCTGTCCTGGTACGGGCAGGACGCTGCCGTGGTGCCGGCCGAGCGCTGGCGCTTCACCGTGCGGCTGCGCCGCCCGCACGGCAGCGTGAACCCCGGCGGCTTCGATCTCGAATCCTGGATGCTGGAGCGCAACCTGCGCGCCACCGGCTACGTGCGCGAGGGCAGCGCGAAGACCGCAGCGCCGCAGCGGCTGGCGCTGTCGGTCGCCGATCCTGGCGCCTGGGTCGATCGCGTTCGCCACCACCTGCGGCTGGCGATGCAGCAGCGGCTCGCGGGCGATCGCTACGGCGGCGTGCTGGTGGCGCTGGTGCTGGGCGACCAGCGCGCGATCGCCGAGACCGACTGGCTGATGTTCAACGCCACCGGCATCGGCCACCTGGTGTCGATCAGCGGACTGCACATCACGATGATCGCCGGCCTGGCGGCCTGGCTTGCCTCACTGCTGTGGCGCCGCTCCGCGCGGCTGATGGCGCGCGCGCCGGCGCAGACCGCCGCCGCGGTCGCCGGCATGCTGGCGGCATTTGCCTACTGCCTGCTGGCGGGCTGGGCGGTGCCGGCGCAGCGCACGTTCTTCATGCTGGCGGTGGTGGCCGCCGCATTGCTATTGCGGCTGCGGCTGGCGCCATCGCTGACACTGGCGCTCGCAGCAGCCGTGGTCACGCTGCTCGATCCGTGGTCGAGCGCGGCTCCGGGGTTCTGGCTGTCGTTCGGCGCGGTGGCGGCGATCCTGTTCGCGCTGCACGGCCAGCTGCGCGAGCCCGCGGGCTGGCGCGCGCGCCTGGGGGCGGCAGCGCAGGTCCAGGCGGCGGTCACGATCGCGCTGGTGCCGTTGACGATCATGCTGTTTCAGCAGGTGTCGCTTGTCTCGCCGCTGGCCAATGCAGTCGCGATTCCGGTGGTGAGCATCGTGGTGACGCCGCTGGCGCTGGTCGGGGCGGCGCTGGCGGTGCTACCAGCGCCGCTGGATGCGCTGGCAGCGCTGCCGCTGTGGGTCGGCCATGGATTGTTCGCGCTGCTGGCAGACCTGCTTCATGGGGTGGCCGGCTGGCGCTGGGCATCGCTGGCCTTGCCGGCGCCGCCGTCGTGGACGCTGCCGTTCGCGCTGGCCGGCGTGCTCTGGCTGCTGATGCCGCGCGGCTGGCCGCTGCGCTGGCTGGGCCTGATTGGCCTGCTGCCGCTGCTGCTTTGGCCCCCGGCGCGACCGGCCGATGACGAACTCTGGGTTACCGCGATCGATGTCGGTCAGGGGTCGGCGGTACTGGTCGAGACGCGCGCGGCGCGGCTGCTGGTGGACACCGGCCCGCGCTACAACGCGCAGGCCGATGCCGGCGGCCGCGTGATCCTGCCGTACCTGCGTTGGCGCGGCATCGACCAGCTCGATGCGCTGGTGGTCACGCATCTGGACAGCGATCATGCGGGTGGCGCCGCCAGCCTGCTGCGCGCAATGCCGGGTACGCCGGTGATCACCTCGATCGATCCGGTGCATCCGATGCTGGGCAACGCGGGACCGGTGCGGCGCTGCGCGGCTGGCGATCGAAGCGCCTACGGCGACCTGCAGGTCGCGGTGCTTCATCCGACGGCCGCTGACTACGCAGCCCGTCGCAGCACCAACGCAATGAGCTGCGTGCTGCTGCTTGAGTTCCGCGGTGTCCGGGTGCTGCTGACCGGCGACATCCCGGCGCGCGAAGAGGCGCTGATGGCGGCGCGCGCGCCGATCGGCGCACTGACGCTGATGTCCGCGCCGCATCATGGCAGCAAGCATTCGTCGAGTGCGGCGCTGCTGGCGGCGGTGCAGCCTTCGGAGGTGCTGGTGCAGGCCGGCTATCGCAACCGCTTCGGACACCCCGATCCCTCGGTGCTGGCGCGCTACGCGCAGGCCGGCATCCCGGTGGCGCGCAGCGACTGGGGCGGGGCGCTGCAGTGGCGGATGAAGGCGGGCATCCAGCCCTCTGTGACGCGCAGCGCAGCGCGCGAGTCGATGCGGCGCTACTGGTTCAACCGGCCGGGTGCGCCGCTGCCGGCGCGCGGCGTCGACGGGACCGTCGACACCGGCCCGGATGATCCAGCCGATTCACTCGATCCGGCTGCGGGGGCAACGTCGTCGCCCTCGATGCCCTCTGACCGCGATGAGCCGCCGCGTTCGAATGACAACTGACTGCGCTGTGCACATCGCGCCGCCTCGCGGGGCAGGTGATAGGGGTTGTCCCGCGTTCGCCGCCAATCCTTGCGACGAGGCGCAGCACCGTGCGACGAATGGAGTCGTCTCACGCGGGAACTTCGGCATGATCGCAACAGACAAAATCAACTCAACGTTTCTGGAGTTTGCATGGACCGCACCGAACAGACCGCACTGCTGACGATTGCCCTGATGGCCGCCTTTTCCGATGGCAGCAAGGCCGAGGCCGAGCGCGCCGAGGTACGACGCGTGGCCGAATCGCTGTCGGCGGATCTGAACACCGCCGCTTTGGTGCAGGACGTGTTGCTCAAGCGCGTGACGGTCGCGTCGGCCGCCGCGGCGCTGTCGAGCCCCGAGTTGCGTCAGCTCGCCTTCGAACTGGCGGTCGGCGTGTGCGATGCCGACGGCCTGCGCAACGATCAGGAGACGCGCTTTCTGACAGAGCTTGGGCAGGCGCTGGGCCTGAGCCAGCCGCAGATGGCCGGCCCTGCGGCTACCGCCGATGCGCTGGCAACGACGCCGCTGGAGGAGGTGGGCACCGCCGCGCCCGCGCCGGCCGTTTCGGCAGTTGCTGCGGGCGCAGGGGCGGCTGCCGCTGCCTCCGTTGCTGCGGCAGCCGCCGGCCCGGTGGTCGCCGCGCAGCCGGCCGACGGCGCCGCGCTCGACAAGATGATCCTCAATTACGCGATCCTCAACGGCGCGCTCGAATTGCTGCCGCAGTCGGCGGCATCGATGGCCATCATTCCGCTGCAGATGAAGATGGTCTACCGGATCGGCAAGGCGCATGGCTACGAACTCGACCGCGGCCACATCAAGGACTTGCTGGCCGCGATGGGCGTGGGGCTGACCGGCCAGTACCTGGAGGACGTGGGCCGCAAGCTGATCGGCGGGCTGTTCGGCAAGGTGGCAGGGCGCATGGCCGGCGGTCTGGCCCGAGGCGCGACCGGCGTGGCCTTTTCGTTCGCGACAACCTACGCACTGGGCCAGGTGGCGCGTCGCTACTACGCCGGCGGGCGCACGATGAACACGCAGATGCTCAAGGACGCCTACACGTCGATGGTCGGACAGGCGCGGGGCCTTCAGGCCCAGTACATGCCGCAGATCGAGCAGCAGGCCAAGACGGTCGATCTGGGCAAGGTCGTGCAGATGGTGCGGGCGAGCTAGCGTTTCACCCGGGCGTTGGTCGCAGCTTCGCCGTTGTTCCGTTGCCAGATCAAGACCCGCGCGACCGGCAATTTGGCGACGCGGCGGGGGCCTAGGCTCGGCGTGCCCCGCGTCCACGCGGTCGTGGCACCGAGTCCCAGGGGTTGAGCAGGGACACGCCCATCGCCAGGAAGTCGGTTACGTTTCGCGTGTCCACAGTGATGTTGTGGACCAACGCGGTTGCGGCAATCAGTGCGTCTCGCTCGGACTTGGGGTCGGGCAAGTGCAACGCGGCACATCGCTGCGCTACGGCGGTATCCACTGGCAGCACGCGCCCCGAAAGCGCAGGCATGACATGTTGATCCAACCATGCCCTTAACTGCGGGCGCTGCTAAG
>CAZTUT010000159.1:0-6417 GCA_964616395.1 uncultured Burkholderiaceae bacterium
GCGACCGGCGCGCGCGCCACGAAGCTCTCGTTCGACAGCTTGGCCTGCGCCTTGCCGATCTCGCCTTCCAGCCGCGCGATTTCCTTGCCCAGCCGCTCGCGCTCGGCGGCGGCATCGATCTCGATCACCAGCATCAGACGGAAGTCGTCGACCACCACCACCGGCGCCACGCCGCCGGGATTGGCCGCGGCCATGTCAGCCACCGGCTTGACCTCCGAGACCTTGGCCAGCGCCTGAACGTAGGGCGCGAACGCGGCGATGCGGTCGGCCGGCCCGCTGATCGCCAGGGGCACGCGCTTGTCGGGGCCCAGCTTCATCTCGCCGCGCAGCGTGCGGCAGGCATCGATCAGGCGCTTGAGCAGCGCGATGTCGGCGTCCGCCGCCGCGTCGATCTTGGCCGGCTCGCTCTGCGGGTAGGGCTGGATCATCACCGAGGTCGCATCGGTCGCCGCGCGCTTGCCAGCCGGCACCGACACCGTCTGCCACAGTTCCTCGGTCACGAACGGAATGATCGGATGCGCGAGTCGCAGCAGCGCCTCCAGCACGCGCACCAGCGTGCGGCGCGTGCCGCGCAGCGCGGCCTCATCGCCCGCGGCGGTGCCGGCCTGCAACTGCACCTTGGCCAGTTCCAGGTACCAGTCGCAGTACTCGTTCCACGCAAAGCCGTAGATCGCGCTGGCCACGTTGTCGAGCCGGTACTCGGCGAAGCCCTGCGCCGCCGCTGCCTCCAGCCGCTGCAGCTCGCCGATGATCCAGCGGTCGGCGGTCGACAGCGTCACCGGCAGGCTGGCGTCGAGCCCGGTGTCGCGGCCCTCGCAGTTCATCAGCACGAAGCGGGTCGCATTCCACAGCTTGTTGCAGAAGTTGCGGTAGCCCTCGCAGCGCTTGGTGTCGAAGTTCACGTTGCGGCCGAGCGTGGCGTAGCTGGCCATCGTGAAGCGCAGCGCATCGGCGCCGTAGGCCGGGATGCCGTCGGGGAACTGCGCGCGCACGCGCTTTTCGATCTTCGGGGCGTCCTGCGGCCGGCGCAGACCGGTGGTGGACTTGACCACCAGCGTGTCGATGTCGACGCCCTGGATCAGGTCCACCGGGTCGAGCACGTTGCCCTCGGACTTGCTCATCTTCTTGCCTTCGGCGTCGCGCACGATGCCGTGGATGTACACGGTCTCGAACGGCACCTTGCCGGTGAAGTGCAGGGTCATCATCACCATGCGCGCGACCCAGAAGAAGATGATCTCGTAGCCGGTGGTCAGCACCTGCGACGGCAGGTAGCGCTTCAGGTCTTCGGTGTCGGTTGGCCAGCCGAGTGTGGAGTGGCACACCAGCGCCGAGCTGAACCAGGTGTCGAGCACGTCTTCGTCGCGCCGCAGCGTCACGCCCGCGCCAGCCCGCGCCTGCGCCTCGGCCTCGCTGCGCGCCACGTACACGTTGCCCTGGTCGTCGTACCAGGCCGGGATCTGGTGGCCCCACCACAGCTGGCGCGAGATGCACCAGTCCTGGATGTTTTTCATCCAGTGCATGTAGGTGCTGACCCATTCGCCGGGCACGAACTTCACGCGGCCGTCTTCCACCACCTCGGTGGCCACCTGCGCGATGCTCTTGCCCGGAAAGCGCGTGCCGTCGGGTGCCGGCTTGCTCATCGCCACGAACCACTGGTCGGTCAGCATCGGTTCGATGGCCACGCCGGTGCGGTCACCGCGCGGCACCTTCAGCATGTGCTTGTCGATCTTCTCGACCAGATCGAGCCCCTGCAGGTCGGCCACCACGGCATCGCGCGCCTTGTAGCGATCCAGCCCGCGGTACTTCAATGGCGCCTCGTCGTTGATGGTGGCGTCCAGCGTGAAGATCGAGATCATCGGCAGCCCGTGCCGCAGGCCGACCTGGTAGTCGTTGACGTCGTGCGCCGGTGTCACCTTGACCACACCGGTGCCGAACTCGCGATCGACGTAGGCGTCGGCGATGACCGGAATCTCGCGCTCCGCCAGCGGCAGCCGGACCGTCTTGCCAACCAGATGCCGGTAGCGCTCGTCCTCGGGGTGCACCATCACCGCGGTGTCGCCCAGCATGGTTTCCGGGCGCGTCGTGGCCACCACCAGATGACCCGAGCCATCGGCCAGCGGGTAGCGCAGGTGATAGAGCTTGCCTTCCTCTTCCTCGGCCACCACTTCCAGATCCGAGATCGCGGTCTTGAGCACCGGGTCCCAGCTGACCAGTCGCTTGCCGCGATAGATCAGCCCCTGCTCGTACAGCCGCACAAAGGTCTCGACGACGACCGGCGAGAGCTTGTCGTCCATCGTGAAGTACTCGCGGCTCCAGTCCACGCTGGCGCCCAGCCGGCGCATCTGCTGGGTGATGGTGCCGCCCGACTGTTCCTTCCAGCCCCAGACGCGCTGCTGGAAGCGCTCCCGCCCGAGGTCGTGCCGGGTCACGCCCTGCGCCTGCAGCTGCCGCTCGACCACGATCTGCGTGGCGATGCCGGCGTGATCCACGCCGGGCACCCACAGCGTGTTGAAGCCGCGCATCCGGTGGTAGCGGGTCAGCGCGTCCATGATGGTCTGGTTGAACGCATGCCCCATATGCAGCACGCCAGTCACGTTCGGCGGCGGCAACTGGATGCAGAAACTCGGCTTGCCCGGCGCCTCGCCGGCGCGCGCATAGCCGCGGCTTTCCCAGACCGGCGCCCAGCGTGCCTCGATGGCGGCCGGCTCGAAGGCCTTGGCCAGTTCGTTGCCTGAAGAGGCGCTGGGTGCGGTGGCGGTCGACATGGATTCGTTTCTGCGTTTCGGGGACATGGCCGTGCGTTCGGCCTGAAGCATGCGATTTTACGCGGCGAAGCTTGTACGCTTGCGCCTTTCCGTCTTTCGCTGCCTGCCGGCAGCCTGCGCCCGATGACCTCGAACTTCGCTTTTTCGCCGCGCCATGCATCGCATACGTTCATGTTGCGAGCCTGCGCGGTTGCTGTTGCTGCTGCGCTGATGACTGGCTGCGCCACCACCGCAACGCCGACGGCCGCGCCGGCCACGACGCCGACGGCTGCAACGCCGGCAGGTACGCCCGCCAGTGCGCCTGCCGCCGGCGCGACCCGTGCGGCGGTGACGCCCGCCGCCGGCGCCAGTGCGACAAGCCCTGCGGCCAACACCGCCGCGCGCCCGGCTGCACCGACGGCCGGCGCCACGCCGCCGGCCGCCGCGCGGCCCGGCGAGCCTGCGCCGCTGCGTCCGTTTGCCGAGGTGATCAAGGACGCAAAGGAGACCAAGGGCTTCCTGCCGGTATGGCAGAAAGACGAGCGAGTGTGGCTGGAGATTCCCGAGAGCCTGGTCGGCACGCCGATGTTCTTCGGCAACTCGCTGGCCTCGGGCCTCGGCGAACGCGGCTTCTGGCCGGGCCTGATGGGCGGCGAGCAGATCGTCGTCTTCAAGCGCATCGGCAATGGCGTTCAGCTGCTGGCACGCAACATGAAGGTTCGTGCGCCGGCGGGCACGCCGCTGGCCGCCGCGGTCGACGAGAGCTACTCGGACAGTCTGATGGCCGCGGTGCCGGTCGTGTCGGCCAGCCATCCCGAGCGCAAGTCGTTCCTGATCGATGCCAATGCACTGATGGGCGGCGACCTGCTCGGCACGCAGACCCGTCTCGAAGCGACCTACCGCCTGCCGTACGCGCTGGATCGCGCCAATTCGTTCATCGAGCGCGCCCGTGCCAATGCGGAGGGCACCTACATCACGGTGCGTCAGCATTTCGCGGTGCCCAAGCTGCCGGCGCCGCCTGCGGTCGCGCCGCCGCCGGGCGCGCCGATGCCCTCGACCCCGGCCGCGCTGCCCGATGGCCGCAGCCTGTTTCTGGCGCACACGTTCACGCTGGCGCCGCTGCCCAAGGAGCCGATGCGTCCGCGCGTGGCCGATCAGCGCGTCGGCCACTTCACCACGTCGTTCTGGGACTTCGGTAACTCCACCAAGGGCGACGCGCGGACCCACTATGTCGAGCGCTGGCGGCTCGAGAAGAAGGACCCGAAGGCCGAGGTCTCGGAGCCGAAGCAGCCGATTCTCGTGTGGATGGATCGCAATATCCCCGAGGAGCACCGTGCTGCCGTACGCGAGGGCATTCTCGAGTGGAACAAGGCGTTCGAGCGGGCGGGATTCCGCAACGCTGTCGAGGTGCGGCAGCAGCCCGCCGATGCCGACTGGAGCACGCTGGAGGGCACGCGCCACATCGCGGTGCGCTGGTTCGCGCTGCAGGGTCCCGGCGCCACGGCCGTGGGCCCGAGCCAGTCCGATCCGCGCTCTGGCGAGATCCTGCGCGGCGCGGCGATCATCCCGGAAAACTGGGTTCGTATCGGCAACGCCTTCCTGACCGATCAGCAACCTCGGCTGTCTGGCGGCACCGGCGTCGAGGGCTTCAACGCCGCGCCGCCGTCGCTGGATGCGATGCTGGCTCAGGACCAGTGCACATACGCGGTCGGCGCGCTGGAGCAGACTGCGTTTGCCCTCGAACTTCTGGCGTCTCGCGGCGACATCACGCCCGGTTCGCCGGAGGCGCGCAGGTTCATCCACGGTTCGCTGAAGGACGTGGTGATGCACGAGGTCGGCCACGCGATCGGACTGCGCCACAACTTCCGCGCGTCCACCGGTATCAAGTTCGAGCAACTGCGCGACGCCGCGTTTACCGCGCAACGGGGCATCTCCAACTCGGTGATGGACTACAACGCGCGCAACGTTCCGCTGGCCGGTGAAAAAGTCGCCGATTACTTCCAGACCACGCTGGGCAGCTACGACTACTGGGCGATCGAGTACGCGTACCGCGAGATCGCACCCGAGCAGGAAGCTGCCGAACTCGCGCGCATCGCTGGGCGCTCGGCCACCGACCCGGCACTCGCCTACGCGACCGACGAGGACGTCATTCCGCAGCTCGGCGGCGGCATCGACCCGCGCGTCAACCAGTTCGATCTCGGCGACGACCCGATGGCCTACTACAAGCGCAGCTTCGCACTGACGCGCGAACTGTGGGCGCGCACGCAGAAGCGTGAGCTGGTCGCAGGCGACGCCTATACGGTCTATCGACGCAACCTGCAGCGCGGGCTGGCGCAGTTCGCCTCGGCGGTCTCGCCATTGTCGAAGTACGTGGGCGGCGTCTACACGTCGCGCCAGGTGGCCGGCCCGCAGCCTGCCGCGCTGATGACGCCCGTGCCGGCCGGGCAGCAGCGCGAGGCGCTCGCGCTGCTGACGCGCGAGGTGTTCTCGTCGGATAGCTTCCGCTTCGATCCGGCGTTCATGACCCGTCTTGGCGTCGATCATCTGGAGCGCCTCGATCGCATCGACCGCAATGCCCCAAGCAGCACCGACTTCAGTCTCGCCACGGCGGTTCTGACCGTGCAGCGCACCGCGCTCGACCAGTTGATGAGCGACACGGTGGCGGCGCGCCTGGCCGATGCCGAGAGCAAGGTGTCTGACCGCCGTCAGCTGCTATCCCTGGGTGAGGTCCACAGCCAGCTGGCGGACGCGGTGTGGAGCGAACTGAAGAGCGGTCGCGAGATCGACAGCCTGCGCCGGAATCTTCAGCGCGAGCATGTCAAGCGCCTTGCGGCTGGCCTGGTGCGGCCGTCGTCGGCGGTGGCTGCCGACATCCGCGCGGTCAATCGCCAGGTGGCGGTGCGGCTGCAGGCAGACCTGCAGCGCGCGGCCGGCAACGGCGCGCTGTCGCCGACCACGCGTGCGCATCTGTCCGAGAGCGCCAGCGTGCTGGCCGACGCGCTGCGCGCGCCGCTGATCAAGCAGGGCGTCTGAGTCGGCGAGACCGGCCGGCCCTTCGCGGGGCCGGTCGGCGTGTCGGTTACTTCGGTGGCGGCGGCAGGCGCAGGCGCGCGATTTCCGCCTTGACCGCCTGCTCGACGAGGTTCTGCAGCGACTGCGCGGCGGCGTTGCGGATGCGCGCCGCCAGGTCGGTGCTGGCCGCCTGAACTGCCGCCTCGATCGAGCCGGCGAGCTGCTTTCGCATCAGGCTTTCGATCTCGCGCGGCAGCCGCGCAGCCAGATCATCGAGCACTGCATTGCGGATCGCATCGGCATCGGGTATCACCGCAGATGCGAGGGGGGCGGCGGATGCGGCCGGTGCACGTGGTGCGGTCGGCGCGATGAGCGGGGCGGGCGTGACCGGCGCAATCTGCGCCGGCGCAGATGCAGCGGTCGGTGGCGGCATGGCCGGTGATGCAGGCCTGGCCACGGCGGGCGCACTCGGCGCTGCTCCACTGGCCCTGGCGGCCGGAGCGGTGACGGCTCCCGGTGCAGGTGGCAGCTCGAAGGGTTGCAGCGCCGGTCGGGATGCGGCGCCCGCAGCGGCCGTGGGTACGGGCTTGTTTTCCGGCGCAGCTCTGGGAAACACCATGCTGTCGACCACCGCATCCGCCGCGGCAGCCTGGGCGGCTGG
>CAZTUT010000160.1:0-6410 GCA_964616395.1 uncultured Burkholderiaceae bacterium
GTACTTCGAGGGCGATACGCACTCGTCGTTCCGGCTGGTGCGGGCGTTCAAGAACCGTTTCGGCGCGGTCAACGAGCTCGGCGTGTTCGCGATGACCGACAGGGGGCTGAAGGGCGTGGCCAACCCGTCTGCGCTGTTCCTGTCGCAGCATGAGCAGCAGGTGCCGGGGTCCTGCGTGATGGTCACGCAGGAGGGGTCGCGCCCACTGCTGGTGGAAGTACAGGCGCTGGTTGATGCGGCGCATGTGCCGAACCCGCGCCGCCTCAGTGTTGGGCTCGAGCAGCAGCGGCTGGCCATGCTGCTGGCGGTGCTGCACCGGCATGCCGGCGTGGCGACGTTCGATCAGGACGTCTTCGTCAATGCCGTCGGCGGGGTCCGGATTCAGGAACCGGCCGCCGACCTCGCGGTGCTGCTGGCCATTCTCAGCTCGATGCGCAATCGCCCGCTGCCGCGCGGCATGGTGGCCTTCGGCGAGGTGGGTCTTGCGGGCGAGGTCAGGCCGGCGCCGCGTGGCCAGGAGCGCCTGCGTGAGGCGGCCAAGCTCGGTTTCTCGATCGCGGTGATCCCGAAGGCCAATGCGCCGAAGCAGAAGATCGAGGGGCTGGAAGTGATCGCGGTCGAGCGGCTGGAGCAGGCGCTCGACCGGCTGCGCTAGCGCCAGCTCAGCGTTGCCCGATGATCGCCTGCGCGGCGGCCAGACCGCTGCGCACCGAGCCTTCGATGGTCGACGGGTAGGGTGAGTCTGCCGAATCGCCGGCGAGGTACAGGCCCGGCAGCGGCAGCACGGTGGGCGGCCGCTGCAGCCCGGGCGCCGGAACGATCGTCGCGCGCTTTTCCTCGATCACGCGGGTTGCCTGCGGCAGCGGCAGCCGCAGCACCTCGCGCAACTGCGCAGCGACGCCATCGGCCAGCGCGTCATGCGACAGCTGCGCATGCGCGCCCGCGGCGCTGATGACCACGCTCAGCACGCCGGCGCAGCGCGGGTCGAGCGCGCCGCGGTCGAACACCCATTGGCCGAAGTGCTGTCGCGCCGGTGCTTCGCAAAGCGCCATCACCGGCTGTGGCAGCCGCAGCGCGGTGTCGTAGCGCAGGAACACGGTCGCAATCGGCGCTGACCGGATCCGGCCCAGTTGGCCGATCGGTTCGGCTATTGCCGCGGACGCCGGGTGTTGCACGGTTTCCAGCAGCGCTGCGGCGCGCGACGGCGGCAGGGCAAGAACGATTGCATCGGACGCGATCCGGCCCTGTCGCGTGTTCAGTTGCCAGCCAGCATCGACGCGCTGCAATGCGTCGACCGCACAGCGGAGCCTGATGTCGACGCCGCGATGCTGGAGCCAGACCTGGGCCGCAGCGGGGAACAGTTCCGACAGGTCACCACGCGGCAGCAGCAGGTTGCTTGCGGCGGCGTCTGCCCCGAGGCTGTCGCGCAGCACGGTGAGGAACATCGTCGCGTCGCACTCGTCGAGGCGGGCATTGAGGGCGGCCACGCAGAGCGGCTCCCAGACCCGTGTCACCAGTGTGGGGGACATGCCGGTCATCAGCGCGGCGGCTGTCGAGCCGGTGGCGGCGCGCCAGCCATTCGACTGCCAGCGGCGCACCGACAGGGCCATCGACACGCGCTCCGACGCGCTCAAGCCCCGCGCGCGCAGCAGGGCGACCGCAAGGTGCAGCGGCGCCGGAAGTCTTGCTGCGGCCAGCGTGAAGCCGTCGGGGTAGCGCAGCGCGAACGGCTGGCGGATGAATGCGTCGTTGGGATCAACACCGACGGTGCGCATCAGCGCCAGCGATTCCGCATAGGCGCCGATCAGCAGGTGCTGGCCGTTGTCGAGTGGAAAGTCGCGGTCGCCCAGCGTCAGCGCCAGCCCGCGGGCGCGTCCGCCCACCTGGGGCGCGGCCTCCAGCAGCGTCACGCGGTGGCCTGCCTTCGCCAGCGCGACCGCGGCCGCCAGGCCCGACCATCCGGCGCCGACAACAGTGGTGCGGCTCGCTGTCACGCGGCATCGCCGCGCGCCAGGCGCGCCGGCGGTCCCCACAGCCAGGTGCGGCTGGCGATCGCGAACTTGCGCAGCGGCGTCAGCGCGATGCGCTGATGCAGCACGCGAAAGTTTTCGCGCTCGATCTCATCGAGCAGCGTCAGATAGATCGCGCCCATGATCAGTCCCGGGCGCTGCGCCGGCTGTTCGGCAGCCGGCAGGGCGGCGAGGGCGGCGCGGTAGGCGCTGCGCGCGCGGGCGGCCTGCACGCGCATCACCGAGACGAAGCCGTCGCTGTAGTGGCCGGCAACGACATCGGAAACCTTGACCCCGGCGGCCTGCAGGTCGTCCAGCGGCAGATAGACACGTCCGCGCCGCGCGTCTTCGCCGACGTCGCGGATGATGTTGACCATCTGCAGCGCCAGCCCAAGCTGGCGCGCATAGCTCATCGTCGGCTCATCGCGATTGCCGAAGATGCCGGCCGACAGCTCGCCGACGACACCGGCCACCAGATGGCAATAGGTCTTCAGGTTGGCGAAGTCCAGGTAGCGGTTCTGGCGCAGGTCCATCTGCATGCCGTCGATCACCTGCTGCATGCGCTCGCGCGTGATGCCAAAAGGCTGCGTGTGCGGGGCGAGCGCCTGCGTGACCGGATGGGAGGGCGCAGCATTGAACAGGCGCTCGACTTCGCCGCGCCACCAGTCGAGCTTGGTCTGCGCCACGCCGGGATCGGTGGCCTCGTCGACGACGTCGTCGACCTCGCGACAGAACGCATACATCGCGGTGATCGCGCGACGGCGCGGCGGCGGCAGGAACAGGAAGCTGTAGTAGAAGCTCGATCCGCTCGCGGCCGCCTTGGCCTGGCAGTACTCGTCCGGGGTCATGGAAGTGGCGGGTCGGTGCTACATCCGCAAGGCACGCGCGCTCATCACGGCCCAGTCGGTCTTGCCGAGCACGGGCCGGTGCCGGAACACGTCGCCGTTCACGGCGTCGATCTTTTCGGCGATTCGCAGGCCGCCCTGGACCACCAGCCGAAGCTCCCAGCCGGTGCGGCCGCCGAGCGCACGCGGCAGCGCTGCGCCCGACGATAGCAGCTTGCGTGCCCAGGCAACGCGCTCCCGCATCAGCGCCGTCCAGCGCAGATCGCATTCGCTGCGGCCGATCTGCGACTCGTCGACGCCATGCGCGGCCAGTGCGTCGGCGGGCAGATAGACACGGTCTTTTTGCCAGTCGATCGCTACGTCCTGCCAGAAGTTGACCAGCTGCAGGCCGGTGCATATCGCGTCCGACTGGCGCAACAGGTCGGGTTCGGCGCGCCGGAACAGCGCCAGCAGCAGCCGGCCAATCGGATTGGCGGATCGGCGGCAGTAGTCGAGCAGCGCGGCGTCGTCACGGTAGCGATGTACGGTGACGTCCTGGCGGAACGCCGACAGCAGGTCCCGCAGCAGCTCAATCGGCAACTGATGCGCATGGACGGCGGCGGCCAGGTCGGGCCACGCGGACTCCGTGCCTGCGGCAATCGCATCGAGCTGGGTCTCGAGCGCGTTGAGCGCGTTCAGTCGCGCGGCGGGCGCGGCATCGCCTTCGTCGGCCAGATCGTCGGCATGGCGGGCAAACCGGTAGATCGCCTGGACCGGTGCGCGCAGCGGGGCGGGCAGCAGCAGCGAGGCGACCGGAAAGTTTTCGTAGTGGCCAACGGTCATGGCGCGGAAGCTATCACGCGGGGCCGCGAACCGTGGGCCCGCCGACCTCGGCGGCGTTCGGGGCGCTTCGATTAGAATCCGGCGCGTTTCGGTACGAGCCGTGAGGCGTGAGTCGGCAATGCCGCCGCTGCGACGTGCGGGCGCCGCCGAAAGCGTCGCGAAGGTGGCGAAATTGGTAGACGCACCAGGTTTAGGTCCTGACGCCTTCACCGGCGTGGGGGTTCGAGTCCCCCCCTTCGCACCAGGAATCCGCGGAATTTTTCACTGACATCCGCTGGTGTCGGCCCTGCGCCGCGCCAGCACGGGAATGACATGCAAGCCACACTTGAAACGCTGGGCGCACTGGAGCGCCGATTCGACCTGACCGTACCGGCTGCCGACATCGACAAGGAAGTGTCGGCTCGGCTCGCCAAGCTGGCGCGCACGGTTCGCATGCCCGGCTTCCGCCAGGGCAAGGTCCCGATGAAGATGGTCGCGGCGTCCTACGGTGCGCAGGTGCACGCCGAGGTGCTCAATGACAAGGTCGGCGCAGTGTTCAATGAGGCCGTCAGCAGCCACAAACTACGGGTCGCAGGGACGCCGCGCCTGGAGCCGAAGGCAGGCGAGACGAAGGACCTGGCCTTCTCGGCGACCTTCGAGGTGTTCCCCGACGTGAAGGTCGGTGATCTGTCCGCGATCGAAGTCAAGCGCGCGGTCTGCGCGGTGGGCGACGAGCAGATCGACCGCACGATCGAGGTGATGCGCAAGCAGCGCGCGACGTTCGAGGCGGTCGATCGCGCCGCCGCCGACGGCGACCGCCTGACCGTTGATTTCGTCGGGTCGGTCGATGGCACGCCGTTCGAGGGTGGCTCGGGAACCGATTTCCGGTTCACCGTCGGAGAAGGCCGGATGCTGCCGGAGTTCGAGGCGGCCGCCCGTGGCATGAAGGCAGGCGACAAGAAGACGTTCCCGCTGACGTTCCCGGCCGACTACCGCGCCACCGAGCTGGCCGGCAAGCAGGCCTCGTTCGACCTGACGGTCAAGCAGGTCGAGCAGCCGCTGTTGCCGCCGGTCGATGCCGACTTCGCGCGTTCGCTGGGCGTGGCCGATGGCGACCTCGACAAGATGCGCGCGGAAATCCGCGGCAACCTCGAACGTGAGGTCAGGACCCGGCTGAAGTCGCGTACCAAGGACAGCGCGCTGGCCGCGCTGCTGGCAAGCACTTCGTTTGACATCCCCAAGTCGCTGGTCGAAGCCGACACGAGCCGGCTGATGGAGATGGCGCGCAACGACCTGGTGGCGCGCGGCATCGACGCCAAGGAAGCACCGCTGCCGCCGGAGGTCTTCGCGCCCCAGGCGGAGCGCCGGGTCCGGCTCGGCCTGCTGGTGGCTGAACTGGTGCGAAGCGAAGGACTGAGCGCGCAGCAGCAGCAGATCCGCAAGACGATCGAGGAGATCGCGCAGAGCTACGAGCGTCCGGCCGAGGTGATCCAGTGGTACCTTGGCAATCGCGAGCGACTGGCCGACATCGAGGCGGCGGTGACGGAGGACAACGTGGTCGAGTGGGTGCTGTCGAAGGGCCGCACCGTGGATTCGCCGGTGGCGTTCGACGAATTGATGGGCAACCCGGGCATGTAACGTGGGGTCGGCCCCAGGCGGGCTGACGCACACGGCGATGCAAGTGGCGTACGGAAGATGTTGACATCGAAAGGCAGCAGATGAATCGCGAGCAGGGCTTCGATCCGCAGAACCTGGGCATGGTGCCGATCGTCATCGAGCAGAGTGGCCGCGGCGAGCGGGCCTACGACATCTACTCGCGCCTGCTGCGCGACCGCGTGGTGTTCCTGGTCGGTCCGGTCAACGACCAGACCGCCAACCTGGTGATCGCGCAGATGCTTTTCCTGGAATCCGAGAACCCCGACAAGGACATCTCGCTGTACATCACCTCGCCGGGCGGCTCGGTGTATGCCGGCATGGCGATCTACGACACCATGCAGTTCATCAAGCCCGATGTGTCGACCATCTGCGTCGGCATGGCGGCCAGCATGGGCGCGTTCCTGCTGGCGGCGGGTGCGAAGGGCAAGCGCTTCGCGCTGCCGAATTCGCGGATCATGATCCACCAGCCTTCCGGCGGCTCGCAGGGTCAGGCCTCGGACATCGAGATCCAGGCACGCGAGATCCTGTACCTGCGCGAGCGGCTCAACGGCATCCTGGCCGAGCGTACCGGCCAGCCGGTCGAGCGCATCTCGCGCGACACCGACCGCGACAACTTCATGTCGGCGGAGGATGCAGTAAGCTACGGAATCATCGATAAGATCTTCGTCAAGCGCGGCGAAGCGGCGGCCTGACGGTCGCGGCAACCAACCGCACGCTTCCCACTCCATCCGATGGCACGCGGACCGTATGTCTGACAAGAAGAGCGCCAGCGAGAAGCTGCTGTACTGCTCGTTCTGCGGCAAGAGCCAGCACGAGGTCAAGAAGCTGATCGCCGGTCCTTCGGTGTTCATCTGCGACGAGTGCATCGATCTCTGCAACGACATCATCCGCGACGAGACCAGCGCGGAGCCGGCGGGTGCGTCTGCACGCGGTGATCTGCCCACCCCGCACGAGATCTGCGCGATCCTCGATCAGTACGTGATCGGCCAGCAGACTGCCAAGCGAATCCTGTCGGTGGCGGTCTACAACCACTACAAGCGGCTCAAGCACATCGGTGCCAAGGACGAGGTCGAACTGGCCAAGTCCAATATCCTGCTGG
>CAZTUT010000161.1:0-2350 GCA_964616395.1 uncultured Burkholderiaceae bacterium
CCAGCCTCGTCATCCAGCCGAAGCGTCAGCGCGATCCGGTTGCGCTTCAGGTCGATCTCCAGCACCTTGACCCGGACCGCGTCGCCCGCCTTGACCACCTCGCGCGGGTCCTTGACGAAGCGGTGCGACAGTGCCGACACGTGCACCAGGCCGTCCTGGTGCACGCCGATGTCGACGAACGCGCCGAAGTTGGCGACGTTGGTCACCACGCCATCGAGCACCATGCCGGGTTCGAGGTCCGACGGCTTCTCGATGCCCTCGCGGAACGTCACCGCGCGGAACTCGCCGCGCGGGTCGCGGCCCGGCTTTTCCAGCTCGGCCACGATGTCCTGCACGGTGGGCAGACCAAAGCGCTCGTCGGTGAAGTCGCGCGGCGCCAGCGCGCGCAGCACGTCGCGCCGGCCCATCACCGATTCGAGCGGCTGGCCAACGCGGGTCAGGATGCGCTCGACCACTGGGTAGGCCTCCGGGTGCACGGCCGAGGCGTCCAGCGGGTTGCTGCCGCCGCGGATGCGCAGGAAGCCGGCGGCCTGCTCGAACGTGCGCTCGCCAAAGCGCGGCACCGCGCGCAGCGCCTCGCGCGAGGCGAACGCGCCATGGCGTTCGCGCCACTCGACCACGTTGCGCGCCAGCGCCGACGACAGTCCGGCGACCCGCGCCAGCAGCGCGCTGGAGGCGGTGTTCACATCCACGCCGACCGCGTTGACGCAGTCCTCGACCACCGCGTCGAGCGCGCGCGCCAGCTGGCCCGGATTGACGTCGTGCTGGTACTGGCCGACGCCGATCGCTTTCGGTTCGATCTCCACCAACTCGTTTTGTAATGCTTCGGCGACCACCGAGATCGACACCGCGCCGCGCAGGCTGACGTCGAGCTGCGGAAACTCCTCGGCGGCCAGCGCGCTGGCCGAGTAGACGGACGCGCCGGCTTCCGAGACCACGACCTTGGCCAGCCCCAGCTCGGGGTGGTGGCGCATCAGGTCGGCCGCCAGCCGATCGGTCTCGCGCGAGGCGGTGCCGTTTCCAATGGCGATCAGCTCGGCCGCATGCGTGCGCGCCAGCCCGGCGAGGGTGGTGAGCGCGCCACTCCAGTCCTTGCGCGGCTCGTGCGGAAAGATGGTCGCGGTGGCCACCAGCTTGCCGGTGCGGTCGACGACGGCCACCTTGACGCCGGTGCGCAGGCCCGGGTCAAGCCCGATCACCGCGCGACCGCCGGCGGGGGCGGCCAGCAGCAGGTCCTTCAGGTTTCGACCGAACACCTTGATTGCCTCGGCTTCGGCCTGCTCGCGCACGCGGCCGAAGAACTCCAGTTCGAGCGCCAACTGCGCCTTGACGCGCCAGGTCCAGCGGCAGCAGTCGGCCAGCCAGGCATCGGCCGGCCGGCCGCGCGCCTGCACGCCGGCGCGCGCCGCGATCTTCGCCTCGCACGGGTGCGGTTTCAGCGTCTCGAGCTCGTCGGGCAGCGTCATCTTGAGCATCAGCACGCCGGCGGCCCGGCCGCGGAACAAGGCGAGGGCGCGGTGCGACGGGATCGCCCGCAGCGGCTCGGCGTGCGCGAAGTAGTCGCGGAACTTCTCGCCTTCGGCCTGCTTGCCGTCGACCACGGTGGCGCTGATCAGCGCGCGATCCCACAGCCAGGCGCGCAGCGTGGCGATCAGCTCGGCGTCCTCGGCCCAGCGCTCGGCCAGGATGTCGCGCGCGCCGTCGAGCGCGGCGCGGGCGTCGGCCATGGCCTCGGACAGGTACTTTGCAGCTTCGGTCTGCGGGTCGAGGCTGGGGTCGGCCAGCAGCGCGTCGGCCAGCGGCTCGAGGCCAGCTTCGCGCGCTGCCTGCGCGCGCGTGCGTCGCTTGGGCTTGTACGGCGCGTACAGGTCTTCGAGCCGCTGCTTGCTGTCGGCCTGCTCAATCTGCTGGCGCAGCGCGGCGTCGAGCTTGCCCTGCGCGTGGATGCTGTCGAGGATCGCGGCGCGGCGTTGCTCCAGCTCGCGCAGATAGACGAGGCGCTCGTCGAGCAGGCGCAGCTGGGTGTCGTCGAGGCTGCCGGTGACTTCCTTGCGGTAGCGGGCGATGAAGGGCACGGTGGCGCCCTCGTCGAGCAGCGCGATGGCGGCCTGCACCTGCGCTGGGCGCGCCGCCAGTTCGACCGCCAGCTGCGTGACGATGCGTGCCGCGGTGGCGGCCGGATCGGCGGTGGGCGCGGCCGCTGGCGTGGCTTCGGTGACGGAAGCGGGGTCGGCAGGGGAGGCGGCGGCGTTGGTCATCGGCAGGGTCGGGCGCGGGGCCGCGGCGGGTGGCAAAGGGCGCGGATCATAGCGATGCGCGCGAGCCGCGCTGATGCGCCCGCAGGGACCGG
>CAZTUT010000161.1:2450-6364 GCA_964616395.1 uncultured Burkholderiaceae bacterium
CCGGGCGCGCGGTCAGGCGCAGGTCGCGCCCGGACAGGCCCTAGACTGCGTGCATCTTGAGATTCGCGCTGCTCGCTTCTCCGCTGCGGGTCGCGGCGACTGTGCTGGTTGCGCTGGCCGGCGCCGTGGCCGCGCGCTGGCTGCACCTGCCGCTGCCGTGGTTCACCGGGCCGCTGCTCGCGGTCGCCCTCGTCAGCATCGGCGGCGCGCGCACCGTGCCGCCGCCGCACGCGCGCGACCTGGGGCAGTGGATCATCGGCACCGCGCTGGGTTTGTATTTCACGCCGGAAGTGGTGCGAGAGATCGGCCGGCTGGCACCGTGGATCCTGCTCGGCACGCTGTTCATGATCACGCTCGGCCTGCTGGGCGCGCTGCTGCTGCGGCGTCTCAGCGGCGAGAGCGCCACAACGTCGTTCTTCGCGTCGGCGATCGGCGGCGCGCCCGAGATGGCCGCGCAGGCTGAGCGGCATCAGGCCGATGGCGCGCGCGTCGATCGGGTCGCCGCCGCGCACAGCCTGCGGCTGATGCTGGTGGCACTGGTGGTGCCGTTCGCGCTGCCCTGGGTGGGCGTGCAGGGGGTCGCGCCCTACGCGTCGGTCGCAATCGACTTCAACAGTGCCGGACTGGCGGTGCTGTGCGCAGCGACCGCGGCAGGCGCCGTGGTGCTGCAGCGGCTGCGCGCGCCCAATGTGTCGATGATCGGGCCGCTGCTCGTGGCCGCACTGCTGACCTCGCAGGGCGTGCACCTGTCGGCGATGCCGGCGTCACTGGTCAATGCCGGTCAGTTGCTGGTGGGGATTGCGCTGGGGGTGCGCTTCGCACCGGAGTTCTTCCGCGCGGCACCGCGGTATCTGGCCGCGGTCACCGCGGTGACGGTGGTCTATCTGGCGGTGAGCGCTGCTTTCGGTGCCTGGCTGGCGGCACCCTCGGGGCTCGCGCTGGCCACCGCGGTGCTGGCTACCACGCCGGGCGGCATTGGCGAGATGGCGATCACCGCCAAGGGCCTCGGCCTGGGCGCGCCGATCGTCACTGCGTTTCACGGAATCCGGATGATCATCGTGGTGCTGACGATCGCGCCGCTGTACCGGATGCTGCGTCCGCTGCTGGTGCGCGCGCCGCACTGAGCATGCATGTCGATCGCGCGAGCAGATCGGGCGCGCCGACAGCGTTGCCTCATGTTGCCTGTGTCGCGCGGGCCATCGTGTGTGTCCGGCGAGGGGTGCGGGCGTGCTCGGCCTGCCAGGATCGACGATGCGTCCGGGTGTAACGGCGCGCGTGCCGCGGGCGCCGTGATTCGCGCGCATCAGTGCAAACCTGATGAAAAAGCGCTGGCGCGGCCTGCGCCTTTGCAGTAGTTTTTCCCTCGCAGTCGATTATTGCGTTGCTCTGGTATTCGAGCTCGTCCGGCCACAAGTCCGTTGCAGTACCTGTCGAAGCGCGTTCCAGCTTTTTCCGCAGCGATCATCTGTGCGCACGCGGGCGCATTCCGCGTCTTTCTCCATGTGAGTGTTCTATGCCGACAGGCACCGTGAAGTGGTTCAACGAGACCAAGGGCTTCGGGTTCATCAAGCCGGACGACGGCGGCGCCGATCTGTTCGCGCACTACAGCGGCATCAAGGCCAAGGGCTTCCGCACGCTGAAGGAAAACCAGCGCGTCGAATATCAGGTGCAACAGGGCCAGAAGGGTCCGCAGGCGGTCGAGATCAACCCGCTCGACTGAACAGTTGCTCCGCAGTTTTCCGATGGCCGCGCAAGCGGCCATTTTTTCGGGCGTCTGTGAAGGGTGGTGAGATGGTGTGCTTCGGCGCGATACGCGAGGGCCGACCTGCCGACGCGTCTGCTGGCCACAGCGCGCTCGGCCGTCAACGCGGCGGAGTGGGCGGTAGCGGCTGACGCTCGACGCGCTCCAGGGCAGGATCGAGGCAGGCCCAGGCAGGTGCGCTGGCGCTCCAGATGTTGGCGGTTGGCCGGATCGACGACGGGTCGTCCAGCGTGCCGACGCGAACGACGGTAAAGCCGGGGCGACCGCTCGACTCGGCGAACAGATGGCTGCCGCAGCGCGGACAGAAGCGTCGCCGCAGCTGGTTTCCGCTCGCAGCCGTGCCCGCGAACTCCGAGGTCGTGCCGTCGATATCGATGGCTGCGGACGGGAAGATCGCGTTAACGGTGCCGTTGGCGGCCAGCCGCTGACAATCGTGGCACCAGCAGGTGCGAGCCGCGATCGGCTCGCCGGTGATGCGGTAGCGGACCGCGCCGCAAAGACAACTGCCGGTACGTTGGTTCATCGTGCTGCTCCGGTGGCGTGGTGCAAGTGACTGATTACCCCGAAGGCTTCATCGCTGATCGCTCGCGGCTGCGCTCTAAGTCGGTTTGCCATTCGGCGGTCACGTCGGGCCGCGTGTTGCGGCCAGCCCGTCGAAGCAGGCGCTGATCATCATCTCGATGACTTCGGCGTCGCTCCACTGGCCGGAGGCGCGCAGGTAGTCGAAGCTCGGGTCGCAGGAGCGGGCGTAGATCGCGTACAGCAGCACGGGCACCGGCAGGTCGGCGCGCAGCCGGCCCTGCTGCTGCGCGTGGTCGACCAGCTCGGCGATTGCGTTGCCGACGTCTTCCAGCGCCATCATGTAGTCGCGGTTGGCCAGCAGTGCCTGCTGCACCGACTGGCTGGTCGAGGGCAGCAGTGGCATGCGGCCGGCAGCGCGCTCGTGCAGCGCCCAGGTCAGCAGGTGCTTGAGGCGGTCGATCGGCGGCGTGTCGGTGGCCTGACCGGCCAGATGTGCGCCGATCTGGCGCAGCAGCCGTGTCATCGCAGCGGCGGCGAGCGCTTCCTTGGAGTCGAAGTGCTTGTACAGGCTGCCCTTGGCGATGCCGACCGTGGCGGCCAGATCGTCCATCGACATCGTTTCGAAGCCATGGCGCGCCAGCAACTGGTTGGCCGCTTCGAGGATCGCTTCCTCGCGCCAGCGGAACTGGCGGTCGCGGAACGACGGCGTGCCTGTGCTGACAGGTTCGTCCGGCACGGCAGAAAGGGCGGGAGTGGCGGCGCGGCGCATGGCGGCGGAAGTTTGCCGCCGGGCGGCGGCGGCTGGCTGTAACGCTCGGATTCTAGGCGGTCGCGGGCTCCGGTGGCTCGTATGCAAGCGTTCAGGAGGAGCGGCGGGTAAACTCGCGCGTTCCGCGAACGGGTCCGCATGCTGGCCCGTGTCGGTGCTGCGCCATCAAAAACAGCGATGAGGAGCCAGTCGATGAGTGCCGTCCCCTCCCAACCGAACACTGCGCCCGACCTTGCCGCGCCCGCGTGGGTCCGGCACAAGCGGCTGCTGGCCTGGGTCGGCGAGATCGCGCGCCTGACGCAGCCGGCGCGCGTGGTCTGGTGCGACGGCTCCGAGGCGGAGTACGACCGTCTGTGCGCCGAGATGGTGGCGGCGGGTACGCTCAAGCGGCTCAACCCGGAGAAGCGCCCGAACTCCTACCTGGCCTGGTCCGATCCGTCCGACGTGGCGCGCGTCGAGGATCGCACCTTCATCTGCTCGGCCACGCGCGAGGAGGCCGGTCCGACCAACAACTGGATGGACCCGGCGCAGATGCGTGGCACGTTGAGCGGCCTGTTTGCCGGCTGCATGCGCGGTCGCACGATGTACGTGGTGCCGTTCTCGATGGGTCCGCTGGGTTCGCACATCGCGCACATCGGCGTGGAGCTGTCCGACAGCCCGTACGTGGCGGTCAACATGCGGCTGATGACGCGCATGGGCCGGGCCGTGTACGACGTGCTCGGCGAAGACGGCGACTTCGTGCCCTGCGTGCATTCGGTGGGCAAGCCGCTGGCCGCTGGCGAGCAGGACGTGGCCTGGCCGTGCAATGCCACCAAGTACATCGTTCACTTTCCGCAGACGCGCGAGATCTGGAGCTTCGGC
>CAZTUT010000162.1:0-1445 GCA_964616395.1 uncultured Burkholderiaceae bacterium
GACAACGGCATCTCGATCGACGGCGAGGTGCATCACTGGTTCGCCGACGACACCGCCAAGCGCTTCATCGCCTACGGCTGGAACGTGATCGGGCCGGTCGACGGCCACGACGTGGCCGCGGTCGAGGCGGCGATCGCGCAGTCGGCCGCCTCGGCCGACAAGCCCACGCTGATCGTGTGCCGCACCGTGATTGGCAAGGGATCGCCAAACCGCGCCGGCTCCGAAAAGGCGCATGGCGAAGCACTCGGCGATGCCGAAATCGCGCTGACCCGCACCGCCATCGGCTGGCCGCATCCGCCGTTCCACATTCCGGCCGAGGTCTATGCCGGCTGGGATGCCCGTCCGCGCGGTGCGGCGCTGGAAGCCGACTGGCGCAGCCGTTTCGACGCCTATGCGGCCCGCTTCCCGCAAGAAGCCGCCGAACTGTCGCGCCGGCTGCGCGGTGAACTTCCAGCGAACTTCGATGCGGTGGTGTCCGGCGCGGTGTCGGCTGCGTTCGCCAAGCGCGAGACCGTGGCCACCCGCAAGGCGTCGCAGCTCGCGCTCGAGGTGCTGGCCGAGGCCGTACCCGAGATGCTCGGCGGCTCGGCTGACCTGACCGGCAGCAACCTCACGCGCTGGAGCAAGGCCGCGCAACTGCGCGCCGGCAACGGCGAGGATGGGCGCCCCGGTTTCGTGCCGGGCCGGCATATCAGCTACGGCGTGCGCGAGTTCGGCATGAGCGCGATCGCCAACGGCATCGCGCTGCACGGCGGCATCATCCCGTTCGTCGGCACCTTCCTGACCTTCGCCGACTACAGCCGCAACGCGCTGCGGATGGCTGCACTGATGAAGCAGCGCGTGATCTACGTATTCACGCATGACTCGATCGGCCTGGGCGAGGACGGTCCGACTCATCAGTCGGTCGAGCAGACCGCCAGCCTGCGGCTGATTCCCAACATGGACGTCTGGCGTCCGTGCGACACGGTGGAAAGTCTGGTCGCCTGGGCCGAATCGCTTCGCCGGACCACCGGACCGTCGAGCCTGCTGTTCTCGCGTCAGGCGGTGGCGTTCCTGCGCAACGAAGCCGATGCCGCCGCGGTGGCCCGCGGCGCCTACGTGTTCAGCGAGGCGGCGGGCGGCATCAAGAAGGCGCGCGCGGTGATCATCGCCACGGGCTCCGAGGTGCCGATGGCCATCGACGCGCAGAAGCAGCTCGCGGCCGCCGGCGTGCCGGTGCGCGTGGTGTCGATGCCCTCGACCACCGTGTTCGACCGCCAGGACGCCGCCTACAAGTCGAGTGTGCTGCCCGAGGGCCTGCCGCGCGTGGCGGTGGAGGCCGGCGTCACCGACGGCTGGTGGAAATACGTTCGCGCCTCGGGCGCGGTGCTGGGCGTGGACTCGTTTGGCGAGTCGGCCCCGGCAGCGGCGGTCTACAAACACTTCGGCCTGACGGCCGACAACCT
>CAZTUT010000162.1:1545-6333 GCA_964616395.1 uncultured Burkholderiaceae bacterium
ATCAAGGTCGCCATCAACGGCTATGGCCGCATCGGCCGCAACATCCTGCGCGCGCACTACGAGGGCGGCAAGAAGCACGACATCCAGATCGTCGCGATCAATGACCTCGGCGACCCCAAGACCAACGCGCACCTGACCAAGTACGACACCGCGCACGGCAAGTTTCCGGGCACCGTGGCGGTCGACGGCGACAGCATGGTCGTCAACGGCGACCGCATCCGCGTGCTGGCCAATCGCGATCCGTCGCAGCTGCCCTGGGGCGAGCTCGGCGTGGACGTGGTGCTGGAGTGCACCGGCTTCTTCACCAGCAAGGAGAAGGCCTCGGCGCACCTGAAGGGTGGGGCGCGCAAGGTCATCATCTCGGCGCCCGGCGGCAAGGATGTCGATGCCACCGTGGTCTTTGGCGTCAATCACGGCGTGCTGAAGGCCGAGCACACGGTGATCTCGAACGCCAGTTGCACCACCAACTGCCTGGCGCCGCTGGTCAAGCCGCTGCACGACAAGATCGGCCTGGTCACGGGCCTGATGACGACCATCCATGCCTACACCAACGACCAGGTGCTGACCGACGTCTATCACGAGGATCTTCGGCGCGCCCGCAGCGCCACGCAGTCGATGATCCCGACCAAGACCGGCGCGGCGGCGGCGGTCGGGCTGGTCCTGCCGGAACTCAATGGCCGGCTCGACGGCTACGCGATGCGGGTGCCGACGATCAACGTGTCGATCGTCGACCTGTCGTTCATCGCCGCGCGCGACACCACGGTCGAGGAAGTCAATGCCGTGCTGAAGGCGGCCTCCGAGGGCGAGCTCAAGGGCATCCTCGGCTACAACACCGAGCCGCTGGTGTCGGTCGACTTCAACCACAACCCGCTGTCGTCGGTGTTCGACGCCACGCTGACCAAGGTCGGCGGCCGGCTGGTCAAGGTGTCGAGCTGGTACGACAACGAGTGGGGCTTCTCCAACCGGATGCTCGACACCACCGTCGCGCTGATGAACGCCCGCTAGCTGCGTGGCCCGCCCGCAGGCGGGCCGCGCGCTGCGCGCGCACTTTGCCGTTCCTTCCGAAGCACGCCATGAACGTCCTCACGCTGCAATCGCTCGCCGACGCCGGCCAACTGGCTGGCCGTCGCGTCTTCATCCGCTCCGACCTCAACGTGCCGCAAGATGACGCCGGCAACATCACCGAGGACACGCGCATCCGCGCCTCGGTACCGGCGATCGAACTGGCGCTGAAGGCTGGCGCGGCGGTCATGGTGACCTCGCACCTGGGGCGGCCGACCGAGGGCGAGTTCAAGCCCGAGGACTCGCTGGCGCCGACCGCCGCACGGCTGTCGGAATTGCTGGGTCGGCCGGGGCCGCTGAAGCGCGACTGGCTCGGCGGCGTGGCGGTGGCGCCGGGCGAGGTCGTGCTGCTGGAGAACTGCCGCGTCAACAAGGGCGAGAAGAAGAACAGCGAGACGCTGGCGCAGCAGATGGCGGCACTGTGCGACGTCTACGTCAACGACGCCTTCGGTACTGCGCACCGGGCCGAGGCCACCACGCACGGCATCGCGCGCTTTGCCAAGGTGGCCTGCGCCGGCCCGCTGCTGGCGGCCGAGATCGATGCGCTGGGCAAGGCGCTGCATGAGCCGAAGCGCCCGCTGGTGGCGATCGTGGCTGGCTCCAAGGTCTCCACCAAGCTGACCATCCTGAACAACCTGGCGCAGAAGGTCGATCTGCTGATCGTCGGCGGCGGCATCGCCAACACCTTCCTGCTGGCCGAGGGTATGGCCATCGGCAAGTCGCTGGCCGAGCCGGATCTGGTGCCGGAGTGCCGCAGGATCATGGAGACGCTGGCTGCCAAGGGCGGCACGCTGCCGCTGCCGCGCGATGTGGTGGTGGCGCGCGAGTTCAAGGCCGACGCCACGCCCCGCACCTGCCGTGCTGATGACGTCAAGCCCGACGAGATGATCCTCGACATCGGCCCGTCGAGCGCGCTGGAACTGGTGCACGTGATCAACGAGGCTGGCACCATCGTCTGGAACGGCCCGATCGGCGTGTTCGAGTTCGATGCGTTTGCCGAGGGCACGCACCAGATGGCGCTGGCGATCGCCAGCGCCACCGCCAATGGCGCGTTCTCGATCGCCGGTGGCGGCGACACGCTGGCGGCCATCGCCAAGTACCACATCGGCGACCGGATCAGCTACATCTCGACCGGCGGCGGTGCGTTCCTCGAGTTCCTCGAAGGCAAGACGCTGCCGGCCATCGAGATCCTGCAGCAGCGTGCGGGCGGTTGATGCGCGAGCATCAACAGGCAACGGTCTGACGGATTGACCCGCCCGCTGCCGCGTTCGGCGCTGGCGCCTTCGCCAGAACGATGTCGACGGTTCGTTGATCCGTTATCGACGCAGCGGTGATTCGACTGCACGAATCGTGGCACCCGCTGCGCAGCCCATGCCGTTAAGCTCCAACGTGTCTGTCTGCCCGTCGTCTTGACCGCTGGTCATCTCGACGCGGCGCGTTCAACCTCCGTCGCAGCGAGTCGCCCATGTCACGCAGTACCAAGATCGTCGCCACGCTCGGCCCGGCTTCCAGCGAACGGCTCGTGCTCGAGCGCATGCTGGCCGCCGGTGTGGACGTGGTGCGCTTCAACTTCTCGCACGGCAGTGCCGAGGATCATCTGAAGCGAGCCGAGCTGGTGCGCGAGTGCGCAGCGGCCTGCGGCCGCGCAGTCGCCATCATGGCCGACCTGCAGGGACCCAAGATCCGGGTCGGCAAGTTCGACGGCGGCAAGGTCGAGCTGCTCAACGGCGCGCGCTTCGTGCTCGATGCGCAGTGCGAGCTCGGAACGGCCGAGCGCGCTGGCCTCGACTACAAGGACCTGCCCAAGGACCTGCGCGCTGGCGACGTTCTGCTGCTCGACGACGGCCTGATCGTGCTCGACGTCGAGCGCGTGACTGGCACCGAGATCCACACCCAGGTGCGGCAGGGTGGCAAGCTGTCGAACAACAAGGGCATCAACAAGCAGGGCGGCGGCCTGTCGGCGCCGGCGCTGACCGCCAAGGATGTGCGCGACATCGAGACCGCGATGGCCTGCGGCGCCGACTACGTGGCGGTCAGCTTCGTCAAGAACCGCACCGACGTCGAGATGGCGCGGCAGCTTGCGACCATCGCCGGCGAGAAGCACGGCATCAAGCCGCTGGTGATCGCCAAGATCGAGCGCGCCGAAGCCATTCCTGCGCTGCGCGAAATTCTCGACGCGTCCGACGGCATCATGGTGGCGCGTGGCGACCTCGCCGTCGAGGTTGGCAACGCCGCGGTGCCGGCGCTGCAGAAACGCATGATCCGCTGGGCGCGCGAAGCCAACAAGCTCACGATCACCGCGACCCAGATGATGGAGTCGATGATCGTCAATCCGGTGCCCACGCGCGCCGAGGTGAGTGACGTAGCCAATGCGGTGCTCGACGGCACGGATGCAGTGATGCTGTCGGCCGAGACCGCCGCCGGTCGCTTCCCGGTCGAGGTGGTGGAGGCGATGGCCGCCATCGTCGAGGAGGCCGATCGCTCCGAGACCGTCGAGCTCGACCAGCAATTCCTCAACCAGACCTTCACCCGGGTCGATCAGTCGGTCGCGTATGGCGCGCTGTTCATCGCCTACCACCTGCGCTGCAAGGCGATCTGCGCGTTGACCGAGTCGGGTTCCACCGCGCTGTGGATGAGCCGGCACGACATCGACATTCCGATCTATGCGCTGACCACCAGCGCATCCACCTCGCGCCGGCTGGCGCTGTACCGCAACGTGCAGCCGCTGCATTTCCAGGTCAGCAATGACCGCGACGCGGCGCTGACGCTGGCCGAGCGCACGCTGCTCGACCAGGGTCTGGTCAAGCGCGGCGATCTGATCGTGGTCACGGTCGGCGAGCCGATGAACCAGCCCGGCGGCACCAACTCGCTGAAGGTGGTCCGGGTCGGCGAGCACGCCTGAGGGTCTGGCCGCCGCGGTGCCGTGTGCCGGTGCCAGCAGCGGGTCCGATTGACCCGGCGCAGGCCGGGGCTGTCATGCCGGCAGGCCGCGCCGCGCCAGCCGTGGCGATCTCCTAGAATGACGTCATTGTCCGGCCGTGCAGCGACCGGGCGGGCTGGCGTACGCCGGCATCACCGACCTTCCGATTTCCGACCTTCCGATTGAGGACATTGCCATGGCACTGGTTTCGATGCGTCAGTTGCTCGATCACGCCGCCGAGAACGGTTACGGCGTTCCGGCGTTCAACGTCAACAACCTCGAGCAGGTGCAGGCCATCATGGAGGCTGCCTCCGAAATCAACGCGCCGGTCATCATGCAGGCCAGCGCCGGCGCCCGGAAATATGCTGGCGAGAACTTCCTCAAGCACCTGATCCAGGCCGCCGTGGAGAGCTATCCGCAGATTCCGGTGGCGATGCACCAGGACCATGGCCAGAGCCCGGCCGTGTGCGAGGGCGCGATCAAGCTGGGCTTCTCCAGCGTGATGATGGACGGCTCGCTGCGCGAAGATGGCAAGACCATCGCCGACTACGACTACAACTGGCAGACCACGCGCAAGGTGGTCGAGATGGCGCATGCGATCGGCGTCAGCGTCGAGGGCGAACTGGGCTGCCTGGGGTCGCTCGAAACGATGAAGGGCGACAAGGAAGACGGCCACGGCACCGATGCCACGATGACGCGCGACCAGCTGCTGACTGATCCCGATCAGGCAGCCGACTTCGTCAAGAAGACCCAGCTCGACGCGCTGGCCATCGCCATCGGCACCAGCCACGGCGCCTACAAGTTCA
>CAZTUT010000163.1:0-6290 GCA_964616395.1 uncultured Burkholderiaceae bacterium
GCAGCTGTTGCGTCAGGCCAGTGATCTGGCGCCGACCTCGGGTGTCCGTGCTGCGTTGATCCCCTCGGGGCTGGCCGATGTCGCCTTCGCGCTAGCGCAGCCCGGCGTGTTCCGGATCATGTTCCGGCCCGATGCCTGTAATTCAGCGCGTTTTCCTGATGTGATCGCCGCCGGCGCACGCTCGCGCAGCGAACTGGACCGGCTGAATGCGATCGTTCACGGCGATCGCGCTCGGCCATCAAGAGCGACATTGCGATGGGCCAGGGTGCACGGGCAGCCGTGCCTGCTGGTCGACGGTCCACTTGCTGCAGCGTTCGAGACCGAGCCCCAGCGGCGGCGCCACGCCGAGGAGGTCACGAACGAACTGGCCGATCTGATTGTTGGCAGTCATGAGGCCAGAATTTCGCGACCCCGGCGCCCTGCCGGGGCACGCTCGCGCTGAGCGTGCCCGGTGGTGCCGCGAAGCGAGCCGGCACGACCGGATCGTGCGCGCGCTTCGCCCCGAGCGACGTCAGGCCTTCTTGGCCCAGGCGCTGCACCAGCCGTTGCCTGCAACCGTCTTGCCGGCGAACAGCGGGCAGCCGCCCGCCGCATCGCTTGCCTTGCCCTGGTACAGCGCGCAGTTTGAGCACTTCTGACCCGCCGCATAGCGCGGGTACTTCTTGGTGTCCGTCTTGGTGGCGTCGGCAACGTAGCCGAGGCCCACGGCCTTCGGGTCCTTCTCGTCGAGCTTCGTCTGAGCGCTGGCTACGTGCGAAATCAGCGCGCCGCTGGCGGCAACCGTCATCAGGAACACGCGTCGGGTCTTGTTCATTTGTATCTCGTCCTGGCGGCAAGCGTAGAAAGAACACGGGTCCCAGGCTTGCCATCCGGGGCCGTGGCTGGATTGATCGGGCGACGCCGGCCACGCGATCGACCGGCGAGGTGACTCAGGCGCTATGACCCTTGATGTACGTCTCGAGAAACGACACGTGCTGGCTGAGTTCACCCATCATCTGCTTGACCACGTCGCCGATCGAGATGACGCCGACCACGCGGTCGTTGGCCATGACCGGCAGATGGCGAATCCCACGCGCTGCCATCAGACCCATGCACAGGTCCATCGGGTCGCCGAGCTTGACCGTCAGCGGGTTGGGTGTCATGACTTCCGTGACCTGCGTGGTGCCTGCGTCGCGTCCGGGGAGGAAGGCGCGAATCGCGCAATCGCCCTGGGACACGATCCCGGTCAGCCGATCCGAGTCGATCACCAGGATCGCTCGAACGCGGTTCTGCTTCATCAGTTCGAGCGCCTGTTTGACGGTGTCGGAGGAAGAGACGCTGATGACGCGCTGTGCCTTCTTGGCGAGGCAGTCTTTGACGGTGCTCATTGCGGTCCTGTGAGTAGACGGTTGATCTGAAGGGGTCTTCCAGCCGGCGAACGGACGGACTCAGAAGGCGCGCGTCGCCGCATCCCGCGCAGGACTCCAGTCGAACATTGCTGATAACGGCCTGCAGCAGCGAACGTTGACTGTGCCGAGCACGTGCTTCGGGTAAACCCGCAGCGGATATTACGCTGCACGTTTGGGAATTTCACCGGCCTGGACGGTGAGGCTGCCGTCAAGCCGGTTTGATCGCTCTGCGGCTCGCAGCGCGGACGGGTCGATCATGGTGGCAGCGTCGAATCACTGGAAGCACAGGTAGTCCCACACGCCGTTCGTATCGAACAACGGCTTGCCGTTGCCGTCCAGCGGCGTCGAGGTGTCGACCACCGTGACACCGTGATTCTTCAGCGCCGTGGTCAGCGCGGTGCTGGCGGGATTGAACGGCAGCGCCGTCCGCAACTGCCGGGACCCAGAGTAAGGACGGCTGCTGGCGTCGACGAGTACCGCGCCGCTTGCCGGACGGGGCAGGCCGAGAGCGTCCCAGTGAGCCGACGCATGAGCATTGGGCACGAGCGTATCGGCATCGGCACCGAATCCGAACTGCTGGCTCGGCGGCGTGACGTTGGGCCTGCTGCTCGTCCACGGAGCGGGCGTGTCGGTTGTTTCGTTCCAGTCTTCTGGGGAAGAGAAGTAGACGGCGCGGCTCAGCGCGACTTCCTTGGCGAGCACGCCAGCGTGTCCGCCGCCCTGTGAATGTCCGGCCAGGACCACCTTGCTCCAATCGACCGAGTTACTGGCTGTCAAGAACTGTCCCCAGTTCTCGCTCGGGTAGCTCGCGTGGAGCCATCCCAGCAGTTTGTTGAGCCGATTGACGATGGCGTCGGCAGGGGTCACTGCGCTCTGGCCGGCGACCGGGGTTCCGCCGCCATGAATGACGACTCGCCGTGCGGACCAGTAGCAATCGGGCTCGGTGCTGAACTGGCACAGTGCGCCCATGGCGGTCTGATTCGGATAATTCAGCCCGACCGCATGAAAGCCTCGACTGGCGCCGGCGCGAAGAATGTAGAGATATTGAGTCGGGCGACCTTGCGTTCCAGGAAGGAAGACCACCAGCTTGCCGCGCGCGCTGACCGCAGGCGACGGGGTGATCGCCACGTGCGGTGCTTCGGCCCCTGCGGGGGCGGCGGTGATACTGCTGTCGGTCGTGGTCGCATTGATCTGCCGCTCGATCGAAGACGGCGGGGGCGCAGGTGGCGGCGCAGCGGGCGAATCGCCGCCGCCGCCGCATCCGGCGAGCGCAAGGGCCACGATCGCGAGCCATGGCCCGCGGATCCGGGTAACTGCACGTTGCGGGGTCGCGGGCATGCGCGTTGTTCTCCCATCAAGCGGTTCGGGCAATTCGGCGTCGGGATCGTGCCGATCGAGTACGGGTAGGGCCGGGCGCAGTGGAACGATCACAGGATGATCGGCTGAAGGTCGCGATCCTGAACCCGCGGTAAGTACCCCGACAAGTCTGCGACTTCATCGCGTCGAAACGATGGCGGGTCAAACCTGGTTACAACTTTTTGCGACCACGGTGCCGCCCGGACCCGTAATGTCCGTCAGGTCAATAACCCCTGCGCTTGAGCGACCCGATCGGGCATGAATCGATGAGTGAAACCATGAATCGTCGCGACTTCCTCGCGCTCGTGCTCGCCGGGGCGTCCACCGCTTCTGTGCCGCGGCCGGTATTGGCGAGCGAGTCACTGAACTTTGATCGCGCGGCGCGCTACTCGGCTGAACGCAACGGCGTGTCGATGGCGGTGATGCAGTCGGGCGCGCTGCTGTTCGAGGACTACCCGAACGCGGGTTCGGCGACGCGTGCCTGGGAAACCGCCAGCGGCACCAAGAGCTTCTGCGGCGTGCTTGCCGCGGCGGCCGCGGCCGACGGGCTGCTGTCGCTCGATGAGCGCTGTGCGCTCACCCTCGAAGAATGGTCGGCCGATGCGCGCGCCGGAATCACCTTGCGCCAGTTGCTGACGCTGACCAGCGGGTTGACCGGTGAACGGATCGGTCGTCCTCCGACCTACGCAGCGTCGGTGAGTGCGCCGCTGCGCGATCCGCCTGGCTCACGTTTCGAGTACGGGCCCACGCCGTTCCAGGTGTTCGGCGAGATCATGCGGCGCAAGCTTCGTGCGGCGGGCCGCGAAGGTGATCCGGTGGCCTATCTGCGAGCGCGCGTGCTCGATCCGATCGGCGTGACGGTCGATCGCTGGCGTCGCGGTACCGATGACTTTCCGCTGTTGCCGCAAGGCGCGGCGCTGACGGCGCGCCACTGGGCGCGCTTCGGCCAATGGATGCTCGATGGCGGGAAGGGCGTGCATGCAGCGACGCTGGCCGCGTGCTTCGACGGCACAACCGCCAATCCCGGCTATGGCCTGACCTGGTGGCTGCTGCGCCCGGGGCTGGTACGGCCGGGTCCACGTACGGATCTTGATTCCGCGGTGCAGGCCTTCGGGCGTAACGAAGACATCGCGATGGCCGCTGGCGCCGGCAATCAGCGCCTGTACCTGCTTCGGCGCCGTGGACTGGTGGTGGTGCGTCAAGCCTCGGGGATTCTCGAGGCGATGGCTGGTCGCGGTCCGGCGTGGAGTGATGCCGACTTCCTGCGGGCTTTACTGGGTGAGTCAACCCGCTGAGTGCGCATTGCGGCGGGTGTACAAGCGCGCCGTGCCCGCCTGTACCTACCCGAGCGACACCTGCAACGACGGCGGATTGCGCAGCGTCTGCGCGATCACGCAGTAGCGCTCGACCAGCTTCAGCAGCGAGGCGCGCTGCTCGGCGCTGGCGTCGCTGTCGAATTCGAAGCGCATGCGAATGGCTGAGAAGCCGACCGGCGCATCCTTGGCCACGCCCAGCGTGCCGCGGAAGTCGAGGTCGCCTTCAACGATTACGCGCGCATTGCGAATTGCGATGCCCATCGCGATGGCCACTGCCTTGAAGGTCACGCCGGCGCAGGCGGCCAGCGACTCGAGCAGCATGTCGCCGGAGCAGGCATCGTCGCCGCTGCCGCCGGTGGCCGGATGCAGGCCGGCCAGCACCTTGCCGTGGCCGGTCTCGATGCGCACCGTGGGCTCGTCGTCGCCGATCCGACCCTGCGCATGCAGCGTGCGCAGCGCGGCAGTCGGCTGCTCCTTGTAGAGGGTCTTCAGCGGCGCCTGGGCGGCGCGCAGTTGGTCGGCATTCATCAGGTCAACTCGCTCTTGGCACGGGACAGGGGATCGGCAGCGCCGGCTGCGCAAGCGCTGCCGACGGCGTAGCGGCCGGCGCAGCAGCGGATACCGCTGCGACCGGCTCGGGTGGCGCCGACTGGTCGAGCAGCGCCAGCGTTTGCTGCCGCAGCTCGGTCAGGTGCGACGACTGGCGATCGCGCGGTCGCGGTAGCGGGTTGCGGACTTCACCCACCCACCGACCGGGCCGCGGCGCCAGCACCACCACGCGGTCGGCAAGATACACGGCCTCGTCGATGTCGTGGGTCACCAGCAGCACCGTGGTGCCGTGATGGGCGGCCACGCGCAGCAGCAGGTCCTGCAGCCGCATCCGCGTGAACGCGTCCACCGCGCTGAATGGCTCGTCGAGCAGAAGCAGTTCCGGTTGCGTGAACAGGCCGCGCGCGATCGCGGCGCGTTGGGCCATGCCGCCGGACAACTGCTTGGGGTAGGCGTTGGCGAACTCAGCCAGACCCACCTCGTCGAGCAGCTCGCGCACGCGCGGATGCCGGCCGCCGTGCCGGCCCAGCTCGAAGCCAACGTTGTCGGCCACCGTCAGCCACGGCAGCAGGCGCGGCTCCTGAAAGATGAAGCCAACGTGCCCCGAGTGAACTTGCGCTGCCTCGCCGAGCACGCGGCAGTGACCGCTGTACTGGCGGTCGAGACCGGCGACGATGCGCAGCAGCGTGCTCTTGCCGCAGCCGCTCGGGCCGACCAGCGCCACCACCTCGCCCGGCGCCAGTGTCAGCGCCACGTCGCGCATCACCGGCACCGCGCCGAACTGCTTGGCAGCGATGGCGATGTCCAGCACGGCCGCGCTCACTGGACTACCCTCACGCTGCGCGCTCGGGGATTCGCCCTTGGGGCGGCCCGGCGGGCTCATGCCACCCCCTCGCGCGAGGCGAACACGTCGCGCCAGGCCAGCACGCGCTGCTCCAGCGCGCGCAGCAGGCTGTCGCTGGCCTTGCCCAGCAGCGCCAGTGTGACGATGGCGATGATCACCACGTCGGCGCGGCCGGTCTCGCGGCCGTCGGTCAGCAGGTAGCCGAGGCCGCGCGTGGCGGCGATCAACTCGGCCGCGACCACGAACATCCACGCCAGCGACAGGCCGTTGCGCAGGCCGGTGAACAGGCTCGGCGCGGCGGCCGGCACGAAGATCCGGCGCACCAGCGCCAGTCCGCCCAGCCCGTACATCTGCCCGACCTCCACCAGCTTGCGATCGACGTTGTGAATACCGGACACCAGGCCCATGTACACCGGGAAGAACGCGCCGATGGCGATCAGCACCAGCTTGGGCGCCTCGTCGATGCCCAGCCACAGCAGCAGCAGCGGCACCCAGGCGAGCGACGGAATGGCGCGCAGCGCCTGGAACGTCGGGTCGAGCAGCGCTTCGGCGCGGCGGCTCAGGCCGACCGCGGCTCCGGCCACCACCGCCAGCGATGCGCCGATCGCAAAGCCCGCCAGTACGCGCAGGCTGCTGACGGCCACGTGCGCCAGCAGCGCGCCGTCGGCCAGCAGCTCGGCAAAGCTGCGCGCGATTTCGGTGGGCGGCGGCATCAGGTGCGCGCTGACCGCGCCGAGGCGCACCGCAGCCTCCCACACCAGTAGCAGGAGCGCCGGCAGCAACAGGCCGTGAACCCTGGCGTTGCGAACGCTCGCCTTCGCGGGCTGCGGTTCAATA
>CAZTUT010000164.1:0-6279 GCA_964616395.1 uncultured Burkholderiaceae bacterium
GCAGAAGGTCAAGGCCGGCGAAGTCGGCTCCTCCACGATGCCGCACAAGGTCAACCCGATCGACTTCGAAAACTCCGAGGGCAACCTGGGACTGGCCAACGCGCTGCTGCGCCATCTGGCCGAGAAGCTGCCGGTATCGCGCTGGCAGCGCGACCTGACCGACTCGACCGTGCTGCGCAATCTCGGCGTGGCCTTCGGCTATAGCCTGATCGCCTACGCGTCGTGCCTGCGCGGCCTCGACAAGCTCGAGGTGAACCACGCCGCACTGGCGGCCGATCTGGACGATGCCTGGGAAGTGCTGGCCGAGCCGGTGCAGACGGTGATGCGCCGTTACGGCGTGCCCGAGCCCTACGAGAAGCTGAAGGCGCTGACGCGTGGCAAGGGCATCACGCGCGAGGCGCTGCACGAATTCGTGCGCGGACTGCCGCTGCCGGCCGAGGCGTGCGACGCGCTGCTGGCCCTGACGCCCGCCGGCTATGTGGGCAAGGCCGCCGAACTGGCGCGGCGCTGCTAACGGACTCGCGCCTTGTTGTCATGGTTGTGGTCCCGGCACGCGGTGTCCAGCGAGTAAGCTCACGATTGCGCGCCGTTGCTTGAGCCGTGTTGCTCCGCCGGAAGACGCCCGCTTTCCAACTTCCCCAGGGATATGACTCACATGAAAAAGCTTCTCTTGTCGCTGAGCGTTGCCGTTGGCGCGCTGACGGCCCTGCCCGCCCAGGCCCAGTTCGCAAAGCCCGAAGATGCGATCCGCTATCGCCAGTCGGCCTACGTGCTGATGGGCAACCACATGGGCCGCATCAATAACCAGCTGAAGGCCGACAAGCCCGACGTTGCCGCGATCCAGCGCAGCGCCGCCGTGATCGACTTCGCCTCGCAACTGCCGGGCGAGGGCTACATCCCCGGCTCCGAGACCGGTGGCAACCCGCCCACGCGCGCCAAGCCCGAAGTGTTCAAGGACCCGAAGGTCAAGGAACTCGGCGGCAATTTCCGCCAGGCCGTCGTCAACCTGAACGCCGCCGCCAAGACCGGTGACGTGGCCGCGATCCGCGCCGCCTTCGGTGAGACCGGCAAGTCGTGCAAGGCCTGCCACGACCAGTTCCGCAGGGACTGAGGCTGCGCGCAGCGCTCTTGCTGCAGCAACGAAAACGGGCCGCTCGCGCGGCCCGTTTGCTTTGAACGGCACGTGCCTAAAACCGGAACCCCACCTTCGCGCCGATGCTCGTGATGCCGCCGGTCTTGTCGGCCTCGACGGCAAAGTTCACGCCCAGATTGATGTTCATGCCGACGAACACCTTGCCCTGCGTGAAGCTCTCCTCGCTCAGCGTGGGTACACCCTGCGGCGTGCTCTTCACCCACACCTGGCCCACACCGGCATACGGCGTGAACATTGCGATGCCCTTGGAGATCGACACATCGGCGCTGGCGGTGCGCAGCTTGAGCTGGTCCACGCCGCTGCTGGCGTTGTAGGCGCCGCGCACGGCGATGGCCGGCAACGCCGCATTACCTTCGAGTACCGCCCAGCGCAGCTCGCCGCCCCACAGCTTGATGTTCGTGCTCGGCAACGCCGTGTAAGACAGCCCGACATCGACGTTGAAGGGCAGACCCTTGTGCAGCCGGATCGACGGCACCGGCACATAGCTCGGGATGCTCGAGCCGTTGGTCGCCAGTGACAGCAGCCCCGGGAACTTGAGGTCGGTCGCCGTGACCGCGACGCCGAGGTCAAAGCCGGTTGTGCCCAGCGGCTCGGCCGGGACCAGCGGCTTGAACGACAGCGCGGCGCCGAGATCCTCGGACATCAGCCGGAACTGGGTCTGCGTCAGCCGATCGACGGTGCTCAGATCGCCGGCGAACGCAGCGAGCGGTAGCGTTGCAGCCAGTGCGGCAACGCCGAGCCGCAGCGCGCGGCGATGCAGTTGAGGAAGGCGTGCGGTCATCGAAAGTCTCCGGGGCATTGATTGGGTCGGTTGGCGGCGCGGTGGAGCGAAAGGAGGCGGGGTGTCGTCAGTCGGGCCGGGCGGCGCTGGGGCGCGGGTGGGGCGCAGATGGGGCGCGGTCGCGAGCGTCAGCATCGGCCGCGCACCAGATCGACGGCAGCACCAAACAGCGCGCTGCCGTGCAGGCCCAGTTCATCGCACACCGCCAGATGATGACAGCCCGGCAGCGGCACGTCGCGCGCGAACACCGGCGCCCACGCTTGCGCGATCAGCGCGTTCTGGCGCTTGAACTCGGCCGACTCCAGTGCCCCCACCGCGGTCAGCAGCGGCGCGCGGGTGGCGGGTGGCAAGTGGATCGGCGACAACCGCTGCGCGCGCTCCGCGTTGAGCCTCAGGTCATTGTTGACGAACGGCGCGTGCAGCAGCGGCGCCAGGTCGTACAGGCCGCTGATGGCCAGTCCGCCCTTGACCAGGTTGGCCGGCAGGCGCTCGTCGAGCACCGGCCAGAGCGCGGCCATCGCCATCGCCACCAGGTGTCCGCCGGCCGAGTGGCCCGCGATGTAGATGCGCTCCGGGTCGAAGCCGTAGCGGTCGGCGCGAAGGTACAGCCAGCCCAGTGCGCGCAGCACCTGGCGCACGATGTCTTCGAGCGTAGTCTGCGGCGCCAGTCCGTAGTTGAGCAGCGCCACCGAGATGTCTTCCTGCACGAAGGCGGGGGCGAGCCAGGAGAAATCGGACTTGTCGAGCGAGCGCCAGTAGCCGCCGTGGATGAACACCAGCAGCGGCGCGCCGTCGCTGCGCGCGGCAAACAGGTCGAGCTTCTCGTGCGCGGTGTCGCCGTAGGGCAGGTCGATCAGGCAGGCGCGTAGCCGCCGCGTGGCCGCCGCGCGGTCGGTCCAGCGCGCGAAGATGGCGGCGTGATCGGGAATCGCGGCGCGCGCGTTGTACTCGCGTTCGCAGAACTCGGTCGTGAATTTCATCGGCGGCCGCAGGGTGAAAGCCTGCATAGTCTAGCCGCGGGCGGTCAACTTGAAGGCTCGCCCCCGCTGCGGCTACAATCGCGCCCTTGCCGTGGGGACGTAGCTCAGCTGGGAGAGCGTCGCGTTCGCAATGCGAAGGTCGAGGGTTCGATCCCCTTCGTCTCCACCACCGAACATCAATCAAACTGATGGCCTGACATTTGCCGGGTCCTTTTTGGGCCTCGCTTCAATCCTGGCTGGATGTTCGGTTGCCCATGACGGCCGTTGCGTTCGGGCTGCGGGTCCTGATGAAGGCCGTTGGCTGACCGTTTGAGCGCTCGGTCCCGGCGTGGCTCCACGCATCCGGAGACATCGGGCGCTCAGCCGATGACCGCGCAGCGAAGTGCGCCGCGCCCGCAGCCGGTCGACTGCCCGCGGCAGCGCTGTCGCCGGCTGTCAAATGTCCGTTACCATCGGGTGTCAACCCGATTAGGCACGCGGACAGCGCGCACCTCCTATGGCGACCCCGTTTCCCTTTTCCGCCATCGTCGGCCAGGACGAGATGAAGCTGGCGCTGCTGATCGCGGCGGTCGAGCCGTCGATCGGCGGCGTGCTGGTGTTCGGTGACCGCGGCACCGGCAAGTCAACTGCGGTGCGGGCGCTGGCGGCGCTGCTGCCGCCGATGAAAGTCGTGATCGGCTGCCCGTATAGCTGCGATCCGCGCGCACCGGCCAGTTCCTGCGAGGTCTGCAAGGCGCCGCGCGCCGCCGGCAAGACCGCGCTCAAGAGCGGTACGGTGCCGGTGCCGGTGGTCGATCTGCCGCTGGGCGCGACCGAGGATCGCGTGGTCGGCGCGCTCGATCTGGAGCGCGCGCTGACCCAGGGCGTGAAGGCGTTCGAGCCCGGCCTGCTGGCGCGCGCCCACCGCGGCTTCCTGTACATCGACGAAGTGAACCTGCTGGAAGACCATCTGGTCGACCTGCTGCTCGACGTGGCCGCCTCCGGCGAGAACGTGATCGAGCGCGAGGGCCTGAGCGTGCGGCACCCGGCGCGCTTCGTGCTGATCGGCAGCGGCAACCCCGAGGAAGGCGAACTGCGACCGCAACTGCTCGACCGCTTTGGCCTGTCGGTCGAGGTGCGCACGCCCACCGACGTCGCGCAGCGGGTCGAGGTGATCCGTCGCCGCGATGCCTACGAACGCGACCCGGACGCCTTCACCGCGGCCTGGCACAAGGAAGACGCGCGGGTCCGGCGCCGCATCGTCGCCGCGCGCGAACGCGTGGCCGATGTGGCAGTGCCCGACGCGGTGCTGGAGCAGACCACGCGCCTGTGCATGGCGCTGGGCACTGACGGCCTGCGCGGCGAGCTGACGCTGATGCGCGCAGCCCGCGCGCTGGCGGCCATCGAGTCGGCGCCTGTCGTCGGCCTCGATCACATTCGCCGGGTGGCGCCGCCTGCATTACGGCACCGCTTGCGCCGCAACGTGCTCGACGACACTGGCTCGTCCACCCGGGTCGAGCGCGCGCTGGCCGAACTGCTGCCGGTGGCCTGAGCCGGCTGCCATCGCGGCCACTGCCGGGCAATGTTTCTCAACACGCTGCTGCCGACGGTCACCGCATGACGAACACGGTCGCCGCGGACGCCGGGCTTCGTGACCGCATGGCGGCCGCGGCCAGATCTTCCGATGCGGCCGATGCGGCCGCCGCCGCCGAGGCCCGCTGGTCCGAAGCACTGCTGGCTGCGGTGCTGATCGCGGTCGATCCGGTGGGCCTGGGCGGCGCGTGCGTGCGCGCGGGTGCCGGGCCGTTGCGCGAGCGCTGGCTCGACGAGTTGCGTCGTCTGACCGCGCCGCAGCCGCTGCGGCGGATGCCGCTGCACATCACCGACAGCCGATTGTTGGGCGGGCTCGATCTCGCGGCCACGCTGCGCGCCGGCCGCCCGGTCGCCGAGCGCGGCCTGCTGGCCGACAGCGATGGCGCGCTGCTGCTGATCCCGATGGCCGAGCGGCTGGCACCCGATGTCGCGGCGCGCATCGCCGCCGTCATGGATGCCGGCGCCGTGCGGCTCGAGCGCGATGGCGTGGCGCTGCAGGCGCCGGCCCGCTTCGGCGTGATCGCGCTCGATGAGGGCGTGGACGATGAAGGTGCACCGCCCGCGGCGCTGCTCGACCGGCTGGCGCTTCGCGTCGATCTGAACGGCCTGAGCCTGCGCGCCGCCGACGCGGGTGTGGTCACGCCCGAGCAGGTGCAGGCCGCGCGCCTGCGGCTGCCGCGTGTGCGGGCGACCGATGCGCAGCTCGAGGCCGTGTGCGCGGTTGCCTTCGCGCTCGGCGTGGCCTCGCTGCGCGCGCCATGGCTGGCGCTGCGCGTGGCCTGCGCCGCGGCCGCGCTCGACGAGCGCGACATGCTCGACGACGATGACATCCGCCTCGCCGCCCGGCTGGTGCTGGCCGCCCGCGCCACGCAACTGCCAGCGCGCGAAGACGATTCTGCCGAGCCGCCACCGCAGCAACCGCCACCCGAAGACTCGCAGGATCGATCCGACTCGGAGCAGGACCAGCCCTTGCCCGACGGCCCGCTCGAAGAGCGCGTGCTGGAGGCCGCGCAGGCCGCGATCCCGCCCGGCCTGCTGGCGCTGCTGATGGCGGGCTTCATGCCGCGCCGTGCGCAGGCCGCTGGTGGTCGCAGCGGCGCGGCGCGCAGTTCGCCCAAGCGCGGCACGCCGGCCGGCACCCGCCGTGGCGAGCCGCGCGCGGGTGCCCGCCTCAATGTGGTCGAGACGCTGCGCGCCGCTGCGCCCTGGCAGCCCCTGCGGCGCGCCGAGCGCGTTCGCACCGGTGGCGCACGCAGCGGTGCGCGTGTCGAGGTGCGGCACGACGACTTCCGTATCAAGCGGTTCAAGCAGCGCTCGCAGACCACCACGCTGTTCGCGGTCGATGCCTCCGGCTCCAGCGCGCTGCACCGGCTGGCCGAGGCCAAGGGCGCGGTCGAACTGCTGCTGGCCGAGTGCTACGTGCGGCGCGACGAAGTGGCGCTGATCGCGTTCCGCGGCCCGGGCGCCGACCTGATGCTGCCGCCCACGCGCTCGCTGGTGCGCGCCAAGCGCTCGCTGGCCGCGTTGCCGGGTGGCGGCGGTACGCCGCTGGCAGCCGGCATCGACGCATTGCTGTTGCTGGCCACCGCCGAGCGGCGCCGCGGCCATACGCCAGTTACGGTGCTGCTGACCGATGGTCGCGGCAACATCGCGCGCGATGGCGCCACCGGTCGCGCGGCCGGCGAGGCCGATGCGCTGGCCGCCGCCCGCGGCTTCCGGCTGGCCGGCCTGAGCGCGGTGCTGATCGACACGTCGCCGCGGCCGCAACCGGCGGCTGCTCAGCTCGCCGAGGC
>CAZTUT010000165.1:0-6236 GCA_964616395.1 uncultured Burkholderiaceae bacterium
TTGCGCCGGTCTTTGTCGGCGGCACCACGGTGTCCAATGCCACGCTGCACAACGAAGACGAGATCCGGCGCAAGGACATCCGCGTCGGCGACAGCGTCATCGTGCGCCGCGCCGGCGACGTGATCCCGGAGATCGTCGGCAGCATTGCCGAGCGTCGGCCCGCCGGGGTGCCCGAGTTCGCCATGCCGTCGGCCTGCCCGGTGTGTGGATCCGCGGCATTCCGGGAGGAAGGCGAAAAGGTCGCCCGCTGCAGCGGTGGCCTGTATTGCCCGGCGCAGCGCAAGCAGGCATTGCTTCACTTCGCCGGACGGCGCGCGCTGGATATCGAAGGCCTCGGTGATCGGCTGGTCGAGCAGCTCGTCGATGCGGGCCTCGTTCATACGCCGGCTGACCTGTTCCGACTCGATGCGAAAACCCTCGGCGAACTGGACCGGATGGGCGAGAAGTCAGCCGCCAACCTGATCGCCTCGCTCGACCAGGCGCGCAAGACCTCGCTGGCGCGCTTCATCTTCGCGCTGGGTATCCGGCACGTCGGCGAGTCGACCGCGCGCGACCTCGCGCGGCACTTCGGCGCGCTCGACCGGCTGCTGGCGGCAGACGAAGCGGCGCTGCTGCAGGTCAACGACGTCGGCCCGATTGTTGCGACCTCGATCCTGCGCTTTCTCGGCCAGCCGCATAACCGCGAGGTCATCGACCAGTTGCGAGCGGCCGGTGTCGACTGGCCGGAGTCGGAGGGCGCCGCGCCCGTCGCTGCCGGGCCGCTCGCCGGCAAGACGCTGGTCCTGACCGGGACGCTGCCGACCCTCAGCCGCGATGAGGCCAGTGCGATGATCGTGGCGGCGGGTGGCAAGGTCTCGGCCTCGGTATCGAAGAAGACGGACTTTGTCGTTGCCGGCGCGGAGGCGGGCAGCAAGCTCGACAAGGCGGCCGCGCTCGGCGTTCAGATCATCGACGAACAGGCGCTGCGGCAACTGCTTGGCGCAGAACCGGCCTGACCCGCGCGGGCGGACCAGGCAGCGGCCTTAAAGGAAAAACATGTACGCAATCATTGGCGGCAGCGGCCTGGCAAAGCTCTCGGCGCTGTCCAACGTTCGCAGGCAGGTCGTGCGCACCCCGTATGGCGAGCCGTCGGGCGCGGTCACGATCGGCGAGCTGGGCGGCTGCGAGGTCGTCTTTCTTGCGAGGCACGGCTATGGACACACGATCGCGCCGCACGAGATCAACTATCGCGCCAACATGTGGGCGTTGAAGGAACTGGGTGTTGCAGGCGTGTTCGCCGTGGCGACGGTGGGCGGCGTGCGTGCTGACCTCGGCCCCGGGGTACTGGCGGTGCCCGACCAGATCATCGATTACACGCACAGCCGGGCGTCGACCTTTTTCTCGGGAGCGGGCGGGCAGGTGGTGCACGTCGACTTCACGCAGCCCTACGCTGCGCGCCTGCGCGCCGCGCTGCTGGAAGGTTCGCGGCAGGCGGGGCAGGCGGTGGTCGACGGCGGCGTCTATGCCTGCACGCAGGGGCCTCGGCTGGAGACGGCCGCCGAGATCGAGCGCATTGCCCGCGACGGTGGCGATCTCGTGGGCATGACCGGCATGCCCGAGGCCGTGCTGGCGCGCGAAGCGGAATTGGATTACGCGGCGCTGTGCGTGGTGGTCAACCACGCAGCCGGTCGCGGCAGCAGCGCGGTGCGGATCGAAATGAAGGAAATCGAGCAGGTGATGGACGGCGCGATCACGCGGGCAGTCGAGGTGCTGACGCACGCGGTACGCGAGGCGGGCGCGTCGGGGGTTTCGCCATGATCCGCGAGATCCTGCGCATGGGTGATCCTCGTCTGCTGCGCGTCAGCGAGCCGGTGACGGATTTCGGCCCCGCGCTGCATGAACTGATCGCCGATATGTTCGAGACGATGCGCGCCGCGCAGGGCGCCGGGCTAGCCGCGCCCCAGATCGGTGTGCCGCTGCGGCTGGTTGTGTTCGGTTTCGAGCGCGTGCAGCGCTATCCCGATGCGCCGCCCGTGCCGCCGACCGTGCTCATCAACCCGGTCCTCACGCCGCTGGGTGATGCCATGGAGGAGGGCTGGGAAGGGTGCCTGTCGGTGCCAGGACTGCGAGGCGTGGTAGCCCGCCATGCGCGGCTCCGCTACACCGGGGTCGATCCGCAGCAGCAGCCGATCGACCGCACGGTCGACGGATTCCATGCGCGCGTGGTCCAGCACGAGGTCGATCACCTCGACGGGATTCTGTATCCGATGCGGGTGCGCGACTTCACCCGCTTCGGATTCACCGACGTGCTGTTCCCCGATCTGGCGAACGTGGCGGACGACTGACGCGCAGGCCGTCAGGGCGTCAGTGCGGCCAGCAGGTCGGTTTCGAGCTGCAACTGGGTGCGCGGAGATTCGAGCGCGCTGCCGCCGATCAGGAACACGTCCTCGACACGCTCGCCGAGCGTATTGATCTTCGCGGTCTGCACGCTGGTGCCATGCTGGGCGAGCACGCGGGTGATCGCGTACAGCAGGCCCATCCGGTCTGTGGCGGTGATCGACAGCAGATAGGCGTTGCCACGTTCGTCGGGCTGCAGGTGCACGCTCGGCAAGACCGGAAAGTGGCGCGAGTGCCGCGACAGGCGGGCCTTGACCGGCTCCGGCAGGCCCGTGTCCTCGCCGATCCAGGCGGTCAGTTCCTTCTCGATGCGCCCGAGCAGTTCGCGGTAGTGCGCTGCGCGCCCATGGTCGGTCACGATGAACGTGTCGAGCGCGTAGCCGTGGCGCGTGGTGTGGATGCGCGCCTCGAGAATGCTGAGGCGGCGGGCATCGAAGAATCCACACACCCGTGCGAACAGGTCGCGACGATCGCGCACGTAGACCATGACCTCGATGCCTTCGCCGGCCGGCGACAGCCTGACGCGGACGATCGGCCTGTCGGTGCTGACGTGGGCGATCAGGCTGCGCGTGTGCCAGGCAATATCGCGCGCGGTCTGACGCATGAAGTAGACGACATCGAGCTCATTCCACAGCGCCTCATGGGCCTGTGGCGAAAGTCCGTAGAGCTGTAACACCCGCAATGCCTCGCGCTTTCGGCTCTCGAGTTCGGCGGTGGCGGCGCGCGGCTCGCCACCGAGGCGGCGCCGCGTCAGCCGGAACAGGTCTTCGAGCAGTCGCGCCTTCCAGTTGTTCCAGACTTTCGGACTGGTGCCGCGCACATCGGCGACGGTCAGCAGATAGAGCGCGGTCAGGTTGCGCTCGTTGCCAACCAGCGCGGCAAAGCGGTCGATCACCTCGGGGTCGGCGATGTCCTGCTTCTGCGCGACCTGCGACATGGTCAGGTGCTGTTCGACCAGGAAGCCGACCAGCGCGGTGTCGGCGGCCGACAGGCCGTGCCGCTGGCAGAAGCGGATCGCATCGCGCTTGCCCAGCGTCGAGTGATCTCCGCCGCGCCCCTTGGCAATGTCGTGGAACAGCGCGGCGGTATAGAGCAGCCACGGTTTGTCGAAATCGCTGATCAGCTGGCTGCACAGCGGATACTCGTGCGCGAACTTCGATTGCGCGAAGCGCCGCAGGTTGCGCACCACCATCAGGATGTGCTGGTCGACCGTGTAGACGTGGAACAGATCGTGCTGCATCTGTCCGACGATGCGGCGGAACACCGGCAGATAGCGGCCGAGGATCGCCCACTGATTCATTCGGCGCAACTCGTGGATCACGCCGACGGGCTGCTGCAGCAGCGCAAGGAAGGTCTGGCGATTGCGCGGGTCGGCGCGGAAGCGTGCGTCGATGCGATCGCGCGCGTGCCACAGCGCGCGCAGTAGCCGCGCCGACATCCCCTTGAGCTCGCCGTGCTGGGCGAGCAGCAGGAAGCCGCGCAGGATCGCGTTGGGGTCCTTTTCCAGCGCCCGGTCGTCATCGATATCGAGCAGTTCGTTGCGGGCCACGAACACGGCATCGATCGGCACGGCGGCGGCGGCCGGGCGCGGAAACAGCTGCGCCTCGATGTTCTGCAACACGACCGTGTTGAGCTGCGTGACCATTTTGGCGGCACGGTAATAGCGCTGCATCAGCACTTCGCTGGCGCGCCGGCCCCCCTTGGCCACCACGCCTGCGCTATCGGCGACCGCCTGCTGAACGTCGAACACCAGTCGGTCCTCGCGTCGGCCAGCGACGATGTGCAGACGGATGCGGATGTCCTTGATGATCCGCTCGCTGCGGCGGAGCATCCGATGCTCCTCGCGCGTGATCAGGTCGCCTCGTTGCAATGCGGCCCAGCTTGAACCGAGCGAGGCGGCGCGTGCGATCCACAGCAGCACCTGAAGGTCGCGCAGCCCGCCCGGACTCTCCTTGCAGTTCGGTTCGAGCGAGTACGGCGTGTCCTGGTACTTGGTGTGTCGCTGCTGCTGTTCGAGCAGCTTGGCGCGGAAGAACGCCTGCGGATCGATCAGTTCGGCCAGCCCGCCGGTCAGCTGGTCGTGCAGCGTGCGCGGACCGGCGAGATGGCGCGCCTCGAGCATCGAGGTCATGACGGTGACGTCCTGCGCGGCCTCGTTACGACACTCCTGAACGGTTCGTACGCTGTGGCCGAGGTGCAGGCCCATGTCCCACAGGTGGCCGACCAGATCCTCGATCGCCTGACGCTGCGCATCCTGCGGCGGTTCGGCCGTCAGGATCAGAACATCGACGTCGGAAAAGGGGAACAGCTCGCCGCGGCCGTAGCCGCCGACGGCCACCAGGCAGGCGAATCGCGATACGCCGGTATGACTGGCAACGCGGGTCAGCAGGCGGTCGACGCAGCGTGACAGGCCGCGAAGAAGCGGCTGCGCACGGCCACTCGCGCGAAACTCCTGGATCAACTGATCGCGCGAAGCGCGCAGTTCGTCGCGCAGCGAAAAGCCGACGTCGTTCATGACGCGGGCCGCAGGCGTCTCAGGCCGGCGTCGCGACTGCGTCAACGCCCCGCAATCCGACCGCGATGGCGGCCGGCGGCGGCGTTCCGGCGGAGGTCGTGAGGATCTCGTAGCCCGTCGGCGTGACCAGCACCGTGTGTTCCCACTGCGCGGACAGCGAGTGATCCTTGGTCACAATCGTCCAGCCGTCGCGCAGTTCCTTGATCTCGCGCCGGCCGGCATTGATCATCGGCTCGATCGTGAACGTCATGCCGGCCTGGAGCCGGTCGAGGGTGCCGGGGCGGCCGTAGTGCAGAATCTGAGGGTCTTCGTGGAACTTGCGGCCGATACCGTGGCCGCAGAACTCGCGCACGACGCTGTAGCCGTTTTTTTCGGCATGGACCTGGATCGCATGGCCGATGTCGCCGAGTGCCGCGCCCGGCTTGACCTGGGCAATGCCCAGCCACATGCACTCGTAGGTAATCTCGCAGAGTCGGCGGGCGGCGATCGACGGCTCGCCGACGTAGTACATCCGGCTGTTGTCGCCGTGGTAGCCATCCTTGATGACGGTGACGTCGATGTTGACGATGTCGCCGTTCTTCAGCACCTTGGTGTCGTCGGGCACGCCATGGCAGACCTGATGGTTGACCGAGGTGCAGATCGACCGCGGGTAGGGCGTATATCCGGCGGGTGCGTAATTGAGCGGCGCCGGAACAGTGCCCTGGACATTGACCATGTAGTCGTGGCAGAGCCGATCGATCTCGCCAGTGGTCACCCCAGCACGCACGTGCGGGGTGATGAAGTCCAGCACTTCAGCGGCCAGACGGCCGGCCACGCGCATGCACTCGATGTCGGCGGCTGACTTGATTTCGATGGCCATGGGATCTTGGGCGGCGCGGTCGGCAGGCGCCCGAGCCAGTTCGGGAAAAAACGTATAATACTTGGCTGTCCGTTGCACCAAGGGCGGATAAATCGCGCGCGCCACCCGTCGAGGTGTCGGCCTCCGGGCTGACGTTGGTGGATGCGCTGGACCCAACCTCGTCAGGAGATTCCCATGTCAGTCACCATGCGTGAAATGCTGGAAGCCGGCGTGCACTTCGGCCACCAGACCCGCTTCTGGAACCCGAAGATGGCGCAGTACATCTTCGGCCATCGCAACAAGATCCACATCATCAACCTCGAGCGCACGCTGGAAAACTTCCAGTCGTCGACGAAGTTCGTTCGCCAGCTGGCTGCCAACCGCGGCACCGTGCTGTTCGTCGGCACCAAGCGCCAGGCACGCGACATCATCATCGAGGAAGCCACCCGCGCCGGCATGCCCTACGTCGACCAGCGCTGGCTCGGCGGCATGCTGACCAACTTCAAG
>CAZTUT010000166.1:0-6190 GCA_964616395.1 uncultured Burkholderiaceae bacterium
GGGTCGGTGATCGGCAGGATGACGCGCGCGGCGGCGGCGCCGAGCCAGCCGTCGAGAAGGTCCTGCAGGAAGATCACGTTCGGGCTGGCGTCCAGCTTGGTCTTGGCGTTCATGCCATGGTCGGCGGTCAGCGCGATCACGCAGCCGGCGGCGTCGAGCTGCGCAAGGTAGCCGTCCATCATCCGGTAGAAGGCGTTGGCGTCGGCATCGCCGGGCGCATGCTTGTGCTGGATGTAATCGGTGGTCGACAGGTACATCACGTCGGGGCGGCGCGCCTGCATCAGCTTGACGCCGGCGGCGAACACGAACTCGCTCAGCTCGGCGCTGTAGACATCGGGCACCGGCATGCCGACCATCGGCAGCACGCTGTCGATGCCGTTGTCGGCCAACGTGACCTGGTCCGACTTCTCCGACGAAAAGCAGATGCCCTTCATCTTGTGACCGAGCAGCTTGCGCAGCTTGTCCTTGGCTGTGATCACCGCGACCGAGGCGCCGGCGTCAGCCAGCGCGGCCAGCAGCGTGGGCGCGCGCAGCCACTTGGGGTCGTTCATCATCACTTCTGTGCCGCTGGCGGCGTCATACAGATAGTTGCCGCAGATGCCGTGCACCGAGGGTGGCGCGCCGGTGACGATCGACAGGTTGTTCGGGTTGGTGAAGGTCGGCACCACGCAGTCGGCCACCAGCGCGGTGCCCTCGGCCAGCACGCGCTTCATGAACGGCATGTGGCCGAAAGCCACCGCCTGCGCGATGTAGTCGGGTTCGCAGCCGTCGACGCACACAACGACGGTCGGGGCGGACGGATACGCGTAGCTGCGGGCGTTGACGGTGACCTGGAGTTTCGTGCTCATGGAGGCTTCGAGGTTGGGTGGCAATTCAGCGGCGCCCCGGCGCGCGTGCGCGCGGGGCGGGGGAGTGGGGTGTACTTGCATGCCGCGCCTCGCTGCGCAACATGCGGTCCTTGCTTTCGCTGACATGCGCAAACATCGCGCGGGCCGCGATCTCGGGGTCGCCCGAGGTGATCGCTCGCAGGATCTGCCGGTGCTCGGCGGCCGACTGCGGCAACACTTCCTTGTGCACGAGATTTCGGCGCCGGAACAGCGCCAGTTCCTTGACCAGCTTGCGATACAGGGCCGCCATCTTGCGGTTACCGGCGAATTCCACCAGCAGGTCGTGGAATTGCAGGTTCAGCAGGTGATAGGCGTCGGCATCGGCGCCGCGGGCGGCCTGCTCCATCTGATCGACCAGCAGGCGCAGCTGGCGCGTCTGCTCGGCGGTGATGGACTGCGCCAGCCGACGGCCGACCAGTTCGTCCATCGCCGCGCGCAGTTCGAAGATCTCGACCGCTTCTTCAACCGGAATGGCGCGGACGAACACGCCGCGATTTTTCTCCTGTCGCACCAGCCCGGCTTCCTCCAGCATGCGGAAGGCCTCGCGGATCGGCGCGCGCGAGATGCCCAGCCGCTCCGACAGCCAGGCCTCGGCCAGCTTGGCTCCGGGCGCGATCTCGCCGTCGAGGATCATCCGCTCGATTTCCTGCTGGGCGGCGGATGACAGCGAGGCCGAGCGCAGCAGCGCCAGCGGACCGGCCTCCGGCGCGTGGCCGACACCGGCGCGCGCAGTCAGCGCGGCCGGCAGAACGCGAGCGGGCGGAGGCATCGACGCAGCCATGCAGCGCAGTCTAGCGACCCGCCGCCAGATTGTCGACAATCTACAAAAGACAATTGACACTGGTTGCAGCGCCTGCCTAGACTGACCACTGCTTGATTGCGTTGTTGTTGCATGACGGTAGAAAAAGATCGGGGAGTGAAGCGCGTGTCGGCATGGCGGAGTTTCGTGCGCCATCTGTCACTGCCCCGTCATGCAGCGCAGGCAGTGTGTCTGGTCGCGCCGCGTCGTGCGTCCGCGATTCGTTTGCAGCCGATTTCTGGAGGAGATTCCATGTCCTTGCGTCGCCCTGATCGTCGTTCGCAGCTGGCGCGTCTTGCCGCTGTGGTGGCTGGTTCCGCCGCCCTGTCGCTGTCGCTCGCCCTGCCGGCGGCTGCGCAGAAGACCACCCTGACCGTCTACACCGCGCTGGAGACCGACCAGCTGAAGGCCTATCAGACGGCCTTTGAGAAGGCCAACCCGGATATCAGCATCACCTGGGTGCGCGACTCCACGGGCATCATCACCGCGCGCCTGCTGGCCGAGAAGGCCAATCCCAAGGCCGACGTGGTGATGGGCGTGGCCGCCTCCTCGCTGGCGCTGCTCGACACCGAGGGCATGCTGGTGCCGTACGCACCGAAGGGCCTGAACCGCGTGACGCCGGCCTACCGGGACAGGAAGAACCCGCCCGCCTGGGTTGGCATGGATGTCTGGGGCACTGCGATCTGCTTCAACTACCGGGAAGCCGCCAAGCGCGGCATTCCGCAGCCCAAGAGCTGGAAGGACCTGCTGAACCCGATCTACAAGGGCCAGATCGTGATGCCGCACCCGGCCTCCAGCGGTACCGGCTTCCTGGCCGTGACCGGCTGGCAGTCGATGTGGGGCGAGGCCGAGGCCTGGAAGTACATGGATGGCCTGCACCAGAACATCGCCCAGTACATGCACTCGGGCTCGCGCCCCTGCGCGCGTGCCGCTGCCGGCGAGTTCGTGGTCGGCATCAGCTTCGAGTACCGGGCCAACCGTGAAAAGGCGCAGGGCGCGCCGATCCTGGTGATCTTCCCCGAGGAGGGCGTGGGCTGGGACCTCGAAGCGATCGCGATCCACAAGGGCACGAAGAATCAGGCCGCGGCGCAAAAGCTGCTCGACTGGTCGATCACCGATGAGGCGATGAAGCTCTACGCGAACAACTTCGCGATCGTCGCGGTGCCCGAGTTCAACAAGTCGCTGCCGAACATCCCCGCCGACTACGCGGCGCGGCTGGTCAAGAACGACTTCGCGGCAATGGCCAGGAACCGCGATCGCGTTCTGGGTGAGTGGAGCAAGCGCTTCGAGAGCAAGGCGGCGCCCAGGTAGGCGTCTCGCCCGGGCGGCTACCGGCGTCCGCGCGGAGGATCGCGCGGTTCGCCGGGCCCGCTGCCGGCTGTAGTCCCTTTCTTCGTATCCTGCTGAGCGCCGCCCCGCGGCGGCCCCCCGTACACGCCGATGACGTCGCCCTCGAACGAAGCCCTGCGCCTGGAAGGCGTCTCCAAGTCCTTCGGCGCCTTCGTCGCGCTGCGCGATGTCGATCTGACGATCCAGCGAGGCGAGTTCGTGTGCTTCCTCGGTCCGTCGGGCTGCGGCAAGACCACGCTGTTGCGGATCATCGCCGGCCTCGAGCAGCAGACGAGCGGCCGGATCGTCCAGAACGGCCGCGATGTCTCGAACCTGCCGCCGGCGGCGCGCGACTACGGCATCGTGTTTCAGTCGTATGCGCTGTTCCCCAACCTGACGATCGAGCAGAACATCGGCTATGGGCTGGTGAACCGCCGCCAGGGACGCGCTGACATCAAGGCACGCGTCGACGAGCTGCTGGCGTTGGTCGGCCTGCCTGATGCCGGTCCCAAGTATCCGAGCCAGTGCTCAGGGGGCCAGCAGCAGCGCATCGCACTGGCACGCGCATTGGCCACATCGCCCGGTCTGCTGCTGCTCGATGAGCCGCTGTCCGCGCTTGATGCCAAGGTGCGCGAGCGCCTGCGCGGCGAACTGCGCAGCCTGCAGCGCAAGCTGGGCGTCACCACGATCATGGTCACGCACGACCAGGAGGAAGCGCTGTCGCTGGCCGACCGCGTGGTGGTGATGAACCACGGCGTGATCGAGCAGGTCGGCACGCCGCTCGAGGTCTATGAACGCGCGGCCACGCCGTTCGTCGCCGACTTCCTCGGCCGCATCAACGTGCTCGACGCGGTATCGCTCGGCGGCGGCCGCTTCCGCATTGGCAGCGCCGAGGTGCAGACGACCTCCGACGGCCCGGCCGCCGGCGAGCGCGCGCGGCTGTACCTGCGGCCCGAGGACCGGCATGTCGAGGGCGATGCGATGTTCGGTGCAGACACGCTGCGCGGCCGTGTGGCGAAGGTGGATTTTCTTGGCACGTTCTGCCTGGCCGAGGTGCGCGACACCGCGCTCGGCCAGCCGGTGCTGGTCTACTACTCGCTCAACCAGATGCACGACCTGAAGATCCGCGAGGGCGCCGACGTGGCGTTCACGCTGCGTGGCGAGCGCGCACGCGCCTTCGAGGCCGCGGCCTTGGCGGCCTGACCTGGCGTACGGTGCGGCACCGGCCGCGTCCGTCGTCCCGCATCCATCATCGCCGTCCTGTCCGTTTCTCCCTCTGCTGCAATGAGTGCTCCGCTGGTCGATCCACATTCGCGCGCCGCGACGCCACCGGTGTCGGGCTGGGCGCTGGCGCGCGAGGCGATCGCCGCGCGCGGCGGCGTGCTGCTGCTGGCGGTGGCGCTGTTCGTGTTCCTGACGGTGCCGCTGGCGGCGATCCTGCTGCGCAGCGTCGATGGCCGCAGCGGCGAGTTCGTCGGTCTGGCCAACTTCGCCACCTACATTGCGAGCCCGGGCTTTTCCACGTCGGTCAGCAACACGCTGACCTTCGCGCTGCTGACCACGCTGTTCACGGTGCCGCTGTCGTTCGGCTTCGCCTTCGCGATGCAGCGCGCCTGCCTGCCGTGGCGTGGCCTGTGGCGCAACATCGCGCTGATCCCGATCCTTGCGCCGTCGCTGCTGCCGGCGCTGTCGTTCCTGTATCTGTTCGGCAACCAGGGCTGGCTGAACTTCATGCTCGGCTGGTTCGGTCTCGATCAGATCTACGGCATGCCGGGCATGGTGATGTCGATGAGCTTCGCCAGCGTGCCGCACGCGGTGATGATCCTGATGGCGGCGCTGGCGCTGTCCGATGCGCGCCTGTACGAGGCCGCCGAGTCGATGGGCACGAGCGAGGTGCGCAAGTTCTTCACGATCACGCTGCCGGGCGCCAAGTACGGTCTGATCTCGGCCACGCTGGTCGTGTTCACGATGGCGGTCAGCGAGTTCGGTGTGCCCAAGGTGATCGGCGGCAACACCAACGTGCTGGCGATCGATATCTACAAGCAGGTGGTCGGCCAGCAGAACTTCTCGATCGGCGCGGTGGTTGCCGTGCTGCTGCTGCTGCCGGCGCTGGCGGCGTTCGCGATCGACCGCGTGATCCAGGGGCGCCAGAAAGCGCTGCTGTCAGCCCGCAGCGTGCCTTATGCGCCCCGACCCCAGCGGCTGCGCGACACGCTGCTGCTGGCCTACGTGATCCTGCTGTCGCTGGCGATGCTGGTGGTGATGGGCATGGCCGTTTTCGGTTCGTTCGTGCAGTTCTGGCCGTACGACCTGAGCATGACGCTGCGCCACTACATCTACGGCCTGGAGGAGGCCGGCATCGACAACGCTTACGTGAACAGCCTGCAGATGGCGCTGTGGACTGCGCTGATCGGCACCACGGTCACGTTCGCCGGCGCCTACTGGATCGAAAAGACCGGCGTGGAGAAGACTGCCGGCTGGCGCCGCCTGATCCCGCTGGTTCAGGGGCAGGCGCTGTTGCCGATGGCGGTGCCGGGCATGGTGCTGGGGATCGGCTACATCCTGTTCTTCAACGCCCCCGACAATCCGCTTGGCTTCCTGTACGGCTCGCTGGCGATCCTGGTGCTGTCCACCGTCGTGCACTTCTATTCGAGCAGCCACCTGACGGCGGTGACCGCGCTGAAGAGCCTCGATGGCGAGTTCGAGTCGGTGTCCGCTTCGCTGAAGGTGCCGTTTTACAAGACCTTCTGGCGCGTCACGGTGCCGGTGTGCCTGCCGGCGGTGCTCGATATCGGGCGCTACTATTTCGTCAATGCGATGACAACGATCTCCGCGGTCGTGTTCCTGTACGGACCGCACACCACGCTGGCGTCGGTATCGATCCTGCAACTCGACGAAGCCGGCGCGCTGAGCGCGGCGGCGGCGATGGCGAGCCTGATCGTGTTCACCTCCGCCATCGTGACCGGGCTGTTCTTCGTCATCGAATGGTGGCTGATCCGGCGCACGCAGCGCTGGCGCAATCCGGCGCGTGACTGAGACGCGCGCCCCGCTTCGCTTAGAACCACGCATCCGACTGGAGAATTCCATGATCCGAGGCAACGACCCGATCCTGCTGACCCCCGGCCCGCTGACCACCAGCCTGCAGACCAAGCAGGCCATGCTGCGCGACTGGGGT
>CAZTUT010000167.1:0-6182 GCA_964616395.1 uncultured Burkholderiaceae bacterium
GATGCAGCGCATCGACCCGCAACACCTGGCCTGGACGCTGGAAAACCTGGCCGAGGGCAAGGTGGTCAACCAGATCAGGGTGCCGGAACACGAAACTGCCGCCGCCAAACTGGCGCTCGAACGGATGCTGGCGATGCGCGCCTACCAGCGCAGCCGCCATGTCGACGGCGTCGAGAACGCCGCCGTGCTCGCGCAGGTGGGCATGACGCGCGCCGAAGTCGAGCAGATGTACCAGCTGATGGCCATCGCCAACTACGAGGACCGCTTCGTGATCCCGACCACCCACCGCGAGTACGCGGAAAACGCCTTCAACGTGCGTGGCGGCTGCGGCTTCAGCTTCGGCAATGGCTGCTCCGAGGGCGTCACCGAGACCAGTCTGTTCGGCAGCGAGAAGAAGCGGACGATCCCGATCAAGGCGGAGGTTTGAGCATGACATCGACCTCATCCGGGCGCCGCTGCGCCCACACGCTGCGGGCGCTGGCCTGGCTGTTGCGCTACCCCGACGCCGAGCTGCGCGCGGCGCTGCCGGCCCTGGGCGAGGCGCTGCGTGGCGACGCCGCGCTGTCGCGCTCGCGGCTGGCCGAGATCGATGCGCTGATCGCCCGCCTGCGCTCGCTGCCCGGCCTGCAGGCCGAGGCCGAGTACGTCGACCTGTTCGACCGCGGCCGCCATACCGCGCTGCAGTTGTTCGAGCACGTCCACGGCGACAGCCGCGACCGCGGCCCGGCGATGATCGACCTGGTCCAGACCTACGAGCGGGCCGGCCTGCTGCTCGATGACGGCGCGCTGCCCGACGACCTGCGCGTCGCGCTCGAGTTCGCCAGCACCCAGCCACCGGCCGCCAGCCAGGCCTTCCTGCGCGAGATCGCGCACATCGTGCGCACCATCTTCAGCGCGCTGCAGGCGCGCGGCAGCCGCTACGCAAGCGTGCTGGCCGCGATCCTGGATCTGGCCGGCGAGCGCGCCGAGCCAGTGGCGTTGGCCGAGGAGCCGCCGCTGGACGAGACCTGGGCCGATCCCGAGGCCTTCGGCGGCTGCGCCAGTGCCGGTCAGTCGCGCCCGGACCAGCCGCAGCCGATCCACTTCGTCCGCAACGGCGCCGCCGCGGTCCAGCCGCGCGCCGCCTGAGGAGCACCCCGCATGAATGCGCTGAACACCTTCCTGTTCGTCGTCTACCCATACATCTGCCTCGCCGTATTCCTGATGGGCAGCCTGGCGCGCTTCGACCGCGATCAGTACACATGGAAGAGCGATTCGTCGATGCTGCTGCGCAAGCAGGGCATGCGCTGGGCCAGCAACCTGTTCCACATCGGCATCCTGTTCCTGCTGTTCGGGCACACAGTGGGCCTGCTGACGCCGCACTGGGCCTACGACTGGCTGATCAGCCCGCCGACCAAGCAGATGTTCGCGATCGTTTCCGGTGGCCTGGCAGGCACCGCCTGCTTCATCGGCCTGACGATGCTGCTGCACCGCCGCCTCACCGACCCGCGCATCCGCCTGACCAGTCACCGTACCGATCTGGCGATCCTGGTGATCCTGTGGGTGCAGTTGTGCCTCGGCCTGATCACGTTGCCCTTCTCCTATGCCCACCGCGCCGACGCCAGCGCGATGCTGGTGCTGTCGGCCTACCTGCAGGGCATCGTCACGTTCCAGCCCGACGCCGCGATGCTGGCGTCGATCGACTGGCCGTTCAAGGTTCACATGGTGCTGGGAATGACGATTTTTCTGCTTTTCCCGTTCAGCCGTCTGGTGCACGTCTGGAGCGGGCTGGCAACGATCGCCTATGCATTGCGACCGTATCAGCTGGTACGGTCGCGCCGCCTGAACCTGCCTGCCGCCCAGCGCGCGGCGGAGCCGCGCCAATGAGCGCGGCACGCGTCAACGGCATCGTCATCGCCACCGATGACGAAACGCTGCCCACCGCCGATCTGCGCCAGCGCGCCTGCACCGAACTGCTGCGTCAGGCCGCCATCAGCGCCGGCCTGCTGGCGGCCGACGATGCGCCGCCGGTCGATGGCGCGATCAGCGAGGCCGCAGCCGCCGCGATCGAGGCCCTGCTCGACCGCGAGCTGGCGCTGCCCGACCCGGCCGATGACGATTGCCGCCGCCACTACACGGCCAATACCGCGCGTTACGCGATCGGCGAGCGGCTGCGCCTGCGTCACATCCTGTTCGCCGTGACCGCCGGCGTCGATGTCTCGGCGCTGCGCGCGCGCGCGGAAGCCTGCCTGATCGACCTGCGCGCGCACGATGGCAGCGCGCCGGACGCGCGCTTCGCGACAGCCACCCGCCAGTGGTCCAACTGCCCGAGCGGCGCTGCCGGCGGCGACCTCGGATGGGTCAGCGCGGCAGACTGCGCGCCCGAGTTCGCGCGCGAACTGTTCGGCCAGGACACGGTCGGCATCCTGCCGCGCCTTGTCCACAGCCGCTTCGGCCTGCACGTCGTCGAGATCCTGGCGCGCGAGCCGGGTCGCACGCCCCCCTTCGAGGAGCGCAAGGCGGCGGTTGCGCAGGTGCTGCGCCAGCAGGCGTTCGCCAGCTCGCTGCGCCGCTACCTGCATGCGCTGGCCGAGGGTGCCCAGGTCGATGGCGTCGATCTCGATGCGGCTGTCGCCGGCACCACCTGACTACGCACGATGTCGAGCCGCCGGTGACCACCGCCCGCGAGGACCGCGACGATCTGTTGGCGCGGCTGGACCGCTTCGAGAAGCAGTACTTCCCGCGGTACGAGAAGACCTACCGGCATCTGGTCGACGCCGGCCAGCACCCGAAGACCCTGTTCATCGGCTGCTCCGATTCGCGGATCGTGCCGTATGCGCTGATGGACTGCGGTCCAGGCGACCTGTTCATCGCGCGCAATGTCGGCAACCTGATCCCGCCGGCCGACATGAGCGCCGGATTCCACGGCACCGCAGCAGCGATCGAGTTCGCCGTGCTGCAGCTCGAAGTGCAGAACATCATCGTCTGCGGCCACTCGCACTGCGGCGCGATCCGCGGGCTGTACGAGCCGCCGCCGGCCGAGGCGACCCACCTGAACGCCTGGCTCGACCTGGCGCGCGACGCGGTGCTGCCGGTGCGCGCCAGCCCGGAAGCGCTGCGCCGCGTCGAGCAGCGCTCGCTGGTGATCCAGCTCGAGCGGCTGATGAGCTATCCGATGGTCGCGCGACGGGTCGAGGCCGGCCGGCTGTTTCTGCATGCCTGGTACTACGTGATCGAAAGCGGCCAGGTGCAAGTGCTCGATGTCGACAGCGCCCGCTTCGTCCCGCACGAGCGACTCGGCTCGCCGGTCGACACCGCGCGGCCGCCGCAGCCCGTTGATGCGCCGACACCAGCGGGGCAAGCGCCCGCCGCCCACGTCTGAACCGCCTCAGCCGGGCGATGCCAGCGCCAGATAGCGATCGCGCCGCCGCGCCTCGGCAATGAACTCCTCCAGTTCCGGATCGAGCGCCTTGCGCGCCGAGACCACGCCCAGCAGCCGCCCCGCGTCGATGACCGGGACGTGACGGAAGCCGTGCTTCTGCATCAGCGCCAGCGCCGTGCCCAACGGCTTGTCCGCGCTCAGCGTCATCGGCGCCTGCGTCATCACGCGCGAGATCGGGGTGGCATCCGGGTCCAGTCCGGCGGCCATCACCCGGAACACGGCGTCGCGCTCGGTGAAAATTCCACGCAGCGCGCCGTCATCGACCACCAGCACTGCGCCGACTTGCGCGGTAGCCATCATGCGGCAGGCATCGCGCACCCAGCTCGATCCCGGCGCGGTCAGCAACCGGCTGGCATCGACAACATCCCTCAGTGGAACGTCAAGCACGATAGGTCCTCTTTTCCAGTCCGCTGCCGGCAAAAACCGCGTACCCCGCCACTGGGCCGGCCTGCGCCAACCGAGAAGACGGCAGGCGTGGTGCACACGGCGCGCCGATGCTCGGCCCCCGTACTTGAAGGCATCCGGCGGTCAGCGGCAATGCTTCGAAAGAAGTAGCCGACAGCGCGACTTGACTTGCGGCAAGTCCGCTGAAGATCGGGCACCGAGACACGTGAGTTCGCGCGGCGCCTGCGGCAGCATCGGGTACTGCATCATTCTGTCCACGCTGATCGTCAACCGATCCGATGACCGACTCCACCACTGCATCGCCATGCAAGCTGACCCGCCTGCCGCTCGACCTGCCGGCGCTGACCGCCGACTTTCCCGGCGTGGCGATCGCGCCGATCCTGTCGGATGCGCGCGGCAGCGTGCGCTTCGGCCAGTACGGCATCGACAACCCGCTTGCGACGGCCCTCAAGGGCGACGTCAAGCGCGGGCTGTTTTTCCGTGGCGCCGGCTCGCTTCCGTTCGGCACCGAGATCCGGCCGGTGCGCGAGTTGATCGCGCACCTGCTCGGACTGTCACCGGCTGCGCTGCGGCCACCGGTTGCCGTCTGACCCGCAGATCGACATGGCCGTGATCTGTTTTCGCGCGCCGGCAGCCGGCTTCGATCACCCGATCGAGATGTGGCAGGCCTGCCACGAGCGCGTAAAGCGCATGAGCGCGCTGCTGCAGCGGCTGGCGCAACACCTGGGCAAGTACGGCACCGACGCCGACGCGCGCATCACCGCGACCTCGATCCTGCGTTACTTCGACGAGGCTGCCCCGCGCCACCACGACGACGAGGAAATCGACCTGTTCCCGCTGCTGCTGGCGCGCGTGGCCGCCGCCCCCGCGACCTTCGATGGCGCGCGCATCGGCGCGGCAATCCGCGCGCTGCAGGCCGAGCACGCATCGCTGACCACGCTGTGGCAGGCGATGCGCGAACCGCTGCTTCGGGTGCAGGCCGGCGAGCCTGCCAAGATCGACGAGACCCGCGTGCTGGCCTTTTGCACCCGTTATCGCGCCCACATCGAGGTCGAGGAACGCGAGATCGGCCCGGCGCTCGAACAGGCGCTGGACACCGACGACCTGCGCCGCGTCGGCCGCGCGATGGCGGCGCGCCGCGGTGTCGACTGGGACGACATCACGCAGCGACTCGGCCAGTAAAGGGCCGGCAAGCGCACATCTGGGGACCGCGCAGCCGGATCGCTACACGCCGAGATAGCGGTGCCAGAGGTCGCGATCCGCGGCCAGCGCCGCCGAATCGCCCTGCCAGACCACGCGACCGCGCTCGATCAGCGTGTGCCGGTCTGCCAGCGGCAGCAGGCGCTCGATGTACTTGTCGATCACCAGCAGCGTCTGGCCGGCGGCCTTCAGTCGCGCCAGGCAGGCCCAGATCTGCTCGCGCACCAGCGGCGCCAGGCCTTCGGTGGCCTCGTCGAACACCAGCAGATGCGGGTTCGTCATTAGCGCGCGGCCAATGGCCAGCATCTGCTGCTCGCCGCCCGAAAGCTGCGCCCCCAGGTTCCGGTCGCGCTCGCACAGACGCGGAAACAGCGCATAGACGCGCTCGACCGTCCAGGGATCGGCCGAGCCGCAGCGGTTGGCGGCAAACGCGGTCAGGTGCTCGCGCACCGTCAGATTGGGGAACACCTGACGGCCCTCGGGCACCAGTCCCAGCCCGCGGCGCGCGATCGCATCGGCCGCAAGACCGTCGATGCGATCGCCCTGAAACCACACTTGCCCCGCACGTGCCGGCAGCAGCCCGAAGATCGCGCGCAGCGTGGTTGTCTTGCCCATGCCGTTGCGGCCGAGCAGCGTGTGAACGCTGCCGCGCGCGATGTCCAGATCGAGGCCGAACAGCACCTGGCTTGCGCCGTAGCCGGTGCACAGCCCGCGCAGCGACAGCAGCGGTTCGTTCATGGCGACGCTTCCAGCGGCTCGCCCAGGTAGGCGCTGCGCACCTGCGGATCGGTACGGATGACCTCGGGCGCCCCGCTGGCGATCACGCGGCCGTACACCAATACCGAAATGCGGTCGGCCAGCCGGAACACCGCGTCCATATCGTGCTCGACCAGCAGGATGGTCACGCGACCGCGCAGCGACTCGATCAGTTGCAGCAGCCGTTCCGACTCGTCCGGCCCGGTACCTGCCAGCGGTTCGTCCAGCAGCAGCAGGCGCGGCCGGCTCGCCAGCGCCAGCGCGATCTCCAGCTGCCGCTGCTCGCCATGCGCGAGCACGCCGGCCGGCACATCGGCGCGTGCGCCCAGCCCCACCCGCTCGAGCAGCCGATCGGCCTCGGCGAACAACCCGGCCTCGCGCCAGACCGGGCGCCAGAACC
>CAZTUT010000168.1:0-6153 GCA_964616395.1 uncultured Burkholderiaceae bacterium
TCCAGTTCACGATCGGCGGCAGCGACATCAGGATCGACTCGGCCCGGCCGCCCGACTGCAGACCGAAGTGGGTACCGCGGTCGAACACCAGGTTGAACTCGACGTAGCGGCCGCGCCGGTAGGCCTGGAAGTCGCGCTCGCGCGGGCCGTAGGCCTGGTGCCGGCGCTGCTCGACGATCGGCACATAGGCATCGAGGAAGGCGTCGCCGACCGCCCGCATCATCGCGAAGCTCTGCTCGAACGGCAGTTCGTGGAAGTCGTCGAAGAACACGCCGCCGATGCCGCGCGGCTCGTTCCGGTGCTTCAGAAAGAAATACTCGTCGCACCATTTCTTGAAGCGCGGATGCTTGTCTTCGCCAAAGGGCGCCAGCGCGCGCTTGCAGACTGCGTGGAAGTGGCGCGCATCGTCCTCGGTCGCGTAGTAGGGGGTCAGGTCCATACCGCCGCCGAACCACCAGACGTCGGCGCCCTGCGCCGAAGCGTCGTGCTCGCCGCGCGGCGCGCGCGCCATGAAGAAGCGTACGTTCATATGGACCGTGGGCACATGCGGGTTGCGCGGATGGAACACCAGCGACACGCCCATCGCCTCGAAACCGCGGCCGGCCAGTTCGGGCCGCTGCGCGGTGGCCGAGGGCGGCAGCTTGCTGCCCGTGACGTGCGAGAAGCCCACGCCGCCGCGCTCCAGCAGGTTGCCCTGCTCGATGATGCGCGTCAGGCCGTTGCCGCCGAGCGGCGAGTCGGCCGGCTTCTCCCAGGCGTCGCGCAGGAACGGCTGTCCGTCGAGCGTCTCGAAGGTGCCGACGATGCGCTGCTGCAGGTCGAGCAGGTAGGCGCGCACGGCGGTGGCATCGACAGCGCCGGCGGTGGGCGTGGGGTCGGGGGGCGTGGTCATGCCTGGGGGCTCTCCGGCTGCATGTGACGGGACAGGAAGCCCAGCACGGTGTCGTACCAGGCGACGATGTTGCGCGGTTTCAGGATCCAGTGATTCTCATCGGGGAAGATCGCCAGTTCGCTGTCCACGCCGTGATACTGGAGCGCCTCGAACAGGTTCAGCCCTTCGCCGATCGGGCAGCGGTAGTCCAGCTCGCCATGGATGATCAGCGCGGGCGTCTTCCACTGCTTGATGTGGCGGATCGGCGCGTAGCGGTCGAAGCGCGGCATGTCGGCGTACGGGTCCTCGCCGCCCATTTCCAGATACCACCAGGGCGGGTGGTCGGTGGTGCCGGTGAACTGGGCCATCGTGCAGATGCTGGCATGCGTGATCAGGCAGCGGAAGCGCTGGGTCTGGGTGCCGATCCAGTTGGTCATGTAGCCGCCGAAGCTGCCGCCCATCGCCATGATGCGCGCGCCGTCCACGTCGGCGCGCTGGGCCAGCGCATCGGTGACTGCCATCAGGTCCTTGAAGCACTGGTCGCCCCAGACATTGCCCCAGATGCCCTGCACGAACTGCTGGCCGAAGCCGGTGGAGCCGCGCGGGTTCGGCTGCACCACGGTGTAGCCCTGCGCCACTGCGAGCAGCGGGTTCCAGCGCCAGTGCCAGCCGTCACCGCTCATGCCGATGGGGCCACCGTGGATCCACAGCAAGGTCGGTGCATGGGTCGCGCCGCGCGGCCGCGTGACCCAGCTCTGGATCAGCGTGCCGTCGGTCGAGGTGGTGACAATGCTCTCGGTCTCGGCCCAGGCGTGCGCTGGTGTGAAGCCCGACAGGCGCGCCAGCGCGACCGGCGCGGCGGCTGCGCCGCCATCGAGCAGCACGCACTCCGGTGCATCGAGAATCGACGCGTGAATGGCTGCCACGCGGCCATCGGCCAGCGCCGTCACGCTGCTGTAGCTGCCGCCCGCGGCACGGGTCGACAGCGGCGTGAGGTCGCCCTGCAACGCATCGATCGCGTAGACGGGAACCAGCCCGTCGTCGTCGGCAGTGACCAGCAGTTGCTTGCCGTCGGCGCTCCAGTCCGCCAGCGCAGGCCAGCGATCCCAGCCCTCGGCCAGCGTGCGCGCCTCGCCGCTGGCAACGTCGATCAGCGTCAGCAGCGGGCGCGGCGCGGCCTGGGCCGAGCGGGTCGAGCGGATTGCCGCGATCTGCGTGCCATCCGGCGAGAACAGCGCTTCCTCGGTGCTGCAGACCGGCGGTTGCGGCAGCAGGCGGCGCTGGCCGCTGTCAAGGTCGATCAGCAGCAGCTGGCTATCGAGCTCGCGGTCGTTGCCGGGCAGCGAACTGGTGACAACGATGCGCTGGCCATCGGCGCTGATGTCCAGATGCGGCTCGATCGCGAACTCGCGTTGCGCCTGCGGCGTCAGGTCGACCCGATCGCCACCCGAGGCATCGCAGACGATCAGGTGGGTGTTGGCAAACTCGGGGTTCTCGTGCAGCCAATGGTCCCAGTGCCGCACCGGCTGGCGCGTGAAGCGGCGCAGGCTCGATCCCTTCTTTGCGCGCTCGGCAGCGGTTTCGCGCTGCTTGTCGTGCGCGACGCCGGGCAGCACCGACGCGAACAGCGCCATGCGGTCAGCGCGCGCCGCGAACTTGAACGACGCCACGCCGAGTGGTTCGTCGGTCAGTTGGCGCGGCTCGCCGCCGTCGGCTGGCAGCAGCCAGACCTGCATGCGCTTGTCGGCCGCGTCGTCGGGCTTGCGCTCGTTCGGCTGCCGATTGGACAGGAAACCCAGCGCGCCGTCGTGCCGGAAGCAGGGGGCGCTGTCCTTGCTGTCGCCGCGCGTGAGCTGCACGGCGGCGCTGCCGTCGGTCGGCACTTTCCAGAGGTCGGATACGTAGCGCGCGCCGTCCTGGTCGAGGCGCTGCACCGCCACGGCCAGCCAGCGTCCGTCGGGCGAGGCGGCCAGTGCGCTGACCCGCTTGAGCGCGACGTGCTGTTCGACCGTATAGGGTGCGCTCATGGATGCCTCGCGACAGTGGGGTGGGTCAGTGGCGGGTGCCGGGATCTGCGCCGCGGCGCCGGTCAGGGGCGCGCCTTGATGGCGCGATGGCCGATGTCGGTGCGGTACTGGGCGCCGTCGAAGCGCACCTGCGCCACCGCGTCGTACGCGCGGCGCTGCGCGCTGCGCACGCTGTCGCCCAGCGCGGTCACGCACAGCACGCGGCCGCCGCTGGTGACCGTGTTGCCGTCGACCGCCTGCGTGCCGGCATGGAAGGTCACGCAGTCGTCGGTGTCGGTGGGCAGCGCGGTGATCGGGTCGCCGCTGCGCGGCGTGTCCGGATAGCCGCCGGCCGCGATCACCACGCCCAGCGCCGCGCGGCGGTCCCAGCTCACCTCGGCGCGGTCGAGCGTGCCGTCGATCGCATGCTCGAGCAGGTCGACGAGGTCGGACTTCATCCGCATCATGATCGGCTGCGTTTCCGGGTCGCCCATCCGGCAGTTGAACTCCACGGTGCGCGGCTGGCCGTCGGCATCGATCATCAGGCCGGCATACAGAAAGCCGGTGTAGGGCGTGCCGTCGGCGGCCATGCCATTGATCGTCGGCATGATGATCTCGCGCATCACCCGCGCATGCACCTCCGGGGTCACGACCGGGGCCGGCGAGTAGGCGCCCATGCCGCCGGTATTCGGTCCCTCGTCACCATCGCGCAGCCGCTTGTGGTCCTGGCTGGTGGCCAGCGCCAGCGCGTGGCGGCCGTCGCTCATCACGATGAAGCTCGCCTCTTCGCCCGGCAGGAATTCCTCGATCACGACCCGCGCGCCCGAGGCGCCGAAGCGGTTGCCCACCAGCATGTCGTCGATGGCCGCGTGCGCCTGCGCGACCGTCTGCGCCACCACCACGCCCTTGCCGGCGGCCAGGCCGTCGGCCTTGATCACGATCGGCGCGCCCTGCTGGCTCACGTAGGCGCGGGCTTCGGGCGCCGAGGTGAAGGTCTGGTAACGCGCGGTGGGAATGCCATGGCGCGTCATGAACGCCTTGGCAAAGTCCTTGCTCGCCTCCAGTTGCGCGGCGGCGCGGGTCGGGCCGAACACGCGCAGGCCACGGGCGCGAAACAGATCGACCAGCCCGCCCGCCAGCGGCGCCTCCGGGCCGACCACGGTCAGCTCGATCTTCTCGGCCACGACGAAATCGGCCAGCGCGTCATGCGCTGTGATCGGCACGTTGCGCAGCCGCCGGTCGAGCGCGGTGCCACCGTTGCCCGGCGCCACGTAGACCCGCTGCACGCGCTGCGACGCCGCCAGGCGCCAGGCCAGTGCATGCTCGCGGCCACCGCCGCCGACGACGAGAACTTTCATCTACTGGATATCCGCGGTGGTGTAGACGTTCTGCACGTCATCGAGATCGTCGAGCACGTCGAGCAGCTTCTGCATGCGCTCGCCGTCCTCGCCGGTCAGCGGAGTGTCGGCCAGCGGCTTCATCGTGACTTCGGCCACCTCGGGCTTCAGGCCCGCCTTCTCCAGCGCTTCGCGCACGGTGCTGAAGTCGGCCGGCGCACAGGTCACCTCGATGGCGCCATCGGCGTGCGTGATCACATCGTCGGCGCCGGCCTCCAGCGCCGCCTCCATCACCTGGTCTTCCGAAGTGCCCGGCGCGAAAACGATCTGGCCGCAGTGGCGGAAGTTGAAGGCCACCGAGCCGTCGGTGCCCAGGTTACCGCCGTGCTTGGCCAGTGCATGACGCACTTCGGCCACGGTGCGGGTCCGGTTGTCGGTCATGCAGTCGATCATGATCGCCGCCCCACCGACGCCGTAGCCCTCGTACCGGATTTCCTCGTAGTTGGCGCCTTCCAGCTTGCCGGCGCCGCGCGCGATCGCGTTCTGCAGCTTGTCCTTGGGCACGTTGCCCAGCCGCGCCTTGTCCAGCGCCAGCCGCAGCCGCGAGTTCATCGACGGATCGGGCCCGCCGTCGCGCGCTGCGACCGTCACTTCACGGATGATCTTGGTCCACAGCGTGCCGCGCTTGGCGTCCTGGCGCCCCTTGCGGTGCTGGATGTTTGCCCATTTGGAATGACCGGCCATGATGCAGGCCGTCGGAGACCGACGGCGAGAGGTACGAAGGCTAGAAGTCTAGCGGAGGGGAGCGCGTCTACCCCAGCTGCCAGACGACGTCCGCGTGCTCCAGCCGCCGCCTGCGCTACGCTTCGCGCGCCACGGTCGGGCGGTAGCCGAACCCGCTGAGATAGACCGTTCCGTTGTCCTCGAACGCATGGAGAGTCCCGATGGCCGATCCCCTCGTCATCGCCAAACATGGCGACCAGGAACTGGCGCTGCTGCCTGCGCTGGCCAACCGCCACGGCTGCATCACCGGTGCCACCGGCACCGGCAAGACCATCACGCTGCAGGTGCTGGCCGAGAGCTTCTCGCGCATCGGCGTGCCGGTGTTCATGGCCGACGTCAAGGGTGACCTGACCGGCATCTGCAAGCCGGGCAAGCTGTCCGACAAGATGAAGGCGCGGCTGGACAGCCTGAAGATCGCCGAGCCGGCCTGGTCGGGCTGCCCGGTGACGCTGTGGGACGTCTGGGGCGAGCAGGGCCACCCGGTGCGCGCCACCGTCAGCGACATGGGGCCGCTGCTGCTGGCGCGGCTGCTGAACCTGAACGAGACCCAGGAAGGCGTGCTGACGCTGGCCTTCAAGATCGCCGATGACAACGGCCTGCTGCTGCTCGACCTGAAGGATCTGCGGGCGATGCTGCAGTTCGTGGGCGACAACGCCGCGCAGTTCAAGACCCAGTACGGCAACATCAGCCCGGCCAGCATCGGCGCGATCCAGCGCGGGCTGATGCAGATCGAGCAGCAGGGCGGCGAGAAGTTCTTCGGCGAGCCGATGCTCGACATCGGCGACCTGATGCAGACCGCCGACGGTCGCGGTGTGATCAACATCCTGGCCGCCGACAAGCTGATGAACAACCCGCGGCTGTATTCGAGCTTCCTGTTGTGGCTGCTGTCGGAACTGTTCGACAACCTGCCCGAGGTCGGCGACCGCGACAAGCCCAAGCTGGTGTTCTTCTTCGACGAGGCGCACCTGCTGTTCTCCGAGGCGCCGCCGGCGCTGCTCGAGAAGGTCGAGCAGGTGGTGCGGCTGATCCGCTCCAAGGGCGTGGGCGTGTACTTCGTCACGCAGAACCCGCTCGACATCCCGGAAAAGGTGCTGGGCCAGCTCGGCAACCGCGTCCAGCACGCGCTGCGCGCGTTCACGCCGCGCGACCAGAAGGC
>CAZTUT010000169.1:0-5725 GCA_964616395.1 uncultured Burkholderiaceae bacterium
CCAGCCCCAGCCGGCCAGCGCCGCCTTCTCGTACCACGGCCGCAGGCCGCGCTCGAACTGACGTTCGCGCAGCTTGCGCAGCAGGTCCGGCAGCGGAATCTTGACCGGACAGACCACCTGGCATTGGCCGCACAGCGTGGCCGCATGCGGCAGGTCAATTGCCTTCTCGAGCCCCACGTAGCTCGGCGTCAGCACCGAGCCCATTGGCCCCGGATACACCCAGCCATACGCATGGCCGCCGATCTTTTGGTAGACCGGACAGTGATTCATGCAGGCGCCGCAACGGATGCAGCGAAGCATGTCCTGGAAGTCGCCACCGAGCAGCCCGGTGCGGCCCGCATCGACCAGCACGAAGTACATGTGCTCGGGGCCGTCGAGGTCGCCTTCGCGCCGCGGGCCGCTTAGCAGTGAGAAATAGTTGGAGATGCTCTGGCCCGTGGCCGAACGCGGCAGCAGCCGCATCACGGTCGCAAGATCTTCGAGCGTGGGCAGCACCTTTTCCACGCCCGTCAGCACGACGTGCACCTTGGGCGGCATGATCGTGCACATGCCCTCGTTGCCCTCGTTGGTGACGATTGCCACGCTGCCCGTCTCGGCGACCAGGAAGTTGCCGCCGCTGATGCCCATGTCGGCCGACAGGAAGTGCGAGCGCAGCACCTGGCGCGCCTCGGCTGTCAGGTCGGTGATCTCGGTCTTGCGCGGCGTGCCGTGCACGCGCGTGAACAGATCCGAGATCTCGTCCTTATCCTTGTGGATCACAGGCGCGATGATGTGCGACGGCGCCTCGTTGTCATTGATCTGCAGGATGTACTCGCCGAGGTCCGTCTCCACCGGCGTGATGCCGGCGGCCGACAGCGCGGCATTGAGTCCGACCTCTTCCGACACCATCGACTTCGACTTGGTTGCCTTGCGCACGCCATGACGGCGGCCGATCTCGACGATCAGGCGCGCCGCCTCTTCGTGGGTCTGCGCATACAGCACGGTGGCGCCACGCGCGGTCGCATTGCGCTCGAAAGTGTCGAGCCAGACGTCGAGTTGCGCCAGCGCGCGGTTGCGGCGCTGCTTGGCCGCCTCGCGCGTGCCCTCGAAGTCGTCGAGCTCGGCGATCGCGGTGGTACGCGCGTTGACGAACTTGTCGGACAGCTTCTTCAGGTTCTTCTGCAGCCGGGCATCGGCCAGCTTCATCGCCGCGCGGGACTTGAAGTGCATCGACTGGACGTGCATCACGCATCTCCTGCAAGAACCTGGGCCACGTGCAACACGCGGGTCTTGTCATCACCCTCGCGGCGCAGTTTGCCCTCGATATTCAGGATGCACCCCAGGTCGCCCAGCACCACGGACGAGGCGCCACAGGCACGGATGTGCTGGCACTTCTCGGCCACGATCGCGCCCGAGATATCGCCGTACTTGACCGAGAAGGTGCCGCCGAAGCCGCAGCACTGCTGCGCCTTGTCCATTTCCTTCAGCCTGACGCCGTCGACCATGCCGAGCAGCTTTCGCGGCTGGTCCTTGATGCCCAGGTAGCGGTGGCCGCTGCACGAGTCGTGATAGGTGACTTCGCCATCGAAGCGCGCCGGCAACTGCTCAACTTTGCAGACGTTGACGAGGAAGTCGGTCAGCTCGTGTGTGCGCGATGCCAGCGCATCGAAGCGGGCACGCAGGTCCGGGTCGTCACGGAACATGTCGACGTAGTCGCCCTTGATCGTGGCCGCGCAAGAACCGGACGGCAGCACCACGTGATCGAAGCGCTCGAAGGTCTCCAGCAGCTTGAGCGCAAGCGCGCGCGCGGTGGCGGCATCGCCGGAGTTGTAGCCGGGCTGGCCGCAGCAGGTCTGCGCCTGCGGAACCTCGACCGTGCAACCGGCCTGCTCGAGCAGCTTGATCGCGGAAAACCCGATTTCCGGACGGACCAGATCGACGAGGCAGGTGACGAACAGCGCGACTCTCATGTCTTGATCAACCTCCAACGCCGAATTCATGTTGCGTTGCAAATATCAAATTGCGGCAAATCGCGGGGCCACGGAGAAATTTCTCCCCTCAACAACCGATCTGGACGCAGATTAATCCCGTGATATAAAATCCGCTCAAGAAAAATATTGCATCGCACCATCATGGCTTCCCGCAACAGCCCCGACGCCGCAGCGCCACGCGAAAAAACCGCGATCCAGGTGATCGAGCGGATGATGAGCCTGCTCGATGCGCTGGCTGCGCACACCGATCCGGTCAGTTTGAAGGAATTGTCGCTGGCCACCCAACTGCACCCATCCACTGCGCATCGGATCTTAAATGACATGGTGGTCGGCCGCTTCGTCGATCGTGGCGATCAGGCGGGCACGTACCGGCTTGGCATGCGGCTGCTGGAACTGGGCAATCTGGTGAAGGCGCGTCTATCGGTACGCGAGGCAGCGCTCGAACCCATGCGGGAACTGCATCGCAAGACCGGCCAGACAGTCAACCTGTCGGTGCGTCAGGGTGACGAAATCGTCTATGTGGAGCGCGCCTACAGCGAGCGCTCCGGCATGCAGGTGGTCCGCGCCATCGGTGGCCGGGCGGCCTTGCACCTGACTTCCAGCGGTAAGTTGTTTCTGGCGCAGGACGATCCGCGGCTGGTGCGCGCCTATGCGACCCGCTCGGGGCTGGCCGGCCACACGCGCAACAGCATCACCGACCTGCCTCGGCTCGAACGCGAACTGTCGATGGTGCGGGCGCGTGGGTTTGCGCGCGACAACGAGGAACTGGAACTGGGCGTACGTTGCATCGCCGCGGGTGTTCGCGATGACTCGGGTCGACTGGTCGCGGGACTGTCGGTCTCGGCACCTGCCGAGAGAATGCAGGATGACTGGATCGAGGACCTGCTCAGCACGGCGGGCTCAATCTCCGCACGTCTTGGCCATGGCAGCGCCGAACCGGGCCGCACGGCGTGAGATTCCGCGTCAGCAGCAGCGGCTAGAAGTCGGACTCCGCCGTGTTGATCTTGCCCGTTGACGCCGCAGGCTTTTGCGCCGATCGCGTCACCAGCCACTGCTTGATTCGCTGAGCGTCACCGATCCGGGAGTACTTGCCCACGGAGTCGAGCAGAACCATCACGACGCGCTGTCCCTCGACCACAGCAGACATCACCAGGCACCGCCCGGCAGCCGAGATGAAACCAGTCTTCTGCAGTTCGATGTTCCAGTCGGCACTGTGCGTCAACCCGTTGGTGGTCCCGTACTGCACCAGCCGGCGGCCGATCTGAACGGAGGCGCCGGTGCTGACCGAGTAGTCGCGAATCACGTCGTGCTCATAGGCCGCCTTGACCAGCCGCACCAGATCGGCCGGGCTGGAGCGGTTGTCGGCATTCAGGCCCGTGGGATCGGCAAAGCGCGAGTCGTGCATACCAAGCATCTGCGCCTTGGCGTTCATCGCGGCGACGAATGCGGTCAGACCGCCCGGATAGGTGCGCCCGAGCATCTGCGCCGCATGGTTCTCCGAGGACATCAGCGCAAGATGCAGCGCCTCGCCACGCGTCAGGCGCACACCTGGCGTGAGCCAGGAGCGGACGCGGTCGATGGTCCGGTCCGACTTGTCGACCACCAGAACCTCGTCAAGCGGCAGACCGGCATCAACGGTCACCAGCGCGGTCATCAGCTTGGTGATCGAGGCGATGGGAAGAACTGCGTCCGGGTTCTTCTGGAACAGAACTTCTTCAGTGTCTTGATCAACGACGAGCGCGACCGACGAGCGCAGATCGAGCGGATCATCGACCTTGTGCAGGCCTGCCAGTTGCCCCTCGCTTGGCCGCGCTGGCACAGACGCCCGACGAACATTACGTTTCGGGGCAGCCTTCGACGCGCTTGCTTTCTTCGCTGCGGGCTTGGACGCCGCCTGCGATGCGGCCTTGGGCTTGGTCGAGGCGGTTTGAGCGGTCGCGGCAGAGGACACGCCGAGGACCACCAGGGCAACCGTCGCGATCAAGCTCTTGACCATCCCGACTCCTTGCGTGCCGCTATCGGGGGCGGCAGACTGAACCTCTCGACCAGGACCGGGAACCGGAGGCTACCCATCCTGGCCGAGGGGCGATTATGTCTCAGGAATGCGCCGCTGTGCACCCCCGAAAGCCATCGATCAGTCGGCGTAGGCACCGGCTTTCTTGATGATCGGCGCCCAGCGCTCGATCTCGGCCTTCAGATGCGCCGCGTGGGCGGCCGGGTTCACCTTGTCGGCGCCGTAGACGGTGGCACCGAGGTCAGCCATGCGCTTGGTGAAATCCGGGTCCTTGACCGCCGCCTGCATGGCAGCGACAAGCTTGTCCACGGCGGCCTTCGGCGTGCCCTTCGGCGCGTACACGCCGTGCCAGACACCGACCTCGAAGCCCTTGAGCCCACCCTCTTGCAGCGTCGGCACGTTCGGCAGCGTCGCAACGCGCTTCGGGCTGGTCACGCCGTAGACCTTGACACCCTTGGTCGGGTCGGCGGCATTGGCCTGGATCTGACCCGTCGTATTCGTGGTCTGGTCGCAGCTGAAATCAACCTGCTTGGCCAGCAGCGCATTGAGCACGTCTGCGGTGCCCTTGTAGGGGACCGTCGTGAAGTCGGTCTCGATCGCGCTCATGAAGAGCATGCCGCACAGATGCGACGCCGCGCCCACGCCCGCGTTGGCATAGTTGAGCTTGGCCTTGTTCTCCTTCGCGTACTTCACGAACTCCGCGAAATTGTTCGCCGGGAAGTCGGAACGCGCGATCAGCGTCATGGGAACGTCGACCACCAGACCGATCGACTCGAAGTCGGTCAGCGGGTTGTAGGCCAGCTTGCGATACAGCGTCGGCGCGGTGGACATACCGATGTGGTGTAGCAGCAGCGAGTAGCCGTCATTGGCCGCGTTCTTCACACGCGCTGCGCCGACCGTGCCGCCGGCACCGCCCACGTTTTCAACCACGACCTGCTGGCCGAGGTGCTTGCTCATCGCCTGCGCAAGCGACCGCGCCACCGTGTCGGTCGGGCCGCCGGCAGTGAACGGCACCACCATCGAGATCGGCTTGGTCGGATAGGCCTGGGCAAAGGCAGCCGACATCACGCCCATGGACAGGCCAACAGCGGCGAGGAAACGAATTGCGGACTTCATGGCTGACGGTCTCCTGAGTTTGAGTTCAGTTGTCATTGAACACGATGGCAGCACGCACCGGAGGCTTGCTCTCGGCCCAGGCCGCCCTGTTTGCATGGATCTTAACGCGCTGACACGACGCGGCAATACGCCGATGTACTCGGGTTTACGCAACCCGGCGACGAACGCCTGCGTCAACCGCCTGCGACCGCTTGAGCAATCGCCTGCCCCAGATCGGTCGTTGCAGCGCGGCCACCGATGTCGGGCGTCAGCGGAGCCTGCCCGGGCCCGGCCGCCAGAACCTGCTCGATCGCCCGCAGCATCGCAGCGCCTGCCTCGGCATGACCGAGGTGCTCGAGCATCAGCGCGCCCGACCAGATCTGGCCGATCGGATTGGCAACCCCCTTGCCGGCGATGTCGGGCGCCGAGCCATGCACCGGCTCGAACAGCGACGGCCAGGCGCCGGTCGGATTGATGTTGGCCGACGGCGCGATGCCGATGGTGCCGGTGCAGGCGGGACCGAGATCGGACAGGATGTCGCCGAACAGGTTGGAGGCCACCACCACATCGAAGTGCTCGGGCCGCTGCACGAAGTGCGCGGTCAGGATATCGATGTGGAACTTGTCGACAGCCACCTGCGGATAGG
>CAZTUT010000169.1:5735-6087 GCA_964616395.1 uncultured Burkholderiaceae bacterium
TACGGCATCGTGATCGCGATGCCGCTGCTCTTGGTGGCCGAGGTCAGGCGGCGACGCGGCCGGCGCGCCGCCAGGTCGAACGCGAACTTCAGCACGCGATCGACGCCGACGCGCGTCATCACCGTTTCCTGGATCACGATCTCGCGCTCGGTGCCCTCGAACATGCGGCCCCCGACCGACGAATACTCGCCTTCGGTGTTCTCTCGGACCACATAGAAGTCGATGTCGCCCGGCGCGCGCGCCCTGCCCTGGCGGTCGACCAGCGGGGAGCGGATGCCGGGCATCAACCGGCACGGCCGCAGGTTGATGTACTGGTCGAACTCGCGCCGGAACTTCAGCAGCGAGCCCCACA
>CAZTUT010000170.1:0-6084 GCA_964616395.1 uncultured Burkholderiaceae bacterium
CGACGCGGTCGAGCAACGCCGGCTGTCGCGTGACGATCCAGTACTCGGTTGGACTGCGCCAGGCGACGCGCACCGCGTCGCCCTCGAAGTGTCCCGGCTCCGGCAGTCGCGTGACGCCGCCTTCGCGCAGCAGATCGATCCAGCTGCATGCGGCGGCGGCCAGCGTCACGATCAGGGGCATGTGGGCGTGCATGAGACGCGAAGCGACGGGTGACAGGACCCCCGAGATTTACCACGGGACGGCGTGGTCAGCGATCCCCGATGCCCTCCAGACAAGCCCGTACTCCTGCAGAGATCCGGCAACCATCGGCGCATACCGTGCGCTCGCCTCACGTCTCGCTGCGCTGCAACGGATCGGACTGATTTGCGAGGGCGGCGTCGTCGGCGAGTTCGATGGTCACGCCAAGTGCGAGCACGTCGCTGGCAGATAGACCGAACATGCGCTTGAAGGCGCTGCTTAGGTGAGCGGAGCTCGAAAATCCCGCCGCCAGAGCGGCATCGGTCAAGTTGCTGCCGCCGACGATGCTGCGCATCACCACCGCCATGCGTCGCCAAAGCCGGTATCGACGGAAGGGCAAGCCGACTTCCGCACGGAAGCGGGCCCGGAAGCGCGATGGCGAAAGGCATGCGAGCGCGGCTGCATCCTGTACCCGTTTGAACTCGTTCGGGAAACGCTCGACGGCCCGCACGACCTTTGCAATTCGCGCACCTGAGGGCCGGCTCGCATCGAGCCCGAACGCCGAGAACGCCTCGTCGATGCCGATCCGGTTCCCTGATTGCATCAGATGCCGACGGCCGAGCAGCAGGTCATCCTCGGCGAGTGGGTGGCGGCGATCCTCGAGCGGATCGAGGAACAGGAAGGCCATCGGGCCGCTGCTTCGGACGTGGTGTAGCGTCGAAGAGCGGATCACGCACGCCGCCTTCGGTTGCCATGCCGACCAGCGTCCACACGGAAGCCAGACCCGAAGGCTGAAGGGGTCCTGCAGCGACACCGCAATCGTCGTCGCAGCGTTCAGATGGGGCGCCAGATTCAACCCCGGGCCGACGTACATGGCGCGGGCCGAACCGATGCAGACCCGAGGCAGGACAGGCGATTCTTGAAAGCCGGCGCCAGATGCGCCGGGGATCATCTGTTGACCGTCATTGTCGTGGACCGCCCGCATGAATCCCCTTTCCCAAAAACCGCTCGACCTGCCGTTACCGCGTCTCTCGGGCAGGCAAGCGCTCCGCTGCACCTGCCAATGCGGCGCGTTGCTGGATGGCGCATTGCTTCATTTTGCGTGCGGTTGCTCCCCCTCGCAACGGACCGCGTCGGGGGTGTGCCGGTATGGCGGGCGACGCTGCGGCATCATGACCCGCACCGACGCCAGGCAGTCCGCTTCGTCGAGGCCGGCGATCGCTCGCTCCGGCTGGGCCGAGTGACCCGGGTGACCCGCGTGACCCGCGTGACCCCGAACAACCTGCACGACCTGAGTGATCCAAATGTCCCACGGAGCCGACCGCCGATCTCCGGCACCGATCCACTCCACCCTTGTCGAGGAAACACCATGAAGTATCTGTCTGTCGCGGCCCTTCTCGTCGCCGGCCTGATCCACCTGCTTCCGGTTCCGGGCGTGCTGGGCGTCGGCGCGCTGGCGCGGCTCTACGGCATTGCGGTGACGGATCCGAACACGGCGATCCTGCTGCAGCATCGCGCGCTGCTTTTCGGCGTGCTGGGCGTGTTCATGCTGTGCGCGGTCGGGTTGCCATCGCTGCGAGTCGCAGCCCTCACCGTTGGCCTGGTCAGTGCCGCTAGCTTCATCGGCGTAGCGCTCTGGGTTGGCGGTTACAACGCCGCGATCGGGCGGGTCGTCATTGCCGATGTCGTCGCATCGATCCTGCTGGCAGTCGGGCTGGCAGCGGAGCTGTCGCTGGCTCCATCACGCCGTGTTTAGCAGACCGTTTGCCCCAGCTCACCGCGTCGTCCGCATCCGGGCCGCAGGTGCTGCGAGGCGCCCGTCGAGCGCCGTCAGTCGAGGTCTTCGAGCCCAGCCCTTGCCACAACCAACGCGCTGGCGCGCACGCCCAGCAGCCGGATGCGGCGGCTCAGGTCAATGCGCTTCAGGCACTGCCCGGCGGCGCGGCGGATCGCGGCGGCATCGGCGGTCGGCTCAGCCAGCGTCAGGTCGCGCGTCACTGCGCGGAAGTCCTCGAAGCGCAGCTTCACGCCGATGGTGCGGGCGGCATAGCCCTTGCGCTGCAGGTCAGCGGCGACGCGCTCGGCCAGCGCGGTGAACAGCCGCGAGAGTTCCGCCCGATCGCGCACCGCGTGCAGGTCGCGCTCGAACGTGGTCTCGCGGCTGATCGACTTGGGCTCGCTGTCGGTGACGATCGGCCGCTCGTCGTGGCCGTGCGCGGCGGCGTGCAGCCAGTCGCCGGTGCTGGCGCCGAAGTGCGCGCGCAGCGCGCGCGGATCGGCCGCGGCCAGTTCGCCGATCGTGGCGATGCCCAGCCGCGCCAGCCGCTCGGCCGCCTTCGGGCCGATGCCGTTGATGCGCCGCACCGGCAGCGGCCACAGGCGGATCGGCACGTCGTGCGCGCTCACCACGGTCAGGCCATCGGGCTTGTCCAGCTCCGACGCGATCTTGGCCACCAGCTTGTTCGGCGCCAGCCCGACCGAGCAGTTCAGCCCGGTCGCGGCACGAACCGCGTCCTTCAGCTCCTGCGCCACCTCGCGCGCGCACCAGAACGCCTCGGCCGCATCGGGCGCGCTCTCGGCTGGATCGAGCCGGCCGCCCACGACCTCGGTCAGGTCGATGTAGATCTCGTCGATGCCGCGGTCCTCGATGCACGGCGCGATCGCCCGCACCGCCTGCTTGAACAGGCGTGAGTACTTGCGGTACTGCTCGAAGTCGGCCGGCAGCAGCACCGCGTCGGGCGCCTTGGCGGCGGCCTTCATCATGCCCATTGCCGAGTGCACGCCGAGCGCGCGCGCCTCGTAGGTGGCGGTGGTGACGACACCACGGCCGCGGTAGTCGCGCAGCCGGAAGAACTGGCGCGCTGGCGTGCCGCCCGTGGGATCGCGCATCTCCACCGGTTGGAAACGCGAGCGGCCGCCAATCACCACCGGCTGGCCGCGCAGCTCCGGATAGCGCAGCAGTTCGACCGACGCATAGAACGCGTCCATGTCGAGGTGGGCGATGACGCGGGGCAGGGCGAGCATGGCAGCAGATCAGTCTAGGGCCAGTCGAGCAACGGCCGGGGCATGCCGCCTGTGCACAGGGCGCAATGCCGGGACGGGCTGATGGCCCCGCGCTTGCGCCGGATCAAGGTTGAGTGTGTACCGGATCCCGTTACAGCCGGTAGGCTTGCGCGATTCTCATGCCCCGAACTGCCGGAGGCCTTTCGACATGTTCGTTCCAAACCGCCGCCGTTTTCTGTCTGCCGTCGCACTCGCATCTGTCGCGCCCGCGCTGCGCGCCAGCGCGCCGCCGTTTCCCTCGCGCATAGTGCGCATCGTTGTGCCGTATTCAGTCGGTATCGGCCCCGATGTGGTGTCGCGCGCCGTCGGCCAGGAGCTTCAACGCCGCTGGGGTCAGCCAGTGGTGATCGACAACAAGCCCGGTGCCTCAGGCATCGTCGCCTTCAACGAACTGCGCCAGACCGCCGCCGATGGCCACACGCTGTTCGTTGGCGATACCGGTTCGCTGGCGGTCAACCCGTTGATCCACGCCACGCTGCCGTACGACGTGGCGCGCGACGTCGCCCCGCTGACCACGCTGTTTCGCGCGACCTTCGCTTTCCACGTCGGCGCGAAGAGCCGGTTCCAGACGCTTGGCGACCTGCTGGCGCAGGCGCGGCGCGAGCCGCGCTCGGTCAGCTATGCGTCGTTCGGCAACGGTCACCCGTCGCACGTGGCGGTGGAAAGCTTTGCGCGCGCCGCCGGCATCGAGATGCTGCATGTGCCGTTCAAGGACAGCGGCACGCAACTGGCCGCGGTGGCCAACGGCGAGGTGGACTTCACCACGCTGGCGATGTTCACGGTGATGCCGCTGATCAAGGCGGGCCGACTGCGCCCGCTGGCGGTGGCGGCCCGCCGCCGGCTGGCCGAGTATCCGGACCTGCCTACCGTGGCTGAGGCTGGCGGGCCGATGGTCGAGATGCGGCCCTGGGCCGGCCTGGTGGCGCGGGCCGGCACGCCGGCGCCGCTGCTCGAACAGATTCATCGCGACGTGCTGACGGCGCTGATGGAAGATGGCGTACGCAGTCGTATCGAGGGCGCCGGCTTCCAGCTCGCGCCATCGACACCGCAGCAGATGCACGACCTGATCGTCGCCGACAGCGCTGAGTACGCGGTGCTTGTCCGCGAAGGGCGCGTGCAGAAGGCTTGAGCCGGGTTAGCGCAGCCCGCGGCGGCACGCTGCCGGCGCGCCGATCGTGCAGCGCGGATCGCGATTCCCGTGTGCGCGGGTGCGTGGGCCAGCGCTTGCGATTGCAACTGCCTTTGCGCTGCCTCAGCACGCGGGCGTGGCCACTGCGTCATGCTCTGCGGCATCAGCTTCACCTCCGCGGAGGAACCATGCGTGCTTGCATCGGATGCACGGCTGTCGTGCTGGCGCTTGCCTGCGCCGGTGCGGTGTCTGCCCAACCGGTCAGCTACCAGGTCGAGGGCGACGGCATCCCGCAGTCGCTGACCGGCAAGCCGGGCAATGCAGCGCGTGGCAAGGCGCTGATCGCGCAGCGCGATGCTGCCAACTGCCTGAAGTGCCACAGTATTTCCGACCGCCAGCTTGCTGGTGGCGGCGGCAAGGGCCCGTCGCTGGACGACATCGGCGCCACGCTGACACCAGCGCAGATCCGCCTCAGCGTGGTTGAACTCGGCCGCGTCAGGCGCGGCGTGGAAATGCCTGCCTTTCACAAGCGCGGCGGCGAAGCGCCGCGCCTGAGCGCCGAGCAAGTCGAGGATGTGGTCGCCTATCTGGCGTCGTTGCGTTAGCCGCGCGGATGCTGCTACCGGCGCCGCACTGCGATGGAGGCGGGCGGTGTCGTGCCAGTCCCGTCAGTCGTAGCGCCGATGTGCGCAATGCCAGAGCGTCGGGCCGGTCATCGGTATCGAGTGACCGCTGATCCCGCGTCGCTCAAGGTCTTGCGCGGCAAACCGTATTCAAACTGAACGCGCCGATTCCGGCGCATGTCGCTGCGGACCCGGTACCCGCCGCAGCGCTTCAGGGAGAAAGAGAATGAATGTGCAACTCCGTGCCCTTTTCGCCGGGGCGGTATTGATCGTGGTTGGCGCGTGCGGGGGCGGTGGGGGCGGCAGCAGCGCGCCGCCCGCTGCCAGCCCGCCGCCGCCGGCAGGTGATGTGGTCACCACGATCAGCGGCACCATCACCGGCTTCGGCAGCGTGATCATCGACGGCGTCAAGTACGGCGAGGGCAGCGCCGAGGTGCGCAATGAGGTCGATCCCAGCAGGCTCGATGCCGCCACTGCAGCCGACCTCAAGCTTGGCCAGCGGGTCGAGGCCAAGGCGGTCAACGGCGTGCTGCAGTCGGCCACGATTCGCGCCGCGCTGCGCGGGCCGGTCGAGGCGATCGATCTGGCGGCGCCGTCGCTGACGCTGTACCGCCAGGTCATCAAGGTGGTGGCCTCCGGCGACGGCGCCACGGTGTTCGAGGGCGCGACTTCGCTGGCCGACCTGACGGTCGGCAACCTGGTTGAGGTACATGCCACGATCGATGCCAGCAAGGCGTTGGTGGCCACGCGCATCGAGCGCAAGCCGGCTGAGCCGGCTCTCAGGCTGCGCGTGGCTGGTGTGATCAGTGCGCTTGATGCGACCGCGCGAACCTTCACGCTCGGCTCGCTGGTGGTCGACTACGCCAGCGCCAGCGTGCTGCCGGCCGGCGCCACGCTCGCCAACGGCCAGATGGTGTTCGTGTTCTCCGACAGCGCGCCGGTGGGCGGTCGCCTGACCGCGCGCTCGCTGCGCGTGGGTGATGCGCCGAGCGGTAGCGGCGACGTCGGCACCAAGGTTGCCATCGGCGGCACCGTGTCCGACTACGTGTCCAACGCCGACTTCCGGATCAACGGCATTCGCATCGACGCCA
>CAZTUT010000171.1:0-6020 GCA_964616395.1 uncultured Burkholderiaceae bacterium
ATGCACTGCAATTTCGGCATCGATCTGATCAATCAGATCAAGCTCGAAAATCCGCAGCTCTGGACGCCCGAGTTCCGCAAGGAGATCACCGCGCTGTTCCTGCGTGCCGTCGATCTGGAGTACGCGTATGCCGAAGACACGATGCCGCGCGGCGTGCTCGGCCTGAATGCGCCGATGTTCAAGGGCTACCTGCGCTACATCGCCAACCGGCGCGCTCAGCAGATCGGCCTCGAGCCGATGTTCGCGCAGGAAGACAACCCGTTCCCCTGGATGAGCGAGATGATCGATCTGAAGAAGGAACGCAACTTCTTCGAGACACGCGTCATCGAGTATCAGTCGGGTGGTGCGCTCAACTGGGAGTAGCGCAGTGTTTGCGATCTCGCGGCATGCAGCGCGCCATCGGGTGCGATGCGCGCGCGTGAAACGGTGAATTGCACGTGAACGAAATCGAACACTCATCGATTTCGAGCGCGCGTTTTTCTTGCGAGGCCGTGACATTGAGAGTAAAAAGCGACCTCAAGTTGGATGTCTCGATCGAGGCGACCAAGAAGCCCGGATCGATCACTGATTTGAACGCTGACAGTCGAAGAAATCTCCCTCTCGTCACTCGCGCAGGACGACTGCCCATCGGAACGTTCCAGTCCCGGGGCTTTGCTCCTTCTCCGCAAACCTCAGCACGCTTTCACCGCGAGATCGCTTCCGTCTGCCCGACGGCCCGCTGCTCGCTCCCGCTGTCTTCTCCTTGCCTCTCGCGTGTGCAGCCTTTGGCTGCCATGACCGATGCGCGTGCCAGTGAGCTGGCGTCGCGCCGTACCGAATTCATCAGCGTCAGCGGCTCACGCCCTGAACGGACCGCGCTTCACTCGGATTCGCGCCTCAAACGCCTTTCTGGGTATGTCGCGGCGCCAGAGCTACCGCATGCGCCGATGAATAGCCCGGCCGCTTTCCGCGCCGGGTTTCCTTCTCAACTGTTTGCAAACTGAAGGAGTAGTTCTCATGGCAACCAAGAAAGCTCCGGCCAAGAAGGCCGCGAAGAAGGCGCCGGCGAAGAAGGCTGCGGCCAAGAAGGCCCCGGCGAAGAAGGCGGCGAAGAAGGCCCCGGCGAAGAAGGCGGCCAAGAAGGCCCCGGCGAAGAAGGCGGCGGCCAAGAAGGCGCCCGCCAAGAAGGCCGCGAAGAAAGCTGCTGCCAAGAAGCCGGCAGCAAAAAAAAAAGTAGCTAAGAAGCCGGTAGCCAAGAAGGCTGCCAAGCCGGCAGCCAAGAAAGCTGCCAAACCGGCAGCCAAGAAAGCGGCTCCGAAGAAGGCTGCGCCGAAGAAGGCTGCCAAGCCGGCAGCCCCCGCTCCGGCTGCAGCACCTGCGCCTGCAGCAGCACCTGCTGCTGCGGCTGCGCCGGGTGCCAAGGCGCCCGCTGCCCCGGCAGCCGCCTGGCCTTTCCCGACGGGTAGCCGTCCGTAGGCTGTCAGTGATGTTCAGTTACGGGGCGCTGCGTGCGCCCCGTCTTTTTTGTGCCTGCGGCCACGTTGTGTTTCCTGATCCGGCGTACGCCGTGGTGGCTACAATCGGCGCGCTTCCCGGCCTACCGCCATGCTGTCCAACATCACCCAATTCCTGATCGATACGGCCGGCGCGCTGCTCGGTGCGGCGCTGCTGCTGCGGCTGTACCTCAACTTCGCGGGCATGCCGGCGCGCAACCCGCTTGCGCAGTTTGTCATTGCCTTCACCGACTGGCTCGTACGACCACTGCGCCGCCTGCTGCCTGCGGCCGGCCGTCTCGACATGGCATCGCTGGTCGCGGTGCTTCTGGTTGCCCTGCTGGCAATGGTGTTGATGGATCTGGCCACCACCGGCTTGGTGTTCTGGGAGCGAGCGCTGCTGCGTACGCCGGTCACGGTGCTGCGCTGGGCGTTGAATCTGGTCTTCTGGCTGACACTGATTCACGTACTGCTGAGCTGGGTGAATCCGCACGCGCCGGTTGCGCCGGCGGTGTCAATGCTGCTGCGGCCGTTCCTTGCGCCGTTCCAGCGCATCCTGCCGACCGTCGGTGGCTTCGATCTGTCGCCGCTGGCGCTGATCGTGGTCGTGAACCTGCTGCTGCTGATCGTCAATAGTTCCGGACTCTGAGCGCTGGAAAGATCGCCGTCCACGCGGAGCCGTCGCGAGAGACCGCGCTGCCTCCGGGTTGCTGTCAGCGCATCACGCGCGTGACGCCGCCCTGCGTGACCAGGCGGACTTTGTCACCAGGCCGGAACTGCTGGCCATCGACCTCCTGGACGATCGCGCGAAGCTCGCCGTTTTCGAGCTTGACCGTGATCTCAAGGCCGGGCTTGAGGCTGGTGCTTCCCTCGATTGCCTGACCGATGACCCCTCCGGCAACGGCGCCTGCCACCGCGCCGATCACCGAGCCCCTGCCCTGACCGATGCTGCTTCCGGCGACGCCACCGATCACGGCGCCCGCGCCCGTGCCGACGCCGGTCGGGCCACGCTCGATCTGGACATCGCGCACGCTCTCGACGGTGGCCATGCGAACGATCTGCTCACGCTGCGTTTCGCCGGCGCGATAGACGCTTGCCGACCGCTGCTGTGTGGCGCAACCTGCCAACGCCGTGGTCGCCAGCAGGATTGCCGCCAGCAGCGGCCAGCGGAACGCGGAATGCTGAGTGGTCATGGTGTTGATCTCCAAAGGCCTACCTGAAAGCTGCCATCCGTACCTGATCGGACAGCGTCAGGAAAAAATCGTTTCCGTCTCATGGTCCAACGGGCCAGACTCCGCCGCGTTGACACAACGGGTTACCAGGGTCGGTAACCGAAAGCTTCTGCAAAGCGATCACCGATCTGCGCCCGATCGGCGGTGTGGTTCTGCGCGCCGGCCTGCTCGATCTTCAGCGCGCCCATCACCGCCGCCAGACGCGCCGTGGTTTCCCAGTCGAGGCCTTCGCCGAGCCCGTACAGCAGCCCGGCGCGATAGGCATCGCCACAGCCGGTTGGATCGAGCACCTGGCGCGCGGTGGCAATTGGAATCGCGGTCATCTCGCCGTTGCGCCACAGTTCCGAGCCCTTGCCGCCGCGCGTCACGATCAGTGCCTTGACCTTCTTCGACAGCGTGGCGAGGTCCTGGCCCGTCTTTTCCATCATCAGTTGCGCTTCGTAGTCGTTCAGCGCCATGTAGTGAGCGCGCTCGATGAACCAGGCCAGTTCCTCGGCGCCGAACATCGGCAGCCCCTGGCCGGGATCGAAGATGAACGGGATGCCGCGTTCGGCGAACTGCTGGGCGTGCTGCAGCATGCCATCGCGGCCGTCGGGGGCGATGATGCCGAGGCCGACCGAGCCATCGCTCGGCACCGCGTTCAGGTGCGAGTGGGTCATCGCACCCGGATGAAATGCGGTGATCTGGTTGTCGTCGAGGTCAGTGGTGATGAACGCCTGCGCCGTGAACGTCGAGGGTACGTGGCGTACATGGCGGCGGTCGATGCCGAGTGCATCCAGCCGCGACAGATACGGCTGGGCGTCATCGCCAACGGTGGCCATCGGTAGCGGCGCGCCGCCGAGCAACTTCAGGTTGTAGGCAATGTTGCCGGCACAGCCGCCGAACTCGCGACGCAGTTCGGGAACAAGGAAAGCCACGTTCAGGATGTGGACCTGCTCCGGCAGGATGTGGTCCTTGAAGCGGCCCTGGAACACCATGATCGAGTCATAGGCGATCGAGCCGCAGATCAGCGCTGGTTTCATCGGCAGAGTGGGAAGAAGAGGTTATGGGTAGAAGGGATAGACAACGAAGCTGGCTGCGCTGACGCCGCGTGCCTCGAAGGTGATGCGGACCACGTGGTCGGCGCCGGCGTCGATGCCTTCGTCGAGTCTGGTCGCTGGCTCGCCGGCGGCCGCCAGCGTCTCGGCGGCACTGAACACCTTGCGCGCGAGCGTGCGGTTGGCCGGATCGGTCAGGGTCAGCTCGACGGCGGGAAGCGCGACCCGGAACGCAGCCCGGTTGCGAAGCACCGCCGACAGCTCGAACAGTTCGGTGCCGGGCAACTGCTGCAATTCGCTGCCTACCACCGCAAGCAGATCGGCGCGCGCCGGCCACGCGACTTCGCAACCGTAGTGGCGGCAGGCTTCGACGAACTGCGGTCGCAACTCGGGCCAGCGCATCAGGATCTCGGTGCGCATCAGCAGCGCAGCCTGCGCGGTCAGGATGACGGCGAGCACGAGCGCGCCGATGCCGTAGGCGAGTGAGCGTCCGCGGGACTGCCCGCGCTGATGCAGAAAGGCAGGCTCGGGCTCCGCTGCCGCACCGTCCGGTGCCGGGTCCACGGGGTTACCCGTCTCGATGTCGAGGCCTTCGGCCACCGCCGGCGTTGAATCAGGCGGCGATGCGGCGCTGTTGCCCTCCTGCCGCGGAAGGCGACGCCGTTCGACGGCCTCGGCCTCGCCTGCGGATGCCGCGCTGCCAGCGCGGATCTTGCCCAGTTCCTGCGCTTCCGGGATGACGAGGGTCGGCACCGCGAGCGGATCGCGGGCGCCAGCATCCGCAGCGGGACCGACTCGTACTGGCGGGGGAGCAAGCGGTTCGGCGGCGGCAGGCGGGGGTGCCTCGCGTGTCTGGCCTGTCTGCTGGGGCCGCGCCGTGACGTCCGACGAATTCGACTCGGCCGCCTGCAACGCGGACTCCTCGACATACGACAGGCTGCCGATGGCGTCGAACACATGCCGGCAACTGCCGCAGCGAACCAGGCCGCCGCGCAGCTTGAGCTGGTCGGAGACAACGCGAAAAGTCGCGTCGCATCGCGGGCAGCGGGTCGCCAGCGCCATGTCGCGCCGCTCAGCGCCGTTGCCCGGCCAGGCAGACCCAGCCGTCTTCGCTGCGCCAGACCTGCAGCGGCAGATCCGGATCGACGCGAGCGTACAGCGCGATCATCTCGTCGGCCTGTCGCGCGAGGATGCCCGACAGCACCAGCCAGCCGCCCGCACCGACCCGGGCGAGCAGCGCCGGTGCGAGGATCTTCAGCGGGTTGGCGAGGATGTTGGCAAGCACGATATCGAAGCAGCCGCGCTCGATCGGCGGCAAACGGTCGGGCAAAGTGTAATCAGCGACACCCGGCGGGACGGCGTTGGCCTGCGAGTTCAGGCGCGCGGCCTCGACCGCCTGCGGGTCGATGTCAGTGCCCAGCACGCTGCGTGCGCCCAGACGTGCTGCGGCGACCGCGAGAATGCCCGATCCGCAGCCGTAGTCGAGTACCGACTTGCCCTGAAGTGACTGCTCATCGAGCCAGGCCAGGCACAGTCGCGTGGTCGGATGGGTGCCGGTGCCGAATGCCACACCCGGGTCCAGCCGCACGTTGACCGCCTGCGGATCGGGCGGCTCGTGCCAGGTGGGCACGATCCAGAGCCGGGTTCCGATGCGGGTCGGCGGGAACTGCGCCTGCGTCAGCCGAACCCAGTCGGCATCGGCCACCGGCCGCACCTGCTCGGCCAAGAGCGAACCGATCTGAACCGCCTCGCCCGCGGCGGCCAGCACCTGCTGCGGGTCGGTGCCGGCATCGAGCAGGATCAGCAGCCGGCTCAGGCGCCAGGCGTGGCGTGCCACCTCCATGCCCGGCTCGCCGTACAGCGGTTGCTCGTCGGCGCTGTCGGCCTGTGCATCCTCGACCGAGACCGACAGCGCGCCCAGCGCCAGCAGCGCATCGGACAGCGCTTCGGCGCGATCCTCGTCGACCGTGACCGCGACCTCGATCAGCATGCGACCCGGGCTCAGCCGACCTGATTGACCTGGCGCGCGGCGAGGCGTTTTTCGAGGTAGTGGATGCTGGTGCCGCCGATGACGAACTTCTCATCCATCATCAGGTCACGATGCAGCGGGATGTTGGTCTGGATACCCTCGACCACCATCTCCGACAGCGCGATCCGCATGCGTGCCAGCGCCTGCTCGCGGGTGTCGCCATAGCAGATCAGCTTGCCGATCATCGAGTCGTAGTGCGGCGGCACGAAGTCGCCGGCGTAGGTGTGCGAGTCGACCCGTACGCCCGGCC
>CAZTUT010000172.1:0-5932 GCA_964616395.1 uncultured Burkholderiaceae bacterium
TGTCGGAAATGGCTGGGTTCACGCTGCCAGTCGAGTGAGGGACAGGGTGCGCGGCAACGGCAACGGCCTAGTCCTCAGGCCACAGCGACTGCTGCGCGACGTTGCGACGGGTGGCGGCCTGTCGCGATCTGCCTTTGGGGTTCTGCGGCAGCCCGCTGCGCCGGCTGCCATGCTTGTCCTGCACACGATCGGCCTCGGCATGGGCCTGCGCCGTGCGCCGAACCGCCGCGATGCGTTCGCGCGCTGCGCGGTAGGCACTCACGTGGTCGACAATCGGCGCGGGGTAGGTGCGCCCGATGCGCACGCCCAGGCGTTGCTGCAGCACGGTCGGCATGGTGTGCGGCAGGGCCAGGTATTCGACCGGCACGGCCGCAAGCTCCGGCACGTAGCGCTTGATGAAAGTGCCTTGGGGATCCTGGTCGAGCGCCTGCTTGATGGGCGAGTAGATGCGAACGGTATTGATGCCGGTGGTGCCGCTTTGCATCTGCACCTGGCTGTAGTGAATGCCGGGCTCGAAGTCGATGAACTGGCGGGCCAGGTAGGGCGCGAACGCACGCCAGTGCAGCCACAGGTGGTTCGCCGCGAACGACACCAGCATCGCGCGCATACGGAAGTTGATCCAGCCGCCTGCATGCAAAGCCCGCATGCAGGCATCGACCATCGGGTACCCGGTTTGTCCCGCGCACCACGCGTCGAATCGCGCGGCGTCGAATTCCTGCTCGCGCAGCCCGTCGAAGGCACGCGAGAAGTTCTCAAACTCGATGCGCGGCTCGTCCTCGAGCTTCTGCATGAAGTGGCAGTGCCAGCGCAGACGGCCGCTGAACGACTGCAGCGAGCCGAACCAGCGCAGATCGACCGGCAGACCCTCCGCGTACGCTGCGCCGACTTCGCGGCGGCGCGACTCGCAGGCTTGATGTGCGGTTCGCATCGACAGCGCACCCCAGGCAAGGTAGGGGCTGATCCTGGAGCAGGCCTCGAAGCCGGTCGTCGGCGATGACATCTCGCGCCGGTAGTTGACGCCGCGCTGTTGCAGGAAAGAGTGCAGCGCCTGGTGCGCCTGCCGTTCGCCGCCGCGCCAGGCGTGCGCTCGGCTTGATCCGGCGACACCCAGCTCGGCCGCACGGCGAAGCGGATGACTCGCCGCGATCGCCGTCAAATCGCGCAGCGCGGCGATGGTGGACACGCGCGGCGGCGCTGCCACCAGCGGCGTCGACATGCGCCGCGCCCAGCGCCCCGCCCAGCCGTCGCGCGTCTTCAATCGCCGGATCACTCCGTACTGCGGGATCTCATGCCACTCGATGCCTTGCGAGCGGCACCATGCGAGCACCCGCCGATCGCGCGCAAAGGTCACATCGAGTCCGGTCTCTTCATGGCTCCACAGGGTGTGCAAGCCATGGGTCTCGTGAATCTCCTGCAGCACCTCGGGGCACTCGCCAGTGCGGATGAGCAGCGGGCAGCCGAGACGCGCGAGAGCATCGCGCAGTTCGGCGAGGCACTCGTTGATGAAGTCCAGATGGCAGGCGTCGAACTCCGGCGAGCGCAGGACGCTGGGCTCGTAGACGTACAGCGCGGCAACGGGGCCTCGGCCGGCGGCACGCGCCAGCGGCTCGTGATCGGCGACGCGCAGATCGCGCTTGAACCAGACGAGTTGCAGCGACCTGTCGGCGCGTTCCATGACCTAGTCGGTGACGACCGGCGCGGCGTGCACGAAGGTGGCCATGTAGTTGACCCGCGTGTCGCGGCACCAGGTAGCGCGGTGCCAAAAAGGCAGGTACCTCATGCCCCGCAGATCGATCTGCTGCAGGCCGGCACCGGCAGCCGCAGCGGCCAGCTCGCACGGCCGCACGAAGCGCTGCCACTGGTGCGTGCCGCGAGGCAGCACGCGCAGAACGTACTCCGCGCCAACGATCGCAAAGACAAAGCTCTTCCACGTGCGGTCGATGGTCGAGGCCAGCAGCAAGCCGCCCGGCGCCACGTGTCGCGCGGCGGTGCCGACGAAGGCTGCCACGTCCTCGACATGCTCGACCACTTCGAGCGCCAGCACGACGTCGAAGAGCTCCGCCGGCCGAAGCACCTCGTGCGGTTCGCCCAGGCGGTAGTCCACCGTCACGCCCTGCGATGCCGCATGCCGCTGCGCGGCGACCACGTTGCCGCGCGAGGCGTCAATGCCCACCACGTGGGCTCCGCGTTGCGCCAGCGGTTCCGACAGCAGCCCGCCACCGCAGCCCACGTCGAGCACACGCAAACCGGCCAGCGAATCGGTAACCCGGCCGAAGTGCAAAGCAACGCGCTCGAGCAGATGGGCGAGCCGCAGTTCGTTCACCACGTGCAGCGGACGCATGGGCCCTCTCGGGTTCCACCAGGTCACGCTGAGTCGGTCGAAGCGTTCGAGCTCAGAGGCGATCGCGGCCATTTGGGCGCACCTCAGACATGCCTGCAGACCGCCACGGCCGCCTGCGAACCGATATGGACCAACTGGCCCCAGCTGCGCTGAAGCCAGCCAGCCGGCTGAAGGCCGCGCGCAGCCGCGGCCTCGTCACGATGGGCAAGCTCATCAGCCTGACACTCGATCAGCGCCTGCCGCAGGAGATTCAAGTCGGGCCGAGCGCGCAAGCGCGAGATCTGATCGGCGTAATGCTGATCGACGAAGCGCTCGACCGCTTCGATCGTCGCGTACACCGCCTTCGGCCCCAGCATGGCGGGCATGGCGCCTGTCAGCCAGCCGGCCAGGCGCCACACCGGCAACAAACGGCTGCGGTCGGCAGGCGGCAACCAGGTCTCGATGCGCCGCAGGTGCGCTTGCTCGGTGACCCGGTGCCGCTGGGCAAACTCACGCAGCGCTGCGTCGCGCGCAAAGAAGAGCACGCCGTGGTACATCCAAACGGCGCCGGTCTCGCCCGCGTGGTCGGTGCGCAAGTCGGCCACCACCGCGCGCGGCAGACCGGAATGCTCGAACACCGCTAGCCCTTCTTGGCCCAGGCGCTGCACCAGCCCTTGCCAGCGACCTGCTTGGCGCCGAACAACGGGCAGCCGCCCCACGGGTCGGTGGCCTTGCCCTGATAGAGCGCGCAGTTTGTGCACACCTGGCCGGTGGCGTACTTGGGGAACTTCTTGGTGTCGACCTTGCTTGCGTCGTGCACGTAGCCCAGAGCGACCGCTTGCGGGTCTTTTTCGTCGAGCCTCGCAGCCTGCGCTTGCACCGGGTGTGCGAAGGCAGCGGTGCCAGCCGCCACCGTCATCAGGAAAGTGCGTCGTGTCTTGATCATCGGAACCTCATCGATACGCAAGCGGAGATGACGCCACGCGGGCCTGGGCTTGCGATCCAGGCCGCTGGTCTGTAATGAGGGCTGCCAAGGCGCGGGCCGAGCACCAGGCGTCTTCTACGCCCGCGCCGCCGAGAGCGTCGCCGCAGACACCGAGGCCCGAGGAAGCGTCCCACCAGCAGCGGCCCGACGCGACCGGCGCTGGGGGCGCGCTCGCACGGGTGGCCCGCGGCGCCGAGGCAAAGCGCCAGCGGTGCACTGCCGCGTGGTGCCAGACCACGGAGCGGCCGAGCCAAGCGGCCAGTGCATCCTGCAAGGCCCCTTGCACCTCGGCCACAGGGGTCTCGAGGTGCTTCTGGCTCCACGGTGCCGTGGCATGCACGACCCAGTGCGCCAGCCCGGGCACGCGCTCGCGCCCGGGCTTGGCGTCGTTGCGCACCACCCACGCCAGCGGACCCGATGTTGGCCAAGCCAGATCCCAGGCCGGCGCGGGGACCGGATCGTCCGTCACCGCCATCAAGGCCCAGCCAGGCAACATCGGCAAGGCCTCGGCACGCCGAGCCCACTCGGCTTGATGCGGTCGCAACAAGCTCGCTGCCTGTTGCGGCGGGATTGCGATGACCACCGTATCGAAGCCTTCGCCCACCGTCGACCCCGTGCTCTCCAGTGTCCAGCCGGCCGGGCCGTACCGCAGGGCGTCCACGGTGCAGCCGGTATGTACCGGCAGGCCCGACAGCAAGGCCCGGCACAGCGCCGGCATATCGGGCGTTGGCACCCACAGCCCCGGTTCATCGAGCAACGCACAGCTGCCCGGCGCCACGCACGGCACCCAACGCGACAACAGGCCGTCGCGGCCAGCCTGTTCGACGAAGCGAACAAACTCGGGCTCTTGTGCCGTGAAGCCCGGCGCGCCATGGTCAAACTGCGCTCGCCGTTCGGCACCATCGGCCGACGTCCACGAAGCGCGCCGAGTCGACATGCGCCCGCCCACACCGCGCGACTTGTCGAACACCTGCACATCGAGCCCCGCATCCGCCATCTGGCGGGCGCAAGATGCACCGGCCATGCCGGCGCCAATCACCGCCGCGCGCTTCCGGGCGGGCTTGCGGGCAGGGTTCATCGCGAGGCACCCCCACGGCGCCAAAGGGGCCTGACGGCAAGGAACGCCCGGTAGCCCGCCTCCAGCAGCCACAAAGTTGCTGCGGAACCGAACAGCCGACCGAGCAACGACCAGCGGGGCAACGACTGCCAAAGCTCGGTGAAGGCTGCGGCACCACTGACCAGAACGCCGTCCGGCCGGCGCAAATGGATGCGCGCCATCGCTGCATCGCGGGTCAGGCCCGGGCCGAGGTCCGACGTTTCGCAGCGAGCCACATCGACCCAGCGCACGCCGTCCGCTCCGGTTTGTCTTCGGTACATCGCCACCTCGCGGGCGCAGACTGGGCACGCACCGTCGTAGTACAGCGTGGGTTTCGAGCAATGGCTGGATTCCATCGCTGCATCATACAAGAACAAGCTCATTTTCGACTCAACGGCGTTCCTTTCCGCCCATATAACGCTAGAATCCAACTCATAATCAACTCATTGAAATCATGAAAGCCAACCGTCGAGTCCAGCAGTCAGCATTGCCCGCTGCGGCCGGCCCCACGTTTCGCAGTGGAGCGGTGGCGCGCATGGCGAACATGCCGGTTGCCACGCTGCGCATCTGGGAGCAGCGCTACAGGGCCGTGCAGCCTGCCGCCGCGGCATCGGGGCATCGGCTGTACTCGCCGGCCGATGTGCAGCGCGTACTGCTGTTGCGCCAACTGACCGAGCAAGGCCATGCCATCGGCTCGATCGCTGCGCTCGACGCGGCCCAGCTGCAACAGGTGGCCCAGCAGACATCCCTCGCAGCGGATGGCAACGCGAAGGGAGCAGGTCGCGGTCCTGCTCGGGCCTCGGGCGCGCTGCGCATGGTGGTGGTGGGGCCGGCCTTGGCAGCACGACTTCAACGTGCAGCGGTGGTGCGGCACTTGGTGCATCCCGCGCAGCAGGTCGCCGTCTTCGGATCGTTATCCGAAGCGGCTCAGGGGAGTACGGGCGCGACCGCCGACCTGCTGCTGTGGCACGCGCCGGAATTACGGCCGGACGTGCCGCCGGAGTTGTGTGCGGCCCAGCAGGCCTGGCGCGCCGATCGCGCTGCCGTGGTGTATCGGTTTGCTGGATCGGCGGCGATCCGGTCATTGGCCGATGCCGACGTAGCAACATTGCGCGAGCCTGCCGACGACGAGTCGCTGGGCGTCTGGCTTGGGTCGATGGAAGCCACGCTCTCGCATCGGGCTGCGCAGCGCATCGAGGCCCCTGAGATCGACGCGCTGCAGCCAAGCTCGGCGTCGAACAAGGTGCCGCCTCGCCGCTACGACGACGCCGTCTTGACGACGATCGCGGGCCTGTCGCCAACCCTCGCCTGCGAATGCCCGCGCCACGTGGCAGAGTTGCTGATGCAGTTGTCGAGTTTCGAGGCCTACAGCGCCGGCTGCGTCAACCGAGACACAGCAGACGCGGACCTGCATGCCTATCTGCAGCACGTTGCGGGCGCCTCGCGGGTGCTGTTCGAGGCGGCACTCGAACGAGTGGCACGCCATGAAGGTCTGCCGCTTCGTTGATGCAACAGGGGTCGCCATGACTCT
>CAZTUT010000173.1:0-5851 GCA_964616395.1 uncultured Burkholderiaceae bacterium
CGGCCCACGTCGTGCAGGATGTCGACGCGCAGCACGCGCAGCTCGCCGGTCAGCGTATCGATCGCCACCTCGCTGCAGGCCGCGCCCCACGCGTAGTAGAAGAATGGCCGGCCGGTGAAGCGCGCCTTGTCCCAGTGGATCTTCGGCGTGGCGTAGAAGCCATCGCTCCATAACTGCACGCGCTGCATGTAGGCCTGCTTGGCGAGCGCGGCAAACGCGAGTTGCTGGCTGCCGTGGCGCACGCTGCCGTCGGCGAACTGCACGTCTGCCACCGTGCAGCCGAAGGCACGTGCCGCCACCTCGGCCAGCCGCGCGCGCACCGCGAGCGCGGCCTGTTGCGCGGCCATGCCGTTCAGGTCGGTGCCGCTGGAGGCGGCGGTGGCCGAGGCGTTGGGCACCTTGCCGGTGTCGCTGGCGGTCACGCGCACCGCGCGCGCCGGCACGCCCAGCGCATCGGCAACGATCTGCCGCACCTTGGTGTGCAACCCCTGGCCCATCTCGGTGCCGCCGTGGTTCACCTGCACCGAGCCATCCTGGTACACGTGCACCAGCGCGCCGGCCTGGTTGTAATGCGTGGCAGTGAAGCTGATGCCGAACTTCACCGGCGTGAGTGCCAGCCCGCGCTTGATCACCGGGCTGCCCGCATTGAACGCGGCAATCGCGGCGCGGCGGCCGGCGTAGTCGCAGTCGCGCGCCAGTTGCTCGATCAGCGCCGGGCCGAGGTTGTCGTCCACCGGCTGGCCGTAGTGGGTGACGCCGCTGCCATCGGCCGCGTACAGGTTGGCGCGCCGCACGTCGAGCGGATCGTGGCCCAGCGCGCGCGCCACGTCGTCGAGCAGGTTCTCGATCGCCAGCATGCCCTGCGGTCCGCCAAAGCCGCGGAACGCGGTGGCCGACTGCATGTGGGTCTTCAGCCGGTACGAGTCGATCGCGGTCGCATCGGGAAGCTGGTAGCAGTTGTCGGCGTGCAGCACGGTGCGGTCGTTGACCGGGCCGGAGAGATCGGCCGAGTAACCGCAGCGGCTCGCGAACATCAGCTTCACGCCGCGCAGGCGACCGCTGGCATCGCAGCCCGCGTCGTAGCGCACCAGGTAGTCATGGCGCTTGCCGGTGATGAGAAAGTCGTCGTCGCGATCGGCGCGCAGCTTGACCGGCCGGCCATGCTTGCGCGCGGCCACGGCGGCGGCCACCGCGAACCACGCCGCCTGCGACTCCTTGCCGCCGAAGCCGCCGCCCATGCGCCGGCACTCGACCACGATGTCGGCATCCGGCAGGCCGAGCGCGGCGCGCACCTGGTGCTGAACGTCGCCCGGATGCTGGGTCGACGAGTGGATCAGTAGCTGGCCGTCCTCGCGCGGGATCGCGTAGGCGATCTGGCCTTCGAGATAGAAGTGCTCCTGGCCGCCGATGCGCAGCTCGCCCTGCAGCCGGTGCGCTGCGCCGGCGATCGCCGTATCGGCGTCGCCGAGCCGCACCTGCGCGGGCGGCAGCATGAAGCTGCCGGCCGCCAGCGCGGCCTCGGCATCGAGCACCGGCGGCAGGTCGTCGCAGACGAGCTTCACGCGCCGTGCCGCCACGCGCGCCGCCTTGACGCTGGTGGCCAGCACCAGCGCCACCGGCTGGCCGACAAATTGTGTTTCGCCATCGGCCAGCACCGGCTCGTCGTGCAGCACGGTGCCGATCGCGTTGCTCGGCACATCGGCAGCGAGGAGGATGTCCACCACACCCGGGACCGCGCGCGCTGCATCGAGATCGATACGCACGATGCGCGCCGGAGCCCGCGTCGCCAGGGCCGGTGCGGCGTGCAGCGTGCCGGCCAGCTCGGGCAGGTCATCGATGTAGGCGGCCGCGCCGGCCACGTGCAGATGCGCGCTCTCGTGCGGCAGGTCGCGGCCGACTTCGCTGGTGGCGGTCAGGCTCTCCGGCGCGTTCATTCGCCGACCTCGTGCACGCTCAGCGCAATGCGGTCCGTGCTGCTGCGTGCTGCCGCCGGCGAGCACTGCAGCCACGCGCGACGCAACAGGTTGGCTGCCGCCTGCATCCGGTAGGCGGCCGAGGCGCGCATGTCGGAGATCGGCGCGAATTCGCCGGCCAGCGCGGCTTGCGCATCGCGCAGCGCTGCCTCGTCGAACGGGCGGCCGCGCAGCGCCGCCTCGGTGGCGCGCGCTCGCGATGGCACCGCCGCCATGCCGCCGACGCCGATGCGCACGTCGCGCACGCCTGCGTTGACCGAAGCGTCATTGAACCGCAGCGCGATGGCCAGCGTCAGCGCCGAGATGTCCTGATCGAAACGCTTCGACAGCTTGTAGACGGCCAGCGCGGGCGGATCGGCGACCGGCACCTCGACCGCGCGCAGCACCTCGTCATCGGCCAGCGCGGTCTTCTGGTAGCCGAGGTAGAAGTCCTCGATTGCCATGCGCCGCTCGCCACGCAGTGAGGCCAGCACCACCTGCGCGCCGAGCGCAATCAGCACCGGCATCGAATCGCCGATCGGGCTGCCGTTGGCCACGTTGCCGCCCAGTGTGCCGCTGTTGCGTACCGGCGGCGAGCCATAGCGCTGCCAGTAGTCGCGCGTGGCCGGAAAGTGCTGCGCGAGCGCGGCCAGCGCATCGGTCAGCGGCAACGCGGCGCCGATCGACAGCACGCCGTCGCGCGTTTCGAGGGCGCGCATCTCGGCCACGCGCAGCGTCGACAGCAGCACCGGCAGCTCGCGGTGCTGCTTGGTCACCCACAGGCCCACGTCGGTGGTGCCGGCCGTCAGCCGTGCCTGCGGTAGCGCGGCGCGCAGCGTCAGCAGGTCGTCGAGCCGTTGCGGCGCGTGAAACGCGCCGTGCGGCGACACGTGCGACAGCGGCGCGTCCTGCGCCAGTGCGTCGAGTCGCTGCGCGAGGGTGGCTTCGTCGGGTGCGACCCAGGGCGTCGCGGTCATCGCGCAGGCGGCATCGACGATCGGGCGGTAGCCGGTGCAGCGGCACAGGTTGCCGCTCAACGCCTCGGCCGCCTCGGGGCGCGTGACCGTGCGCTCGCCGGCTTGCCGCTTGCATTGATACAGCGCCCACAGGCTCATCACGAAGCCGGGCGTGCAGAAGCCGCATTGCGAACCGTGCGCATCGACCAGCGCCTGCTGCACCGGGTGCAGCGCGCCATCGGTGCTGCGCAGCCGATCCACGGTCACGAGCTGCCGGCCGTCGAGCGCCGGCACGAAGGTGATGCAGCTGTTGATCGCGCGCCAGCGCACGCCGGCGCCACCCTCGACACGCTCGCCCACCACCACGGTGCAGGCGCCGCAGTCGCCCTCGGCGCAGCCTTCCTTGGTGCCGGTCAGCCGCTGCTCCTCGCGCAGCCACTCCAGCACGGTGCGCGTGGGCGGCACCGCATCGAGCGTGGTGAGTTCGTCGTTCAGGTAAAAGCGGATCGGGCGCGACGTCATCTGCGAGGGGTCAGGAATCCAGCGTGCACGGGTCCGCGCCTTCGCGAAGCGGCTGCTCGACGTGGCCAAGCCGCGCGGCATCCCGGCATGCCGCGGTTGCTCGCATCGAAGGGGTTGTCGTCGCAAGGCGAACGTTGTTCATGCACCGAATTGTGTCCGGTTTCCGGTCATGATGGTCAAGGGTGGGGCAATGAGCGGCACGTGACAGCCTGTGGCTTACCCTCGGGTTGCCGGGGGGTCGCTGGCATTGGGTACCATCCTCGGCGACAGTGATCGGACAAGGTTCGGGAGTTCGGTCTGCGTGGTCGCATCGGCAACTCGCGATCGCTGCGCAGTTCGACAGCAAAGATAGGTGGAGCATTTCATGACCAGAGCGAAGTACGGCGCACGCGCCCATGGCGCTGCGCTGACCCTGCGTTGATCCCCGATGCCAGACGGTGCGAACGCCGGAGGAATCCTCCGCTATCTGACGGTCGCCGGTCTGGCGCTGCTGGCGCTCATCCTGAGTCTGGAGCCCGACGTCGGATTCTCGGCGCCGCCGCTCGCTCGCCTGCTGTTCTGGACGCTGCAGATCGTCACGGGACTGTTCGTCCTGCAGTCCGTGCTGTACCTGCTCACGCGTCGGTTCGGCGCCGGCCGCATTCCCAGCTGGGCGCTGGTGCTGCTGTCGGGGGTGCTGGGCGCCGCCGTGCTCGCACCGGTCTACTGGCTGATCGGTGAAGTGCTCATGCAGCACTGGCTCGGCTACCCGGCCCGGCCCGACGATGATGACGGCCTCTTTCATCTTCCCTTTGGAGGCCCGCTGCTGGCGGAATACATCGACATCGTGGTTCCGGTGACAACCGCGTGGGCGCTGATCTGCCTGCCGCGTCTGCACTGGCTGGTGCCGCCGCTGCTGAGCGCTCAGGGCCGGCCCGCGTTCGTTGCGCCGGGTGTCAGGGCCAAGCCGGCCGAGTCCGAGACGGCCGCAGGGGCGCCGGCCGCCACGCTGGCGTTGTCCGAGGCGGAGGCGAGTGCCCGGCTGTCCGAGGCCGGGTCGATGTTCTCCGCGACCGGAGTCGCCGAGCCGGCGGTTACGCCGGCCCCCCTGCTGCCGCCGCCGGCGTGGTACGACCGCCTGCCTACCGAACTGGGCACCGACGTGATCGCGGTCGCCTCCGAACTGCAGTACCTGCGCGTCTGGACACCGCGCGGGTGCGCGCTGATCCTCGGCGCGCTGGCCGATGTCGAGTCCGAGGGCATGGCGCTCGGGTTGCGCGTTCACCGCTCGTGGTGGGTCGCCTCCGAGCACATCATCAGCGTGCGCCGGACGGCCACCGGCGCGGTCTGTGTGATGAGCGACGGCCGCCAGGTTCCGGTCAGCCGTCGCCGCCGCGCCGAAGTGCTTGCTCGCTTCGGCGACGGTGTTCAGTACCGCGTTGCCGCGGCATCAAAAGCTGTACCGCACCCCGATCTGCACTGACAGCGGGTTGTAGGTCAACGGCCCGGCGTTGCCCCCCGGGTTGCCGGTTTCGTTGTTCAGCCGTACCGAGCCCACGCGCAGCCAGCGCGCGTCTGCGGTCAGCCGCCAATTGGGCGTCAGGGCGTACTCGACGCCGGCAATGACCTGGAACGCGAACTCGCTGCTGGCCGAGTAACCCCGCTCCACGCCCGTGGTGGTGGGCGTGATGTCGATGTCGATTTCCTGCACCCAGCCGATGCCGGCGCCCACGTAGGGCGTCCACGGGCTGGTCGAGGCGAAGCGGCGCAAGCCATTGACCAGGAAGATATTCGACGCGAAGTCGCCATCGCGCGCCAGATTGGGACCGCTCTGCCGCAGCGTGTCGAGCGAGTGGCTGCGGTAGTTCCACTCCAGTTCGGCCGCCCAGCCGTTGCCGTAGCGATAACCGAGGTCGCCGCCCCAGCCCGTGCCGCCGCCGAACTCCGCGCGCAGTCCATTGCCGGCCCCCAGCGCGCCGGACTCGGAGAGGCTCGACGATCCGATCTTGCTGTACTGGCCGTACAGCGTGGCATAGAAGCCTTTCGGCTCCACCTGCGCCATCGCAGTGGCGGGCAGCAGGCTGGCGCACAGCAGGGAGCCGAGGAGGAGGGAGGGACAACGCTTGAACATGATCGATAACCCTATGAAGTTTGAGAGGGCCGTCACTCGACGACGGCTCAACCAAGATAAGGTGTCTCCTCGCCGCCGACGAGCACCGTTGCACCAGCGGTCGGCGGCTTGAACGAGCGGGTGGTGTCCGTGCGGCAGACGCCGGTGGGTCATGAACGAGCGGTCAGCGGTTGATCACCCCGCCGCCGCTCGTTATTCCACCGTCACGCTCTTCGCCAGGTTGCGCGGCTTGTCCACGTCGGTGCCGCGGGCTACTGCGGTGTGATACGCGAGCATCTGCAGCGGCACCACGTGCAGGATCGGCGACAGGT
>CAZTUT010000174.1:0-5815 GCA_964616395.1 uncultured Burkholderiaceae bacterium
CACTGCCGAAAACATCAAGAAGACGATCGGCTCGGCCTTCCCCGGCTCCGAGGTCAAGGAGATGGAGGTCAAGGGCCGCAACCTGAGCGAGGGCATCCCGCGTTCGTTCACGATCTCCAGCAACGAGATCCTCGAAGCGCTGACCGATCCGCTCAACCAGATCGTCAGCGCGGTCAAGATCGCGCTCGAGCAGACGCCGCCGGAACTGGGCGCCGACATCGCCGAGCGCGGCATGGTGCTCACCGGCGGTGGCGGACTGTTGCGCGATCTCGATCGCCTGCTGATGGAAGAGACCGGTCTGCCGGTGATCGTTGCCGAGGACCCGCTGACCTGCGTGGTGCGCGGCTGCGGCATCGCGCTGGAGCGGATGGACAAGCTCGGCTCGATCTTCGCCAACGGCTGAGCGCAGGCTCCGGCCCGGCGCCGCCTGACCAGGGCTTTCGCCGATGTCCTCGATGCACTCCGGCCCGCCGCCGCTGTTCAATCAGGGCGTGTCGGCACGCGCCCGGCTCGCCTTCTTCTCGTTCCTCGCCATCGCGCTGATCGTGATCGACTCGCGCCTCAAGGTGCTGGAGACCGTGAGGCTCGGCGTGGGCGTGGTGCTCTACCCGGTGCAGCAGGCGATGCAGGTGCCGGTGCGGCTGGCCGGCGGCATCGGCGAGTACTTCAGCTCGGTGACCGCGCTGTCGCGCGAAAACGAAGAACTGAAGCGCGCTGCCGTCGAGCAGGCGCGGCGGCTCGGCGAGGCCGAGCATCTGCGCGCCGAGAATGAGCGCCTGCGTCAGCTGCTCGGCGCGCGCGAGCGCAGCGACCGGCCGGCGGTGCTGGCCCAGGTCGTGTACGAGACGCGCGATCGCTTCACCCGCAAGCTGGTCGTCGACAAGGGCAGCGGCGAGGGGCTGGAGCCGGGGCTGCCGGTGATCGATGCGGTCGGCGTGGTGGGCCAGGTCACGCGCGTGTTCCCGGCCACGGCCGAGATCACGCTGCTCACAGACAAGGACCAGACCGTGCCGGTGCAGATCCTGCGCAACGGGCTGCGCGGCGTGGCCTACGGGGGCGTCGAGCCGGGCACGCTCGACCTGCGTTTCATGGCGAGTAACGCCGATGTCAACCAGGGGGATGTCGTGGTGACCTCGGGCCTGGATGGCGTGTATCCGGCGGGGCTGCCGGTGGCGGTGGTCGCGCTGGTCGAGCGCAACGTGCGCGACCAGTTCGCACGTATCGTGCTGACGCCCTCGGCCGGCGTGCACAGCAACGCGCACCTGCTGGTGCTCAAGGGCAAGCCCGCGCCGATCGAGATACAGCCGGCCGACGAGCGCGAGAAGCGCACGCCGGCGCGCAAGGGGGCGCGCAAGTGAGCGCGAACATGCCAGGCAATGGGCCGCGAGCCGGACTGTCGGAGCCGGTGGAACTGGGCGCTGCCGCGGCCCGTGGTCATCGCCGCCCCGAGTACCTGCTGCGTCCGGTCAACCCGGTCTTCATCTGGTTCACGCTGATCGCGGCCCTGCTGCTGAACCTGCTGCCCTGGGGCCGATTGCCGGGGGTGCCGGACTTCCTGGCGCTGACGCTGGTGTTCTGGAATGTGCACCAGCCGCGCCGCGTCGGCATGGCTGCGGCCTTCGTGTTCGGCCTGCTGATGGACGTGCACGACGCCGCGCTGTTCGGCGAGCATGCGCTGGCCTACACGCTGTTGTCGTACGGTGCCATCACGTTGCACCGGCGCATCCTCTGGTTCCCGGTGGGCCTGCAGATGATGTTCGTGGCTCCGCTGCTGCTGGTGGCGCAACTGGCGTTGCTGCTGCTTCGCCTTTGGGTCGGCAGCGCCTTTCCCGGCTGGTCGTACTTCCTCGAAAGTCTGATCGGCGCTCTGATCTGGCCGCTGGTGGGCTGGCTGCTGCTGGCACCGCAGCGCCGTCCGGTCGACCGCGATGAAACGCGGCCGCTGTGATCGCCGCCGCGCCGGCGGCCTTCTACAATTCGTGTATGTCGAGTCCTGAACGAAACGCCGCTGACGCTGCGCCCGCGCCGCACCGCCGGGGGTTGGCGTGATCGCGTGGCTGCGTCGCCGTCGGCGCCGCCGCTCGGCCAGCACGCTGTGGTTCGGTCCGCGCAGCAAGGCGATCCGCAACACCGAAACCGAGCTGCTGCAATTCCGTACCCGTGCCATCGTTGCCGGGCTGTTCGTGCTGACCTGCTTCAGCCTGCTGCTGGCGCGCTTCGTCTGGCTGCAGGTGGTCAAGCATGCCGACTATCACGCGCGTGCCGAGCAGAACCGCATTGCCGTGGTGCCGGTCACTGCCAACCGCGGCATCATCCGGGATCGCAATGGCGTGGTGATTGCGCGCAACTACTCGGGCTACACGCTGGAGATCAATCCGCGCGAAGTGGCCAACGTCAACGCACTGATCGACGAACTGGCCACCGTGGTGGAGATCGCGCCGCGCGACCGGCGCCGGTTCAAGAAGCTGCAGGAGGAGCTGAAGGGCTCCGACTCGATCCCGATCCGTACTCGATTGACTGACGAGGAGGTGGCGCGCTTCGCTGCCCACCGCTACCGCTTCTCTGGCGTAGAGCTGAAGGCCAGGCTGTTCCGCGACTATCCGCTGGGCGAGGTCGGAGCCCATCTGGTCGGCTACATCGGCCGCGTGTCGCAGGCCGACAAGGAGCGCATCGCGCGCTGGGAGGACGCCGACGACTACATCGGCACCGAGTACATCGGCAAGATCGGGCTCGAACAGAGCTACGAGCGGCAGTTGCACGGCACCACCGGCGTGGACGAGGTCGAGATCACCGCCGGCGGCCGCGCGGTGCGCACGCTCAGCCGCACGCCGTCGGTGGCGGGCAACAACCTGATCCTGTCGGTCGACATCAAGCTGCAGGAGGTGGTCGAGCGGGCGTTCGGCAACCGGCGCGGCGCGCTGATCGCAATCGAACCGTCCACCGGCGACATCCTCGCATTCGTCTCCAAGCCGACCTTCGATCCCAATCTGTTCGTCGATGGCATCGATCCGCGCAGCTGGGAAGAACTGAACAACCATCCCGACAAGCCGCTGCTGAACCGCGCGCTGCGCGGCACCTATCCGATTGGCTCGACCTACAAGCCGTTCCTGGCGCTTGCTGCCCTGGAGACCGGCAAGCGCCGGCCCGAGCAGACCATTCTCGATACCGGCGTCTTCATGTTCGGCAACCACAAGTTCCGCGACTCCAACAAGGTGCCGCTGGGGGTGGTCAACCTGCATACGTCGATCGTCAAGTCGAGCGACGTTTACTACTACAAGCTCGCCGACGACATGGGCGTCGATGCGATTCACGACTTCATGAAGCCTTGGGGTTTCGGCCAGATCACCGGCATCGACATGGACGGCGAGCAGATCGGCATCCTGCCCTCGACCGAGTGGAAGAAGCGGCGCCTGAAGCAGAAGTGGTACCCGGGCGAGACCATCTCGATCGGCATCGGCCAGGGCTACAACAGTTTCACGCTGCTGCAACTGGCGCATGCGACCGCCAACCTCGCCAATCGCGGCGTGGTGATGAAGCCGCACCTCGTCAAGCAGATCGAGGATGCGCGCACCGGCGAAAAGCGGCTCACCGTGCCGACGGAGAGCTACCGGATTCCGCTGAAGGACGCGAATCTGCAGGCAGTGATCGACGCAATGGTCGACGTCAACATCAGCGGCACCGGGCGTGTGCCGTTTCTGGGCGTTCCCTACAAGGTGGCGGGCAAGACCGGCACCGCGCAGGTGATCACGATCAAGCAGAACGAGAAGTACGACGAAAGCCGGATCAACGAACGCCATCGCGATCACTCGCTGTTTGTCGCGTTCGCACCGGCCGAGGCGCCGAGGATCGCGCTGGCGTTGCTGGTGGAAAACGGCGGCTTCGGATCGCGCGCTGCCGCGCCGATCGCACGCCAGGCGTTTGACTACTACCTGCTGGGCAAGCTGCCCGAGGCGCCGGCCGACCTTGATGACAGCGACGAGGCACCGACGCCGCGCCCGGCGGGTCGTCCGCCCGTGGTCGCGCAGGCAGGTGGCGCGCCGGCTGCCGCCGCCACGCGGTGAGCTGACCTCGCCCGCCGCCCATGACCATGAACCCCGCCGTCCAGTCGCGCGCCAGCATCTTCCTGCGTGAGCGCCTCGCCGTGCTCGACCCGGCGCTGATGGCGATCGTCTCGGCGCTGGCCATCGTGGGCGCGCTGACGCTGTACTCCGCGGGCGCGGACTTTCCGTGGCGCTTCACCGGCCAGATGCGCAATCTGGCGATCGCAGCGTTCGTGATGTTCGTGTTCGCCAGCATTCCGCCGTCGCTGTTGATGAAGTTCGCGCTGCCTGCCTATCTGGCCGGGGTGGTGCTGCTGATCGGCGTCGAGCTTGCAGGCACTACGGTCAAGGGTGCCACCCGCTGGCTCAACCTGGGCGTGATCACGATTCAGCCGTCGGAGATCATGCGGCTGGCGCTGCCGATGATGCTGGCCTGGTACTTCCATCGGCGCGAGTCGCAGATCCGCACGGTCGACTTCCTGGTCGCGGCGGTGCTGGTCAGCGTCCCGGTGGCGCTGATCCTGCACCAGCCCGACCTGGGGACTGCGCTGCTGGTGCTGGCGGCTGGCGCCTTCGTGATCTTCTTCGCCGGCCTGCCGTGGAAATGGCTGATCGCGCTGGGCGTGGCCGGCATTGCCTTTCTGCCGGTGGCCTGGACGCTGATGCACGACTATCAGCGGCAGCGCGTGCTGACGCTGATCGATCCGACGACCGACCCGCTGGGCAAGGGCTTCCACACGCTGCAGGCGATGATCGCCATCGGCTCTGGCGGCCTGTTCGGCAAGGGCTGGATGCAGGGCACGCAGACGCATCTGGAGTTCATCCCGGAGCGCACCAGCGATTTCATCTTCGCGGTCTTCTCCGAGGAATTCGGGCTGGTCGGCAATCTGGTGCTACTGATCCTGTTCTTTGCACTGGTGCTGCGCGCGCTGACCATTGCACTGGGCGCGGCCACGGTGTTCGGCCGCCTGATGGCGGGCGCGATCGCGCTGATCATTTTCACGTATGCGTTCGTCAACATGGGCATGGTCAGCGGCATCCTGCCGGTGGTGGGCGTGCCCTTGCCCTTCATCAGCTATGGCGGCACGGCACTGGTCACGCTCGGCATGGCCTGCGGCATCCTGATGAGCATCCAGCGCAACCGCAAGCTGGTGCCCACATGATGCGTGCATCCTGCGCGGGCTAGGTGGGGCGATGCGGAGCGCCGTCGCAGTGTCGATCCAGCGCGGCCTGCTGGCTTGCGCGATGGCTGCAGTGCTGGCCGCCTGCTCGTCCACGAAGACGCGTCCCGGCGGCTTCTATCAGAACGACGGCCCGCCCGACCGCGTGCCGGCCGACATCCTGCGCACGCCCGACGCGGTGCCGCGGGTCGAACCGTTCCATCGCTTCGCAAACCGGCCCTACACGGCACTCGGTCGCTCGTACACGCCGATGACGGAGGACAAGCCGTTCCGTCAGCGCGGGCTGGCCTCGTGGTACGGGCGCCAGTTCCACGGCAACCGCACCTCCAGCGGCGAGATCTACGACATGTTCGCGATGACCGCTGCGCATCCCACGCTGCCGATTCCCAGCTACGTGCGGGTTCGTCATCTGCGCAGCGGTGCGACCGTGATCGTGCGCGTCAACGACCGCGGGCCGTTCAAGCCGGATCGCGTGATCGACCTGTCGTACGCGGCCGCCGTGAGGCTCGGTTATGCGGCTGCGGGCACGGCCGAGGTCGAGGTGGTGCGACTGACGCATGCTGACATTCGCGGCGGGCGCGTCAGCGCGGCGGA
>CAZTUT010000175.1:0-5756 GCA_964616395.1 uncultured Burkholderiaceae bacterium
TTCATGCGCGGCGGCACCAGCAAGGCCCTGATGTTCCGCCGCGCTGACCTGCCGGCGCGCCGCGAGGACTGGGATGCGCTGTTGCTGGCGGCGATGGGCAGCCCCGATCCGAACGGCCGCCAGCTCAACGGCATGGGCGGCGGCCTGTCGTCGGTCAGCAAGGTGTGCGTGGTCGGCCCCCCGTCGCGCGCCGACGCCGACGTCGACTACACGTTCGCGCAGGTGATGATCGACGCCCCGCGCGTCGACTACGGCGGCAACTGCGGCAACATGAGCTCGGCAGTCGGCCCGTTCGCGTACGACGAGGGACTGGCCGCGCCGCCACCCGATGCCCGCGGCGAGGTCACGGTGCGCATCCACAACACCAACACCGGCAAGATCATCGCTGCCACGTTTCGCGTGCGCGACGGCCGCAGCATCGAGGAGGGCGACCTCGCGATCCCCGGCGTGGCCGGCACCGGCAGCCCGATCCGTCTCGACTTCCTCGCGCCCGGCGGTGCCATCACCGGCCGGCTGCTGCCCACGGGCCGCACGGTCGACGTGTTCGATGTACCCGGCGTTGGCCGCATCGAGGCCAGCTGCGTGGATGCCGCCAACGCCTGCGTGTTCCTGCGCGCCGCCGATCTCGGCCTGAGCGGCACCGAGTTGCCGGCCGCGATCGAGGCCGACGCGGCGCTGATGGCCCGGCTGCTGGCGATCCGCGAGCACGCATCGGTGGCGATGGGCGTGACCGCCGATGCGGCAGCCGCGCGTGCGCGCATCACCTCGCCGTCGATCGGACTGGTGGCTCCACCCGCGCCGTGGCGCACGCTGGCCGGCGAATCGATGCGCGCGGCCGACTGCGATCTGGCGGTGCGCATGATCTCCAGCAACCAGCCGCATCGCGCGCTGCCGCTCACCGCCTCGGTCTGCATCGCGGTGGCCGCGCAGATCGACGGCACGCTGGCGCATGCGGCCTGCGCACCGCGTTGTACCGATGTGCCGCTGCGGCTGGGCATGCCTTCCGGCGTGCTGGCCGTGGATGCCGAGGTCGAGCGCGGCGCCGACGGCTGGGTGGCCCGGCGCGGCGCGTTCTATCGCACCGCGCGCCGCCTGTTCGAGGGATCGGTCTGCCTGTAGCGGGTCGGCCACGCGCTTCGCGCCCGCCGCGTTCCGGACGGCGTACTCAGGGGCCGGGTGTTGCGCCTCGGCACGACGCCGCGAGGTCCCACGCGCGTTCGTACAGCGCGGTGCGCACGTCGAGCAGCCCCAGCACTGTGTGGAACAGGTGGTCGTGGCTGGCCGGCTGCGCGGCGCGCTGACGCAGGCAGGCCTCGTCCACACCGGCGCGCTGCGCGAAGCCAGCGGTCTGCCACAGCACCATCGGCACCTTCAACTGCTCGTCCGGCGCCAGCCGGTACGGCATGCCGTGCAGGAACAGGCCCTTTTCGCCGAGCGACTCGCCGTGGTCCGACACATACAGCAGCGCGCTGTCGAGCTTCGCAGCTCGGCTGACCAGCGCGTCGATCACGCGCGCCAGCACATGATCGGTGTAGAGCAATGCGTTGTCGTAGGCGTTGGCGATCTCCGGCAGCGCGCAGCGCGCCAGGTCATCGAGTTGGCAGGTCGGCGTGAAGCGCTCGAACGCCGGCGGATAGCGGCGGAAGTACGACGGCCCGTGATTGCCCAGCATGTGCAGCACCAGCACCTGGGTTCCCTTGGCCTGGTCCAGGTACGCATCGAGGCCGGCCAGCAGCGCCTCGTCGAGACAATGGCCGTCGCGGCATAGCGTCGCCGGCGCGCCATCGCGCGCCGCGCGCGTGGGCAGCCCTTCGCACACGCCCTTGCAGCCTGCCTGGTTGTCCAGCCACAGCACGCCGGCGCCGGCGCGCGCCAGCACATGCAGCAGCGACTCGCTGCTGCGGATGCGCGTCTCGTCGTAGTCGCGCCGGCCGACCGGCGCGAACATGCAGGGTACCGAGACCTCGGTGTTGGTGCCGCAGGCCGACACATCGCGGAAGTTGATGACGTTGCGCTCGGCGAGCTGTGGCGTGGTCTGGCGCGCGTAGCCGCTCAGGCCCCAGTTGGCGGTGCGTGCTGTCTCGCCAACCACGAACACGAGCAGGCGCGGGCGCGCGGCCTGCGCCCACGACGGTCCGGGCGCCGCGTCCAGCCCGATCGGCTGGCGTGGCTTGGCCGCCTCGCGCGTCTGCGCGGCCAGTGCCACGCTGGTGGCCCAGAACACGTTGGCCGGTGTGGCCATGAAGCGCACCGCATGCTGGTTGCGCATCAACGAAGAAAGCGGCTGGAACGAGACCAGCACGGCGGCGACCGCGGCCACCAGCGCAATGGCCAGCGCAGCCAGCCGCCTCAGACCGGCGCGCAGCGGCGGCAGACCGATGACCCGCACCCGCCATAGCAGCAGCAGCGGAATGCCCGCCTGCCACAGCACGTGCCCGAGCAGCGCCGGCGACAGCAGCTCGCGCGCCTCGGCCGGGTGAGTCTGCAGCACGTTGCGCAGCATCGCGCTGTCGAGCACGATGTTGAAGCGTTCGATGTAGAACGTGGCGAATGCGGTGATGACGAACAGCAGCGCCAGCAATGGCCGCGCGGTCCAGCGGTTCAGCACCAGCAGCAGGATCAGCCCGTGCAGCGCCAGCAGCAGCACGGCCACGCTGGTGCCCAGCAGCCAGCTGGAGGCTGCGCCGAGATCGCGGCCTGCGAACACCGCCGCGAACAGCGGCCGGTTGCACAGCAGCAGCCAGTACAGACTGGCCGCCAGCGCCAGCTGTTCGACCGTCGCGCGGATCTCGAAGCCGCGCAGTCGCTCATGCAGCGATCGTGTGCCGCCGGTCATCGCCATCGGTGCGTTTCAGTCCAGCGTGCCGGCCTCGGCCAGCGCGCGGATGCGCGCCACCGTGTCCAGGTCGGCGCTCTCGTAGGCCTGATTGCGCAGCGTCACCGTGGTGTGATCGAGATCACCGCTGCCGTCGACCGCGTCGGACTCGTAGACGAAGCGCAGGTACAGACACTCTGGCTGCGGCTCCTCGATGCGGATCAGAAGCCGGCTCGACGGAAAGTGCGGCGACGGCTCGGTCCGGCTCTCGGTGTGCGACAGCGGCGCCAGCCGCACCCGGTCGCGCACCTGGAAGCTGCCGAAGTCCAGCGTGCGCGCCAGTTCGGTCGCGGTGCCGTCTGCCGAGCGTGAATGGATCGTCGCGCCGTTCAGCCCCAGCACGAACTCCTGCGGGTTCTCGGCGCGCCGTACCAGCCCGCGCCAGAGCTGCGCGCGCGACAGCGGCACCAGCAGCGGGTTGAGCGGGTCGTTGATCTCGACCAGGTGTTCGAAGCGCATCGGGGCGGAGTTTATAGAGGGCGGGGCGGCGGGCCGGTGCCGATAGGCCCGGGGCGGCCTGGTGCTGTCGTCTTCGGACTTCGCGTTGCGAGCTCCGGTCGGGTTTAACCCCGTTCCGTCGACCTCTCCGTTTAATGCAGAAGGCCGCCGCGATCGACGCGGCCCGCCCGAACTGCTGTCCACAGGAGATTCCCGATGCTGCGACGTACCGTTTGCGCCGGCGCGCTGATCGCCGTGCTCGCCTCGCTGACCGCTGGCTGCGCGCAGGTGCACGCCCACACCGCGCCCGATCCCCATCGCGTCAGCGGTCCGCTGTCCGATATCGAGGTCATCGACCGCGACAGCGGCCAGCGCCTGCCGATCTATTTCCATCGCGGGCGGCACTATGTCGCCGGCACGCCCGGCGCCCGCTATGCGGTGGCGGTACGCAACCGCACCAGCGCGCGCGTGCTCGCGGTGGTCGCGGTGGACGGCGTGAATGCCGTCTCCGGCGAGACGGCGGCGTGGCACCAGGTCGGCTACGTGCTCCGCCCGTTCCAGCAGTACGAGGTGCGCGGCTGGCGCAAGAACCCGTCGCTGGTCGCGGCGTTCGAGTTCACCGCGCTGTCCGACTCGTACGCTGCGCGCACCGGCCGTCCGCATGATGTCGGCGTGATCGGCGTGGCGCTGTTCAGCGAGGCGCAACCGCCCGAGCCGGCTGCGCTCGTGCCTTTGTCGCAATCGCAATCGCCGTCGCAGCGGCGATCGAGCGATTCGTCGGAATCGCGCGTGGCGTCTGCTCCCGCCGCGGCCGTCCCGCGCAGCGCGGCCGACGCGGCCTCGGCGCAGACGGCAAATTCGTCGTTGCCGCAGGAGCGGCTGGGGACGGGGCATGGCCGCAGCGAGACCTCGGTGGTCAGGCATACGGCCTTCGAGCGTGCGCGTCCGCAGCCGGACCAGGTGATCGCGATCCACTACGACAGCCGTGCCAATCTGATCGCCCTCGGCGTGATCTCGCGGCCCGTGCACGAACGCCCGCTGCCCGAGCCGACTCCGTTCCCGGGCAGCCTCGGTTACGTACCCGACCCGCCGCGCCGCTAGCCTGAGCCAGGGACACGGGGTGAGCTTCGGATGACGGCGCAGCCCGCCTCGCCGCCGCCAGTTGCCGCCACGCGGCGGCCGGCTTTGCGGATAATCGGACGCGTGGATGACGAGCGCGCCAACCAGGATCAGCTCGCACCGTTGCCGGTGGGTGCCGCCGCGCAAGGCTGCCCGATTGCGTCATCCGCAGCGCCGCTGACGGCCGGACTTCGCACGGAACCGGTGGCCGACCCGGACGCCGCACTGATGCTCGCCTACGCTGGCGGCGATGCCGCCGCCTTCAACGCGCTGTACCGTAAGCACGAACTGCCGGTGTTCCGTTTTCTGCGCCGGTCGCTGGGTGCCGACGGAGACGCATTCGCCGATGAGCTTCATCAGGAGGTCTGGCTGGCGATTGCCCGCCATGCTGCCGGCTATGCGCCGCGTGCCCGCTTCACCACCTGGCTGTATGGCATCGCGCGCAGCAAGCTGATCGACCACTGGCGTGCGCGACGGCCGGACCTGAGTCTTGATGCGCCGCTCGACGGCAGCGGTGGCGATGCCGACTCGCCGGAGGGCGAGGCGACCTTGAGAGAACGGCTGCCTGCCGAGCCTGCGGCGCAGCCGGAGGTGCAGGCGCTGAGCCGTGCGCAGGGCGCTGCGTTCCTGCGCGCGATCGAGCAGTTGCCGCCCGTGCAGCGCGAGGTGTTCCTGCTGCACGCCGAGGGCGAGCTGACGCTGGCCGAGATCGGAACGCTCACCGGTGTTGGCATGGAAACGGCCAAGAGCCGCTTGCGCTACGCGTTGGCGAGGTTGCGTACCACGCTGGCCGCATGGCGATGAGGGAAACGACATGACTCCACCGACCGAGCCGACGCCCGACGATCCCGGACCCGATAGCCTGACGGGCCACGACGAGCGTGCCGTCGAACGGCAGGCGGCAGACGTGCTGGCCGCGTATCGCGCTGCCCGGGATGTCGTGCCGGAAGGTGAAGCCCCGCGCGTGGAAACGCGTGCCGCGATCCTGGCCGCCGCCGCGCGCGCGGTCGATGCACGTCCGCAGTCGGTCGGCAGCGACGCCGTGGTGCGGCCGTCGGGCGCACGGTCCGGGCTGCGTCTGCCGCTGGCGCTGGCCGCCAGCCTGTTGGTGGGCACGGTCGCGTGGCAACTGGCAGCGCAGTTCGATGCGTCGCCGCCGACCGAACAGATCGCCCGCGCGCCGGCTGCGCCGCCGCCGTTGTCCTTGGAATCATCCGCCGCGCCGCCGCCGATCGCGCCCACCGCTGCGCCTCGGTCGGCACCGACGCCCTCGCCGGTCGCTGAGCCGCTTTCCCCGCCTGCGCCGGCTCGCACGCCGTCGGCG
>CAZTUT010000176.1:0-5743 GCA_964616395.1 uncultured Burkholderiaceae bacterium
TGACCCGATGACCGGCGCGCGCCAGCAGCGCGCCATGGAAGCAGCCGACGGCGCCAGCGCCGACGACCGCAATCGAGGGTGAGGAACTGAGCAAGGTGGATCCAGGGTGGTGCGAACAGCGAACATCCTAACGCCTGCCCACCGCTACGCGACCCGGTCCGGAAACAGCGACCTGAGCTGGCGCTGGAACAGCGCCGCAAAGCGGTCATAGCCGGCGCTTGCCGGGTGCAGTTCGTTGTGCCACGCGGCAGGTACCGGTTTGAGCGTGCCCTGGCCGTTGATCACGCTGATGCGCGGATACGTGGCCAGCGCCGCCAGCATGGCCGCGAACTGCTGCAGCATCGCGATCACCACCGGCCAGGCCGCCTGCTGTGTTGGAAAGCCGCGCAGGTCGAAGGCCGGCTTCAGCCAGGGGCCGTAGTGGCAAATGCCGCGGCCGTCGGGCAGCGCGTAGTCGTACGCATGGAACACCAGATGCGTGCCGGGGCTGAGCGCGTCGCGCAGCGCGATCAGGTCTTCGTAGCCGGCGCGCACCAGCGCCAGCGCGGCATCGAAGCGCGGCTGGTGCAGCAGCGTGGCCGGTGGCACGCGCGGGTCGTAGTCGCGCACCCACAGCGCCATCGGATCGGCCACGATGTCGTTGCCGCCGCCGGAGAACAGCAGCGCGTCCCATGGCCCGCCGGCGGGGCAACCGGCGCGCAGGCAGTCGATCAGCCGCTGCCGCTGCGCCACGCCCAGCATGTCGCGCACCTCGTCGCCGGCAGCGGCCAGGTTGAGGATCGGCACCCCGAGCCGCGCCTCCAGCCGCGGCACGATGCCGCCGCCGAACAGCGGCACCGGATACTCGAACCACGAGTCGCCCTCGGCCAGCACCTGCAGCGGCACAAAGGGCCGCCCGCGGCGCCGCCCCGGCGCGCGCGTGCCGCGCCGCTTGAGCAGTTTCATCACCGCCGTGTACTCGCGCTGGCGGCGCGCCCGCTCGACGCGGCTGGCGCGCAGCAGGCGCTCGCGCTGCGCGGCGACAGTGGCCGGCGTGACCTGTGCCTGCTTCGTGCTGCGCTCCGCATCCGACGGCCGCGCCTGCCGCGCAGGCTGCGCAGCGCGCCCCGGCGCCCGGCGTGCTTCGGTGGCCGCCGCACGCGTTACCAGCGCCCGCGCCTCGTCCAGCGTCAGCGGGCCGGCGGCGGCCGAGTCGACGGAAGCTGTCGATCGTTTGCGGCTCGCGGTCTTGCTCATCGGGAATCTCCTTCGGCCGAAGCCGGTTTCGCGGCACACAGCCGCAGCGCCGGATCGCGCGCATAGACCACCGGCACCGCCCAGTCGATGCGCTCGCCGGCGCGCGCGCGCCGCAGCGTGCGCCGCGCTGCGCGGGCGGCATCGCCCAGCGTGTCACCCTGCGCCAGCCGCGCATAGAAGCGGCGCGCGAAGGCCAGCGCAGATACATCGAGCACGCTGTACTGATTGGCTACCGCTGCCGGCAGGCCGTATGCAACCAGCGACTGCGCCACGCCCTGATTGAAGCGGGCCCGGCTGCCGGTACCGCTCTGGCAGGCGTTGAGGAACACCAGCGACACCCCGCGTCCGCACAGCAATGCGCGCAGTGCTCTTCCCTCCACGCGCGTGTGCCCGCCGGCGCCGTCTTCGAACAGCAGTGCGCCCTGCTGGCTGGCGTCATCGAACTCGCCGTGGCCGATGAAGTGCACGATGTCGCAGCCACCGGCATCGAGACGTGCCGCCAGCCGCTGCGGCGTGGCGCGCGCGATCACGTCGATACGCGCCGCACCGGCCGCCACCAGCGGCGCCATGCCGCGCTGGATCAGCGCCTCCTCCTGCGCCGCCGACAGCGCGCCAAGGCCTGCCGGCTGCGCCATTGCCACGACGATATTCAGTGCGCCCGCGCGCGGCGCGATGCGATCGGCTGGTACCGCGGTCAGCACGTTGCGCAGGAAGTTCACGTCACCGGTGGCGATGAAGCGGCGCCGCAGCGGATCGAATGCGAACTCCCATGGCTTCTCGGCGATCCACGGCAGCATCGAGGTGAACACCAGATCGAGTGCCCGCCCGCGCTCGCGCGCCCGTGCCTGCAGGTACAGGCGCAGCACGTCGCCGCTGAAAAGCGCCTCGAACAGGTCGGTGCCAAAGGCGCGCAGCGCGTGGTCCGACGGCGGCGTGCCGCGCGCCAACTGCGTGTAGCGCTTGATCTGCTCGTGCTGCCGGATGATCGCGCCGACGCGTGTGGGCTGTCCGGCGGCCGCGCGCAGCGGCAGCGGCGCGGTGACGTGGGCGCCGGCATAGCTGGCCAGCACCCGTGCGAACGCGGGTCGCGCGCGCGGCGTTCCGCGGGCACCGTCGAAGGCGTCGAGCACGATCAGGTGGAACGGCTGCGGCGGATTGCTGGCGGCGGGTGCGTCCGTGGTCGGGGTCTGTGCCGCTGCGAACGTGCGGGAGGCGCGCGCCACGGGCTGCGGCTGTTTGCCGGCGCGCGGGAACGCCGTGGCCGCGAACGCGTGGTCGCGCGCGGTGATGTCGGTACCGCCGGCGATCGGCTGGCCGTCGCGCGTGATCTCGGCCGGAATCGGGTAGCACATGATCGACAGCGGATCGGTCTGGCGCGTGCCCGCGAGCCGTGCTGCCGGCAGCGGCGTGAGCACCTGCCTCACGGTCTCGGCCGCGCTCCAGCCCTGATGCCGCGCAAACCAGGCAATCGCCTTGCGCCGATCGATCCGCCGCACCAGCGCGGCGCGCAGGTGCTCGTGCTCGAAGCCGAGCGTGTGGCCGGTCTCGTGCCGCACCACGCGCGTGAACTCGGCCTCCGGCGTGCGCATCGTGAAGCCCTGCAGGTTCATCGTCGGTGCGTCAGCCTCGATGGCGAGGATCTCGGTGCCCACATACGACCAGTAGCCGGCCAGCGCGGCCGGCGCATCGAGCCGCGCGATGCGTACCTGTCCGCTGCCGCGCGTCTCGCTGAAGGCCACGTCGGCGCGCTCGGCCCACGCGTTCATGTGCAGCAGGATGCGCTTGCGCAGCGCCGCCGACGGGCTGTCGAGAAACTGCACGCTCAGCCGCAGCGGCCCCGCCGGCCAGCGCCGCCCCACCTGCAGCACCAGCCGCCGCGGCCCGCCGCGCCGCCCCGGCGCCGGCTGCGCCACCACGCGCGCCTCCAGCGCGTTGGCCGGGTTGACTTCGATGCTGCGGCGGATGAACAACGCCTGCTGCGCCAGGGTCAGCGGGCGGGGGCGGCAGAACAGGGGGCTCATCGGCGCGTCGGGAAACGGTACGAGTCAGTCGCTTTGTACCTATGGCGGGTGTAACCATCAAGCAACGCTGTATTCCCAATCGTGCCAGCGCAACGCACGCGATGGTCGAAGGCCCTGTCTTGCACGCATGTTTCCTTCAAGGAAACGCGTCTAGCGCGCGCGTAAGTTTCTTTATGGTTTCTTTGTGGCTCGCCCGTGAATATTCACTAACGGTATGGACTGTGCAGTCCAGATGGGGATACTTGCCGAGCTTGTTGTTTCTTGTTGTTTGTTTCCCGCGCGAAGCGCGATCCAGATTCCACAGGGAGAACACATCATGCGTTTCAATACAGTCGCCGTCGCAGCAGTGGCCGCGATGCTGCCTTCCATTGCCGCCGCTTCGCCGTGGACCACACTGGGTCGGCTAGACGCGCTCGCCGCGCCGCCGTTGGCCTCCTGTAATCAGCGACTGGTCAACCACTATTCGTCTGCGAAGCCTGTACACGTTCCAATCGCCGTCACGTATGCCACCAACGGCAGCGCGCGCCTGACCTTCGCCGGCGACTACGCCACGCTCCGGCTGTTTGCTGCGGGCGATAGCGCATTTGCATCCGCTGTGACGACGCTTACGCAGACCACCTCCCTGCCAGGGCCTGTACCTGTGCCGCCGGCAGGTTATCGACTCGTTGTGGTCAATGGGCAGCCGTTGTTTGTCGCGCTCCCGCCCGCCGGCGCCACGCTCGATCCGACCAACCCGCTGCGTGCCTTCGGGCCGGTGCCTGCGGGATTCATGATCGACCCCGCCAATCCCGCGATGGCTTTCCGTATCCTGCCCAACGGCCAACGCGAAGTCGTGATGCGCCCCATGTTCATGTTGCCGACCCTTGCCGTACCGCCGGCGCAGCCGGTGCCTGTGGTGGCCAAGGACATGTCAGCAGTCGTGCAGACCGGCCTCAACGCCTCGGTGGCGATCAACGTGGGGCTGATGCAGCCAAGCGGCGCGGTGGAGACGCGCTCGTTCGCGATCAACCGCACCGCACTTCGTTACTTCGAGCTGCAACAGAGTTGTCCGTTGTAGGCCGCGATGCGTCGTTGTCTCATGGGCCGGTGGGCGCCTTTGGTCCGCCGGCTGCAATCATCGGCATGTATCGGCGTCGACTAGTCGCTCGTCTCTGACCGCCGCACGCAGCGGAAAACGACTGTAGGAGTTGCCGCCACGCGGTTCGGCGCTCCGAGTCTCTGTGTTTGACGCCTAAGCCCCCGCCATTGCCCAGGCCCTCGGGGTCGGCGTCAACGCCGGCATCAGCGCGCTGGCCGGCGCGGTGGGCGCCGCCGCCGGCAGCATTGAATCAGGCGCTGCACTTCCCGAACTTCGAGTTCTACGGTGGATTGGTTACAGGGCTGCAAGGTCGTGACATTGGCTTACTGCGTGGTACGGTTTTCCCGCGGTTCAAGGTCGATGTCCGCACGGGCCCAGTGCTTAAGCCGCCTGGAGGATAAAAATTTGGATCGCATTGAACGAGCGCTTTGCAAACAAATCACGCCGGTGATCGAAGCGGAAGGTTTTGCATTGCGTAAAGACTGGGGCTACTTTGTTCGCGACACTGACTATGGGCTAGACGCCTTGGTGGTCATAAACAAAGGCACTTCATCGGGATCTTTCTTCGGAGTGGGCTTGGCGATCGACGTTCGCCACGACCGCATCGAAGTGCCTTGGAACACACTCGGCTTTGTTTACGGTGTGGACAACCAGCGACAAACGCCAACGCTTACCCTCGGTTACCCCCCACGCCAGCGCGGTCTCGAAGCGCCGGTGATGAAGATTGCGCCCGCAACGATGAAGGACGACATTGCGCGGGTCGCGCGCGAAATTGAATTCGCCTTTAAGGAACGTGCGCTGCCGTTCTATCAACATTTCTCAGACTTGGCGCAGATCGAAGCGCTTGCCAACAAAGCGCCCTTGGCGGACCTTGTGCCTTACACAGTCGGGCTGCCGATTGAACATCGCGCGATGCGCAGCCTGCTGTTGGCCAAGGCGGTCAACCCGGCTCGCTACGCTGCCGTGCGTGAAGCCTTCGTGACGCTGGACCAAGGCATGTTTCCTCGCGGAAAAAGACTCGAAATGCTTCGATGTGTTGACTCGATGACTTTGTAGTTGTCTTGCTTGCCTTTGCGTCACCTGAACCCAAGTTGTAGTGTGATCGTGGGCTTGGTTATCGGGAACCGCAGGAAAGCGCAGATGCAGCCCCCGCGCCCACGCTGGTCCGAGCCGTAGGCTCGATATGGGCAACCCATATTAGGGCACGGAGTTGCCGCCATGCAGCACCTACGAGCTAGCGAGCATCTCAGCAGCGCAGCGCCAGCTGCGACCTGGCAAGTTCACCGCGCAACCCCCTCAACCTCCCGCCTTCACGCACTCTTTCCACCCGCCACCCCACGCGTTCACGGGTAACCTAGGCATCCTCTTGTCCATGCCCGCCCGATGAACGCCTCCGCTGACTACACGC
>CAZTUT010000177.1:0-5730 GCA_964616395.1 uncultured Burkholderiaceae bacterium
TCCGCGTGCTCCTATTGCCGATGCAAAGCCGGAATCGTCTATGCCTTGCGATCCACCAATGTCAAAATCGTCGGACCATGGCGTCGACCCAATGCCCCTTCTGTTCGCTGCTGCCAACGCGCATCGTTCGATCCAATGACCTGGCGCTGGTCGTGCGCGATGCATACCCGGTCGCGCCGGGCCACACGCTGATCATTCCGCGCCGTCATGCTGGATCGTTCTTCGAACTGCGCGATGCGGAACAACAGGCGATGCTGGACCGGCTGCGCCTGACTCAAGCGGAACTGCAGGACGAGTTCGCCCCGGACGGCTACACGGTCGGCATCAACGACGGCGCCGCTGCGGGGCAGACCGTCCCGCACGTCCACTTGCACCTGATACCGCGCCGCCATGGCGATGTCGAAGACGCACGCGGGGGCATTCGCTGGGTCGTGCCGGCCAAGGCACGCTATTGGCCATGACAACGCCAGGACCATCACCGCAAGCCAATACGCTTGACACCTATGTCGAGAAGATCGCTCGACTGCGGGTGGCGACCCGGCACGGGCGGGCCAGTCCCCACAAGATCTGCATGCTGCTTGCGGTGATCGATCTTGCGCGCGCCGGTGGTCTCCCGGAGAACCGGATCACTTACGGTCCACCGCTGCTGGAGCGCTATCGCCGTTTCTTCGACGCCGTCAGTTCGCCGTCGGACCACGCGAATCCGTACTTCCCATTCTTTCATCTGGAGGGCGCACTTCGCGACGGCGAGGCCAGCTTTTGGCACTTGCAGCCAATCACCGGTCGCGAGCCGGTGCTGGCCGCAATGACCACTGCGAGAAGCAACGCGGACATCACCTCCAACATTGCGTTTGTCTGGCTGGATCCCGAACTGCATGCATTGCTGCAGGATCCTGCGATGGCCGATGAGTTGACTGCGCGTATCGGTCAACAGTGGTTCGGTCGCGGACTGCAGGACCTCGAGGCGGTCGTCGAGCGCAGTTCGCAGGTCAGCCGGTACGAGCGCGCCTTGCGGACCGGCACGCCACCGCTGCTCGCCGCCGAGCCAGCGGCCCCAATCTACGTCAGAAGCCCGGCATTCCGACGTGTTGTCACGCAAGCCTACGACTACCGATGCGCCGCAACCGGCGTGCGGATCCTGCTGCCGAGTGGCGAGGCCATGGTTGAGGCGGCGCACATTCACCCTTTTGGCGTAGCTGGGGACGACGATCCACGCAATGGCCTGGCCTTGTCTCCGGATATGCACTGGGCGATGGATCGCAACCTGATCGCGCCGGGGCCTGACTTTCGCTGGCATGTGAGCAGCCAGCTCGACCGACGGATCCCTGATTTCCGCGGACTCTGCGACCTCGACGGCCGCGAGCTTCTGCTGCCGGTCGAGCCGCGTCTGTACCCCAAGCGTGAATCCCTGGAATGGCGCATTGCGCGCCTGCGCGACACCGACTGGATTGCATCGAGTTCCACACCGCTGTAGCATTTGCTTTGTCATCAAGAGAACAGGCCGCCTGCCTGTCACCAACCTGCCGTCCTGCGGCAAGGTGGTACCCGCCAGATCGGGGATGAGGCGTCGCGCAGCAACGAGACGCAACATGAGCAGGCACGCGGCCCTCGTTCTCGAGGGCCGTTTTGTTTTCATCGCCGAGTTAAGCGACAACTTGCGGGGCGATTCACAAGTACTGCTAAAGCGTCGGCTGCGCCCCGCTCCGTCCTGCGCCGCCTTCGCCTCATGCGTGGACGGTTGGGAGCAGTTTCATGAGCAAGCGCACTTCGCCGCAGGCCGCTCAGCCCGCGGCATCCAAGCCCGTCGGTACCGAATCAGCAGGTCAAGCCGTACTCAAGCCTGCGCCGGAAGGTGTCAGCCCTCGGCAGGGACTGCTGACCGCTCTGGGGCTTCATGGCCTGTCGGATCTGGACCGCGCTGTCCTTGCCGCATTGGCCACCGAAGCACCCATGCTTCTCATCGGCCCGCATGGCAGCGCGAAGAGCGCGATGCTCGAGCGTCTGGCAGCAGCCCTGGAGCTGGAGCATCGCCACTACAACGCCAGCCTGATCTCCTTCGATGATCTGGTCGGCTTTCCCGTGCCGGACGGGGATGGCCTGCGATACCTGCGCACACCGGCAACCCTGTGGGACGCGCAGAGCGTCTTCATCGACGAGATCAGCCGCTGCCGGCCTGAGGTCCAGAACAAGTTCTTCTCGATCATCCACGAACGGCGTGTGCAGGGCATCGAGTTGACCACGCTTCGCTACCGGTGGTCGGCGATGAACCCTCCGCCATCGGCCGACGCGACAGACGACACAGCGGTCTACATGGGCTCGATGCCGCTCGAGCCCGCGCTGGCCGACCGGTTCGCCTTCGTGCTGGCACTGCCGGCGCTCGAGGACCTGCCGCCCGAGGCGCGGCGAGACGTGATCCGCAGCGGACTGACCGGTGGAGCAAGGCAGGCCGATGACTTCAGGTTGTCAGCGCTGGTGGAGCGTTGCCGGCGGGAAGCCGAGGCGAGCGCGACGAGGCATGGCGACTGGATCACTGCCTACACCGCCGCGCTCGTGGTGCCGCTGCGGCAGGCGGGGCTGCCGATTTCGGGGCGACGCGCCGCGATGCTGGCGGCGAACATCGCTTCGGTGCACGCCGCCCGGCTGATCCTCGGCGATGCAAAGCCCGGTGATCGGCCTCGAACTAAGACTCAGGCCAAGGAACCGGCGGCCGGACAGTCAACCACACGCATCGCCGACTCGGCGCTCATCGCGCTGCGGCACTCCCTTCCCCACCGCGCGGAAGGCAAGCCGGTGGATGCCGGCGTGCTCACCTCGGTCCATCGTCAGGCGGCGGATGCGGCAGGTCAGGGCCAAGAAGATGCGGAGTTGTCGCGGATCCTCGACGAGGCGAACCCGGTGCGCCGGGTCGGCATCGCGCTCAAGGCACTCAAGCGCAAGCCAGGCAGCGTGCCAAGGCACACCATGTCGCTGCTGGTGTCGGATGCAATGGCCTCGCAGCCGGTACAGGCGCGGTGGATCCTGACCCAGGAACTGCTGCCTGACCTCACCGAACTGGACTGCGTCGATGCGCCGACGCTGGAGCTGCTTGGCGAGCCCTTCATGGCCCAGGTGCACTTCGAGCAGAGGTCGAACCTGAAGCACGACGTTCCCCGCAGCCGCATCGATCGCTTCAATACCGTGGTCAAGGCCCTGGACGCGCTTGACTCATCCGATCCGACCCAGGTAGCGCTCGGCAATCTCGGTGTCGCTCTGTATCAGCACAACGAGAACGCGGCAGAGCCCACCGCGCTTGCGCGCCAGCAGCAGACGTTGCGAATGCAACTCCAAGCGCTCGATGACCATGCTGCCTGACGTTGCATCGCAGGTCCTAGCGAACATGAGCGCCCCGCCGCGCTCAAGCGTCATGCTGCCCCGCCTCGCCCTGACGCCGCGCCAGGCCGACGGCAGCGAGGCCGGGGCAAAAGCAGTCCGGTCGGATGCCGGCGCACCTGAACTCGGGTCGGCCATCGATCGAGAGGGTCCTGCTCGGAAGCGCTTGCCGGTGGGGCCGCTCGGAGGCGTCGTGCTGTCGAATGCAATGTGCATCGTGCGGGTCGATCTGCCTACAGCACTTTGTTCCTATCTCGACATCGGCTATGGCGACGGCACGGTCATCGCGCCGCTCGGACTCGCGCGGGCCCTGCTGGCGGTTGCAAGAACCGCACACGACGGGCGTACGCGACCAACGCAGGCGGCGGCTGCGAAGTCGGAACTGGCGCGTGTCGCTGGCCTGTCCGAGGCTGATCTGGCTTCCGAACTGGCCGAGCAACTGCAGTCAGTGCCCTGGCCGACCTGGGCGCCGCGTATCGGCTTCGCCCAATACCTGGCGATCGACGCTGCGATCGGCATCGACCGGTCGATGCCGCCGCCACCGCCATCTGCCGTCCGCTGCCCGCTGCTTACCGCGCGCGTGATTGCAGGCATCCGCGGCACGGTCTTCGTCCGGGATGCCGCACCAACGCTGGCCAACCTGCTCACCCTGTGGGACGGGTCGACGCCGTCCGGGGTGTGGGAGATCTGGATGCCGATCCGCCCAGGCCAGGTCGAACCGCAATTGCACACACCGGAAAGCGAAACAGACGAATGAACGAGATGACCATGAACCACGACATCGACACCCTCGCCGAACTTGACGCCATGGGCTGCGATCGCAGCGATCTCGGCCGCGAGGTCGAAGCACGGCTCCTCGCCGATCGCATCCGGCAGTGCGTTCCGCTGCGACATCCGGCCTTCGGCAAGCTGCTGCAGTTGCTTTCGATCGAGGTGTCCGACCAGGTGCCAACGGCGGCTGTCACGGTCGGCGAGCGCTCGACGATGCTCATCAACCCTCGCTTCGTCGCCACGCGCTGCCGCACGGACGAGCATCTTTCGATGCTGGTGATGCACGAGCTCTACCATGTGCTGCTGGGACACACGCGGCTTTACCCCCGCACCACGCTCGCCGCGAACTGGGCCTTCGACTGCATCATCAACGCCCAGTTGTGCCGGCTGCATCCCGAGGTCCAGTACACCTCTTTCTTCTCTGCCTGCGCCGCGGCAGAGGGACCGTGGAGCCTGCTGGGTCCGCCGCCGGGATGGCCCGACAAGCCGCGCTACGCGGAAGGCCGACTCGGCGACGTTCACCGGCGCCTGTACGACGACAGCGGCGCAACCACGGCCGAACTCTTCGCGTTGCTGGATCGAATGCGCCTGTCGCTGCTCGACGGCGAAGACCGCCTGCTTGGTAACCACGACACGGAATCGGACTTGGGCGATGTGCTGCAAGCCGATCCAGACCTCTTCCGGGAAGCGGGCCGGATCGTGGCACGCTGGCCAATGGTCGAGAAGCGCGCCAGCACAGATGACGGCGGCGCGCCGGTCTGGATGCACAGCGACCTGCGCAAGCACGTCGCGGCCCGACGTGCGTTGCGCAACCTGCTGGCGCAAGCGGCCAGCGGCATCGAGGCGGGTCCGTGGAAACGGGAGTCCCTCGAGACCACAGCGCTTACTCCGATCCCGCAGGCCAACGATCGGCGAGCGCAGGTGCACCGGCTCATCGGCGCTACACCGTTGCTGTGGCAGGGGCAGGTCTTCCAGGCATCGCTGCAGCGATGCGGGCAGGTCGCCGTCTACCTCGACGTCTCGGGCTCGATGGCGCCCTGGCTGCCCGTGCTGCTGCAGGCCCTCACGGAGTCAGCAGCACTGGTGCGCTGGCCACTCTTTGGTTTTTCCACCCAGGTCCACCCGGTCAGCCGCAGCAATCTGGCCTCCGGACGGTTCCGGTCTACCGGCGGCACGGACATCGCCTGTGTAGCCACGCACATGATTCGCACCGGCGTGAAGCGGGCAGTGGTGATCACCGACGGTGCGGTCCAGCGCATCGCCGACGAGGACATACGCCGACTGCGCAAGCAGCGGCCGCTGGTTCGCGTGGGTCTGCTGGATGGATGCGATGGAAGCTTCTGCGCCGAACTGGGATGGCCCGTAACCAACATTCCCCCGCTCGATCGTTCCCACTGACGAGCACCCGGGCTATGGATGCCGACAAGAGGGCAGGTTCCTCGACACGGCCGGCAATACAACTGCATGCAAGGAGATGACGATGAACAAGGAACACGGGGGCACGGTGGTCGCGGAGTGGGTTTTGCCAGGTCATCCGGACAAGCTGTGCGATGCGCTGGCCGACCGGATCGTGGGCGAAGTCATGCGCGT
>CAZTUT010000178.1:0-5694 GCA_964616395.1 uncultured Burkholderiaceae bacterium
GCCAGCATTGAGCAGCCGCCGCACATCGTCGACCTGGCGCACGCCGCCGCCCACGGTCAGCGGGATGAAGACCTGCTCGGCCACCGCCTCGATCACGTGCAGGATCATGTCGCGCTGATCGGAGCTGGCGGTGATATCGAGGAACGTCAGTTCGTCAGCGCCCTCGCCGTCGTAGCGGCGCGCGATCTCGACCGGATCACCGGCGTCGCGCAGTTCGACGAAGTTGACGCCCTTGACCACGCGGCCGGCGGTCACATCGAGGCAGGGGATGATGCGTTTGGCGAGCATGACGGCGAGGATACCGCCCGAACCGCTGGCGGCTGCGCCAACGACCGGGGAAGCGTCAGTCGGCGCCGTTGAGTTCGTCGGCGCGCGCCTGCGCGGCCTTGAAGTCGAGTGTGCCCTCGTACAGCGAGCGGCCGAGGATCGCGCCTTCGACACCCTCGGACTCGACCGCGCACAGCGCGTCGATATCGGTCAGGTCGCGGATGCCGCCGCTGGCCAGCACCGGGATCTTGACCGCGCGCGCCAGCTCGACCGTGGCCTCGACGTTGACGCCGGTCAGCATGCCGTCGCGGCCGATGTCGGTGTACAGGATGGCGTCGACGCCGTAGTCCTCGAACTTGCGCGCCAGGTCGACGACGTCGTGGCCGGTCAGCTTGCTCCAGCCGTCGGTGGCGACCTTGCCACCCTTGGCGTCGAGCGCCACGACCACATGACCGCCAAAGGCGCTGCACGCGTCTTGCAGGAAACCGGGGTTCTTGACCGCGGCGGTACCGATCACCACGTAGCGCACGCCGTCGTCGATGTAGCGCTCGATCAGGTCGAGATCGCGCAGGCCGCCGCCGAGCTGCACTGGCACGTCGTCACCAACCGCCTGCACGATGCGCCGGATCACCGGCTCGTTGACCGGCTTGCCGGAGCGCGCGCCATTGAGGTCGACGATATGCAGGCGTCGTGCGCCGAGCGCGACCCAGTGCCGCGCCATCGCCACCGGATCTTCGGAAAACACGGTGGCGCTGGCCATGTCGCCCTGGCGCAGGCGCACGCATTGCCCGTCTTTCAGGTCGATGGCAGGGATCAGAAGCATGTCGTTGTGAGCCTTGGCAGAAAAAGCAGGCCGTATCCGGAGGGACGGATGCGCGGCAGGCATCCCGCATCCGGACAAGGTCAGGGATTCCAGCGGGTGAAGTTCTCGTAGATCCTGAGGCCGGCGGCGGCGCTCTTCTCGGGATGAAACTGCGTCGCGAAAATATTATCCGCGGCAACCACACAGGTAAAGCGGGTTCCGTAATCGGCGGTGCCGGCAGTCAGCGAGGGCACTGCGGGTTCCACGTAGTAGCTGTGCACGAAATAGAACCAGCTGTCGTCAGCCACGCCGTCCCACAGCGGGTGGCGCTGGGCCTGGCGCACCTGGTTCCAGCCCATATGCGGAATCTTCAGCACGCTGCCATTGGTCTGGCGCAGCAGCTCGGCGCGAAAGCGGCGCACCGCGCCCGGAAACAGGCCGAGGCCCGGCGTCAGCCGGCCCGGCTCGCGGCTCTCTTCCGACTGCTCGAACAGCATCTGCTCGCCGATGCAGACCGCGAGCAGCGGTCGCGACGCGGCGGCGCGGCGTACCGCGTCTTCCAGGCCCGCATCACGCAGGTGCTGCATGCAGTCGGGCATCGCGCCCTGGCCCGGCAGCACCACGCGGTCGGCCGAATCGATGTCAGACGGCGCGCCGCTGATGCGCACGGTCTCGCGCGGGGCCACGTGCTCGAGCGCCTTGGCCACCGAGCGCAGGTTGCCCATGCCGTAGTCGACGACGACGATCATCGGATGATCCAGCGCTCAGCGGACAAATGAACGGCCGCCGCTCAAAGCGAACCCTTGGTCGAGGGAATCGTGCCGGCGGCGCGCGGATCGACCTCGGCGGCGGCGCGCAGCGCGCGGCCGAACGCCTTGAACACGGTCTCGCACTGGTGATGCGCATTGCTGCCGCGCAGGTTGTCGATGTGCAGCGTGACCAGCGCGTGATTGACGAAGCCCTGGAAGAACTCGTGCGCCAGATCGACATCGAATTCGCCGATCATCGCGCGCACGAATGGCACGTTCATCACCAGCCCGGGCCGGCCGGAGAAGTCCACCACCACGCGCGACAGCGCTTCGTCGAGCGGCACGTAGGCATGGCCGTAGCGGCGGATGCCTGACTTGTCGCCGATCGCCTGCGCCACCGCCTGCCCGAGCGTGATGCCAACGTCCTCGACCGTGTGGTGGCCGTCGATGTGCAGGTCGCCGCGCGCCTCCACGGTCAGGTCGATCGCGCCGTGGCGGGCAATCTGGTCAAGCATGTGGTCGAAGAAGCCGATGCCGGTGGACAGCGCGCTGCGGCCGCTGCCATCAAGGTTGACCACGACGCGGATCTGCGTCTCGCGGGTGTTGCGCGTCACTTCGGCGATGCGGTCGGTCATGTTCGGAGGCTTTCGGTCAGGGCCGCCAGCAGCGCGTCGTTCTCCTGCGGCGCGCCGACGGTGATGCGCAGGCAGCCAGCCAGCAGCGGATGCATGCGCGACGGATTCTTGATCAGTATGCCGCGCGCCTTCAGGCCATCGAATACGCGGTCGGGATCGGCCACCCGCATCAGGATGAAGTTGGCCGCGCTGTCGAAGGCGGTGACGCCCGGCAGCGCGCGCAGCGCCGCCAGCACGCGCGCGCGCTCGGCGCGCAGCAGCGCAGCCTGGGCGTCGAGCACGTCGAGGTGGTCGAGCATGAAATCGGCGGCGGCCAGCGTCAGCACGTTGACGTTGTACGGCGGACGCAGCTTGTCGAACTCGCCGATCCAGTCCGGGTGGCCGCACAGGTAGCCGAGACGGATGCCGGCCAGCCCCAGCTTGGAAAGCGTGCGCAGCACCAGCAGGTTCGGGCGGCTCGTCAGTTCCGGCAGCCAGGTGTCCTGCGCGAATGGCAGGTAGGCCTCGTCGAGCACGACCAGGCCGGGCGCGGCCGCCAGCACCGCCTCGACGGTTTCGCGATCGAACAGGTTGCTGGTCGGGTTATTGGGCCAGGCGATGAAGATCACGGCCGGCTGGTGCTCGGCGATGGCCGCCAGCATGGCCGCGCGGTCGAGCGAGAAATCGGGCGCCAGCGGCACGCCGACGAAGCGGCATCCGTCGAAGCGCGCGCTCAGGTCGTACATGACGAAGCTCGGCCACGGCGACAGCACGGTGGCGCCGGGCCGCGCGCAGGCCTGGATCACCAGGTGGATCAGCTCGTCGGAGCCATTGCCCAGCAGCAGCGCACTTCCGGCCGGCAGCCCGACAGCCGCCGCCAGCCGCTGCTTGAACTCGGTGGGCTCCGACGGCGGATAGCGGTTCAACGCGACCGCCGACAGGCGCGTGCCCAGTTCGGTCGCAAGCGAAGGCGGCAACCCGAACGGATTTTCCATCGCGTCGAGCTTGATCATGCCGGCGGCCGGCGCCACGTGATACGCGCTGCTGGCGCGCACTTCGTCGCGGATCAGCGACAGGTCGGGGCGGGCAAGGGGCACGGACGACAGGTTCATCGTTCGCCTTGCTTCAGCCGAAGTTCGGCGCTCATCGCATGGGCGACCAGTTGCTCGCCGCGCGCCAGCACCGAGGCGATCGGGCCGAGCGTCTGCGCGCCGGCGGCCGACACGTTGATGACATTGGAGCGCTTGACGAAGTCGTACACGCCCAGCGGCGACGAGAATCGCGCGGTGCGCACCGTTGGCAGCACATGGTTAGGCCCGGCGCAGTAGTCGCCCAGCGCCTCCGACGAATAGTGGCCAATGAAGATCGCGCCGGCATGGCGGATCTTCGGCAGCAGCGCGGCCGCATCGGCGGCCAGGATTTCCATGTGCTCGGGCGCGATGCGGTTGCACAGCGCCACCGCCTCATCGAGATCGCGCGTGACGACCAGCGCGCCGCGGTTGGCCAGCGAGGCGGCGATGATGTCGCGCCGCGGCTGCGCCGGCAGCAGGCGCGCGATCGCCGCGGCCACCGCCTGCACGAAGGCGCGGTCCGGGCACACCAGCAGCGCCTGCGCCAGTTCGTCGTGCTCGGCCTGCGAGAACAGGTCCATCGCGACCCAGTCCGGGTTGCCGTGACCGTCGCTGATCACGAAGATCTCGGTCGGGCCGGCGATCATGTCGATACCCACGGTACCGAACACGCGCCGCTTGGCGGCCGCCACGTAGGCGTTGCCGGGCCCGACGATCTTGTCCACCGCCGGGATGGTGGCGGTGCCGTAGGCGAGTGCGGCAACCGCCTGCGCGCCACCCACCGCGAACGCGCGCGACACACCGGCCAGATGCGCGGCGGCCAGCACCAGCGGGTTGCGCTCGCCATCGGGCGTGGGCACCACCATCACCAGTTCGGGCACGCCGGCCACGTGCGCCGGGATCGCGTTCATCAGCACCGACGACGGATACGCGGCCTTGCCGCCCGGCACGTACAGGCCGACCCGGTCGAGCGGCGTGATGCGCTGCCCGGTCACGGTGCCGTCGGGCTCGGTATCGGTCCAGTCGCCGGCCATCACGCGCTGGTGCTGGCGCTGATGGAACGCGCGCACGCGTTCGGCGGCGGCCTGCAGCGCGGCGCGCTGATCGGCCGGCAGGCCGTCGAACGCAGCCCGCATCTGCGCCGCCGGGATTTCCAGTTCGGCGACCGTGGCCACCTGCATCCGGTCGAAGCGGTTTGTGTATTCGAGCAGCGCGGCGTCGCCGCGCGCCCGCACGTCGTCGACGATGGCGTCGGCGCGCGCCTCGATGCCGCGGTCGACCGCGCTGTCGAGCGCCACCAGCGGACCAAAGTCGGCCTCGAAGCCCGGATCGCGGGTATCGAGAATGCGCACGGCGGTCATCGCGGGCCCGCCTGCGCGGCCGCGGCCGCCTCGAGGTGCTCGATCAGCGGCATCAACGCCGCGCGCCGCGTCTTCAGCGCCGCCTGGTTGACGATCAGCCGCGACGAGATCGGCGCGATCTCCTCGACCTCGACCAGATCGTTGGCCTTCAGCGTGCTGCCCGAGGACACCAGATCGACGATGGCGTCGGCCAGGCCGACCAGCGGCGCCAGTTCCATCGAGCCGTACAGCTTGATCAGATCCACATGCACGCCCTTGGACGCGAAGTGGTCGCTGGCCGCCTGCACGTACTTGGTGGCCACGCGCAGCCGGGCGCCGCGCCGCACCGCGCTGGCGTAGTCGAAGCCACGCGGCGCGGCCACGCACAGCCGGCAGCGGCCGATACCGAGATCCACCGGCACGTACAGGCCGTCGCCACCATGCTCCATCAGCACGTCCTTGCCGGCCACGCCGGCATCGGCCGCGCCGTACTGGACGTAGGTCGGCACATCGGAGGCACGCACGATCAGGATGCGCACCTGCGGATCGGAGGTGCCGATCACGAGCTTGCGCGAGGTCTCGGGGTCCTCGGCCGGCACGATGCCGGCGCGCGCCAGCAGCGGCACGGTCTCGTCGTAGATGCGTCCTTTGGACAGGGCGAGCGTGATCATGGCGCAGACACTCTACTTGAGCCGCTCGATGCGCGCACCGAGAGCGCGCAGCCGCGCTTCCATCCGGTCGTAGCCACGGTCGAGGTGATAGATGCGGTCGACCGTGGTCTCGCCCTCAGCCAAGAGGCCAGCGATCACCAGGCTGGCAACCAGCTCCAGGGCTGCCGCCAGCAGGGCGTTG
>CAZTUT010000179.1:0-5673 GCA_964616395.1 uncultured Burkholderiaceae bacterium
CCAGGACAAGCGGCCGCCGGTGAGCTACACGACATTCCAGGCGCGCGACCTGGGCGGCGACACCGCCGCGCTGGTCAAGGACTGCGCTGCGGCGGCCTATCAGCGCTTCCGCCCCGAACTGCTGCTGGTGGGCGAGTCGTGCACGGCGGAGCTGATCCAGGACCAGGCCGGTCATCTGGTGGCCACCCTCGATCTGCCGGTGCCGGTGGTGCCGCTGGACCTGCCCGCCTACACCAAGAAGGAAAACTGGGGCGCCTCCGAAACCCTGTACCGGCTGGTGCGCAGCCTGCTGCTGCCACTGGCCCCCGCCCCCGGTGCGGCGCGCCCGGCACGCGAGGCCGGCCGCGCGCCACGCGCCAACCTGCTGGGCCCGACGTCGCTGGGCTTCCGCTGCCGTGACGACGTGGTCGAGATCACGCGGCTGCTCGGCCAGCTCGGCATCGAACTCAACGCCGTGGTGCCACTGGGCGCGAGCGCCGACGATATCCGCCGCCTGCCGCAGGCCGACTTCAACATCGACCTGTATCCGGAGACCTCGCGCGCCACCGCGCTGTGGCTCGAGAAGACCTTCGGCCAGCCACGCACGAAGATCGTGCCGATGGGGCTCGGCGCCACGCGCGATTTCATCGCCGAAGTGGCCGCGCTGGCCGGCATCGATCCGGCGCCGCTGCTGTCGCGCGAGCAGCCCGGCGTGGCCAGCCTCGCCGCCTCGCAGTCGCGGATGCAGTGGTACGCGCGCTCGGTCGACTCGACCTACCTGACCGGCAAGCGCGTGTTCATCTTCGGCGACGCCACGCATGCACTGGCCGCCGCCCGCATCGCCCGCGAGGAGATGGGCTTCACCGTCGTTGGTCTGGGGACCTTCAGCCGCGAGTTCGCGCGCGACGTGCGCGAGGCCGCGACCGCGCTCGGCATCGAGCCGCTGATCAGCGACGACTACCTCGAAGTGGAAGCCGCGATCGCGGCCGCCGCGCCCGAACTGGTGCTCGGCACGCAGATGGAGCGGCACATCGCCAAGCGGCTCGGCATCGCCTGCGCGGTGATCTCCACGCCGATCCACGTGCAGGACGTGCCCGCCCGCTACAGCCCGGTCATGGGCTTCGAGGGCGCCAACGTGCTGTTCGACAGCTGGGTCCATCCGCTGGTCATGGGGCTCGAAGAACACCTGCTGCAGATGTTCCGCGAGGACTTCGAGTTCCACGATGGCGCCGCCGCCTCGCATCTGCCGCGCCATGGCGGCGCGACCGCTGCACCCGCTGCCGCGCCGATGCCCGATGCGCGCGCAACGATCGGCGTGCAAAGCGCGCCCGACGCAGCCATCCCGGCGCCGATTGTCGAAGCGGCCGCCGCAGCGACCGACATTGGCAACGGCGGCACCGCCGTTGCCGCGCGTGCGCCGCGCTGGTCGGCGGAGGGCGAGCAGGAGCTGAAAAAGATTCCGTTCTTCGTGCGCGGCAAGGCACGACGCAATACCGAGACCTACGCCGCCGAACGCGGCATCGACCTGATCGGCGTCGAGACACTGTATGAAGCCAAGGCTCACTTCGGTCGCTGACAAGGCTGCCGCGCCGGTGGTCCGGGTGGTGATCGTCACCCTGGACAGCCACCTGGCCAGCGCCACCGAGCGCGCGCAGCACCTGCTGCTGCGCGAGATGCCGAACCTGCGCCTGTCGCTGCACGCCGCTGCCGAGTGGGCCGATGACGCGGACGCGCTGAGCCGCTGCCAGGCCGATATCGCCAGCGGCGACATCATCATCGTGACGATGATGTTCATGGAAGACCACATGCAGGGCGTGCTGCAGGCGCTGCGCGACCGGCGCGATCACTGCGACGCGATGATCTGCTGCATGTCGGCCTCCGAGGTCGTCAAGCTGACCCGGGTCGGTCGCTTCGACATGAGCAAGAGCAGCGGCGGACCGCTGGCGCTGCTGAAGAAACTGCGCGGCAACACCGGCTCCGACAGCAAGAAGCAGGGCTCCAGCGGCGCCCAGCAGATGAAGATGCTGCGCCGGATCCCCAAGCTGCTGCGCTTCATCCCCGGCACCGCGCAGGACGTGCGCGCGTACTTCCTCACGCTGTCCTACTGGCTTGCCGGCTCCGACGACAACGTCGTCAACATGGTGCGGATGCTGGTCGACCGCTATGCGGCCGGGCCGCGCGCCGTGTATCACGGCCGGCTGAAAGCCGATGCGCCCGCCGAGTACCCGGAGGTCGGCGTCTATCACCCGCGCATGAAGGGCCGCATCAGCGCCGACGCCGGCAAGCTGCCGCGCCGGTCCGGTGCACGCGGCACGGTCGGGCTGATCGTGCTGCGCTCCTACGTGCTGGCCGGTAACAGCGCCCACTACGACGGCGTGATCGAGTCGCTGGAGGCGCAGGGCCTCGACGTCGTGCCCGCTTTTGCCAGCGGGCTCGACTCGCGGCCAGCGATCGAGCAGTTCTTCCGCCGCGACGGCCGCACCTGCATCGATGCGCTGGTGTCGCTGACCGGCTTCTCGCTGGTGGGCGGCCCGGCCTACAACGACGCGCGCGCCGCCGAGGAACTGCTGGCGCAGCTCGATGTGCCCTACACCGCTGCGCATCCGGTCGAGTTCCAGACCATTGACCAGTGGGCCGGCGGCGAACGCGGTCTGATGCCGGTCGAAAGCACGATGATGGTGGCGATCCCGGAGCTCGACGGCGCCACCGACCCGATGGTGTTCGGCGGTCGCGTCGCCAGCGACGGCAAGGTCGCGCAATGCAATGGCTGCGCGCAGCGCTGCACCTTTGCCGCCGAGCGCGCGCGCGACATGCAGGTGTGCGTCGAGCGGGCACGGATGCTGGCAGCCCGGGTCGCTGGCAGCGTTCGGCTGCGGCAGTCGGCGCCGGCCGAGCGCAAGCTGGCGCTGGTCATCTTCAACTTCCCGCCCAACGCCGGCAACATCGGCACCGCCGCTCATCTGTCGGTGTTCGCATCGCTGCTGCATACGCTGCGGGGACTGCGCGACCACGGCTACACGGTCGAGGTCCCCGAGAGCGAAGACGCGCTGCGCGAGGCAATCATCCACGGCAACGCCGAGCGCTTTGGCCAGATGGCCAACGTCGCGCACCGGATTGCCGTCGATGACCATGTACGGCGCGAACCGCACCTGAAGGAAATCGAGGCACAGTGGGGTCCGGCGCCGGGCCGTCACCAGGCCGACGGCGCCAGCATCCACGTGCTGGGCGCGCACTTTGGCAACGTGTTCGTCGGCGTGCAGCCGGGCTTCGGCTACGAAGGCGACCCGATGCGGCTGCTGTTCGAGAAGGGCTTCGCGCCGACCCACGCTTTCTCCGCGTTCTATCGCTGGCTGCGCGAAGACTTCGGCGCCCACGCGGTGCTGCACTTCGGTACCCACGGCGCCCTCGAGTTCATGCCCGGCAAGCAGGCCGGCATGTCGGGCGCCTGCTGGCCCGACCGGCTGATTGGCGCGCTGCCCAACCTGTACCTGTATGCCGCCAACAATCCGTCGGAAGGCACGATCGCCAAGCGACGGGCCGCTGCCACACTGGTCAGCTACCTGACGCCGCCGATCGCGCAGGCCGGTCTGTACAAGGGCCTGCTGGATCTGAAGTCGAGCCTCGACCGCTGGCGCGCGCTGCCGCCCGAAGCGCATGACGAGCGCGCCGGCATCGTGCCGCTGATCCAGGCGCAGGCCGCCGCGCTCGAACTGGCGCGCGCCGAACCGGCGTGGGGCGTGGATGCCGACCTGCGCGTGGCCGAGGTCGCACGCCAGATGCTCGAGCTCGAGCAGACGCTGATTCCGCACGGCCTGCATGTGGTCGGTGCTGCCCCCAGCGCCGCCGAGCGCGTCGACATGCTGCTGGCAGTGGCCGAAGCCTCGCACGGTACCCGCCCAGCGCGCGAAGCCGTTGAGGCGCTGGTCGCTGGCGCAACACCGGAGCAAGCCGCCAGCGTGGCTGCTGCGCGCGCCGACGACCAGCTGCAGACGCTGCTGCGCGAGCTGGCAAGCACCGACAAGCTGCTGGCCGAGGACCACGAGATTCCGGCGCTGCTGCACGCGCTCGACGGCCGCTACGTGCGGCCAGCGCCGGGGGGCGATGTGCTGCGCACGCCGGCGATCCTGCCGACCGGCCGTAATCTGCATGGCTTCGATCCGTTCCGCATTCCCAGCGCCTACGCGATGCGCGACGGGCTGCTGCAGACCGAGAGGCTGCTGGCGCGGCACAAGCAGGACGGTCATCCGCTGCCCGAATCGATCGCGCTGGGGCTGTGGGGCACCGACAACCTGAAGACCGAGGGCGCGCCGATCGCGCAGGCGCTGGCGCTGATCGGTGCCCGGCCGCGCTTCGACAGCTACGGCCGCCTGGCCGGCGCGATGCTGCTGCCGCTGGAGGAACTGGGCCGGCCGCGCATCGACGTGGTGACCACGCTGTCGGGAATCTTTCGCGACCTGCTGCCGCTGCAGACCCGGCTGCTGGCCGAAGCCAGCTTCCTCGCCGCGGCCGCCGACGAACCGCTGGAGATGAACTTCGTGCGCAAGCACGCGCTGGCCTACCAGCAGGCGCACGGCTGCGACCTGGAGACTGCCGCGCTGCGCGTGTTCTCGAATGCCGATGGCACCTACGGCGCCAACGTCAACCACCTGATCGATTCCGGCCGCTGGGATGACGAAGACGAGCTGGCCGAGTGCTACACGCGCCGCAAGTGCTTCGCCTATGGCCGCAATGGCAAGCCGCTGGCGCAGGCCAAGCTGCTGCAGAGCGTGCTGGCCGACGTGCAGCTCGCCTACCAGAACCTCGACTCGGTGGAACTGGGCGTCACCACCGTCGATCACTACTTCGACACGCTGGGCGGCATCAGCCGCGCGGGGGCGGGCGCGGGCCGGAACGATCCGGCTGCGACCGAGCTGCCGGTCTACATCGGCGACCAGACCCAGTCTGGCGCCGGCAGCGGCGCGGTGCGCACGCTGTCCGAGCAGGTGGCGCTCGAGACCCGCACGCGGATGCTCAATCCCAAGTGGTACGAGGGCATGCTCAAGCACGGCTACGAGGGCGTGCGCCAGATCGAGGGCCATGTCACCAACACGATGGGCTGGTCGGCCACCACCGGCCAGGTCGCGCCCTGGGTCTATCAGCAGCTGACCCAGACCTTCGTGCTCGACCCCGAGATGCGCGAGCGGCTGGCGCGCCTGAACCCGGCCGCCTCGGTCAAGGTTGCGCACCGACTGATCGAAGCGCACGAACGCAAGTACTGGACGCCCGACGACGCGACGCTGGATGCGCTGCGCCGCGCGGGTGAAGAACTGGAAGACCGACTCGAAGGCATCCCCGGGGGTGCAGGAGCAAACGCATGAACGACGTCAGCATCCCCCTGGACCGTATTCGCGAGGCAATCCGCCAGCGGCCGGCACGTCCCGACGGCGAGGGCAGCGGGCGGGTGCAGCTCGACCCCAACGTCCGGATCGGCACCGCCAAGGTGTTCGCCGTGTACGGCAAGGGCGGCATCGGCAAGAGCACGACCAGTTCCAACCTGTCGGTCGCCTTCTCGCGCCTCGGCAAGCGGGTGCTGCAGATCGGCTGCGACCCCAAGCATGACTCCACCTTCACGCTGACCAAGAAGCTGATGCCCACGGTCATCGACGTGCTGGAGACGGTCGACTTCCACCCCGAGGAACTGCGCCCCGAGGACTA
>CAZTUT010000180.1:0-5622 GCA_964616395.1 uncultured Burkholderiaceae bacterium
GCTCGATCAGCTCGAGCGCGGCCGTGCCCTGGCCGGCCATCACGTCGGCATGGTCGTACGGCGGGATCAGCGTCATGCCGCGCTCGGCGGCGATGCGGCGGCCGATTGCCTCGCGGTCGTCGCGATAGCGGTCGTACAGCACCACCTCGGCGCCGTAGCCGCGCGTGGCCTCGATCTTCGAGGGCGGCGCGTCCTGCGGCATCACGATCGCCGCCGGCATGCCGAATAGCCGCGCCGACAGCGCGATCGCCTGCGCGTGATTGCCGCTGGAGAACGCGATCACGCCGGTGCGGCGCTGCTCGGGCGTGAAGCGCGCCAGCGCGTTGTAGGCGCCGCGGAACTTGAACGCGCCCATCCGCTGCAGGTTTTCGCACTTGAAGAACAGGCGCGCGCCGGTGCGCTCGTCGGCGGTGCGCGAGGTCAGCACCGGGGTCAGGTGGGCGGCGCCGCGCAGGCGCTCGGCGGCGGCGCGGATATCGTCGAAGCTGATGGGCAGGGTCATCGGGTTGTTATGGCGTCGGCGGGTCGTCGGGATATCGAAGGTCGACACGGGGAAGTCGGCAGCGGTCGCGGGTGTCGGGCGGGCCGATGGGTGGAGCGGATCGTGGCCGCATGTCGTCAGAGCATATCGGGCGATGCGGTCGCGGCGCGCTCAGCGCCAGGCCGCGCGCAACAGTTCCTGGAAATGCCAGACGCCGGTCTCGCGCAGCGGGTTGAGCCGCCCCGGCGCATAGGAGCCGCTGGCCAGTCCGCGCTGGACCGCCTCGCAGATGTCGATGTCCTCGCGCTGCACCTCGTCGCTGAAGGCGGCGTCGGCCTCGGCGCGCGCTTCCGCACCCGGTGCATAGAAGAAGTCGAACTCGACCCGGCAGCGGCCCGGCCCGAGTGGAACCACGCGGTTGGTCTGCAGCCGGCCGGGCAGGCAGTTGAGCATCGTCGACGGCCACAGCCACCAGTACAGCGCCTCGCCGCGGCCATAGAGCGCGTCGCTGCTGTCGAGCGGGCTGGCCTGCAGCGAATGCAGCGCGGCCAGCTCGGTGGTGTAGCTGCGGTAATCGAGCGCGGCATTCAGGCCCGGATGCACGCGCGGCACGTGATAGCCCTCAAGGTAGTTGTCGACATAGACCTTCCAGTCGCAGCCGATCTCGTAGCTTGCATGCAGCCGGTGCCGGTAGGTGGCCAGCGGGTGGGCCGCGCCCAGGCGTGCATCGATGCCCTCGACCAGCGCCTCGAATGGTCCGGCGTGCGCGTCGAGCGCGGCGAACAGCAGACCCTGCCACTGCGCGACGCGAGCCTGCGGCAGCTGCACCGAGGCGACGTCGAAGTCCTGCGCGCGCCCCATCTCGGGCGCGCCGCGCAGCCGGCCATCGAGCGCGTAGCGCCAGCCGTGGTACTGGCAGACCAGCTCCGCGCCTGCAGCGCCTGTCCCTGACGGGCCAGCGGCGCGCGCCGGCTCGCAGGCCAGCGGTCCGGCGCGGTGCCGGCAGACGTTGTGCAGCGCGCGCAGCGTGCCATCGTCGCCGCGCACGACGAGCAGCGGCAGGCCGGCGATCTCGGTGCTTAGCGCGCTGCCCGGCGCGGCCACCTGCGCCGCATGGCCGACCAGCTGCCAGCCGCGCGCGAATACGCGCTCGCGGTCCAGCATCGCGTAACGCGGTTCGACATAGCAGTGCGCCGGCAGCGAGCGCGCGGTGGCCTGCGGCTGCGGCCGCAGCAGCTCGGTATCGGCGGCGATGACGGTCGCGTTGGCTTTGTCGGCTTGAGCGGCCTGATTGGCCATGCCGGCCATGTCGGCCAAGTCGGCCAAATCGGCCCGAGGGGCTGCGTCACGATCCATGGCGCCGATACTAGCTTCAAGACTCGCTTCAAGGCGCGCTCCTACAATCGGCCGCCTCGAATCTCGATGCAGGGAGCGCAACGATGAACTATCGCCGACTCGGCGCAAGCGGGCTGAAGGTGTCGGAGCTGTCGCTCGGCTCCTGGGTCACCTACGGCAACCAGGTCGACGAGGGCGCGGCGCGTGAGCTGATGGCCGCCGCGTTCGACGCCGGCGTCAACTTCTTCGACAACGCCGAGGTCTACGCGAAGGGCGAGTCCGAGGCGATCATGGGCCGCGCGCTCAAGGCGCTGGGCTGGCCGCGCATCCGCTATGTGGTGTCGACCAAGTTCTACTGGGGCCTGCGCACCAACCCGAACGACACCAACACGTTGAACCGCAAATACCTGCTCAGTGCCATCGACGGCTCGCTGGCGCGGCTGCAGCTCGACTACGTGGACCTGGTGTTCTGCCACCGGCCCGATCCCGACACGCCGATCGAGGAGACGGTGTGGGCGATGCACGACATGATCGAGCGCGGCAAGGCGCTGTACTGGGGCACCAGCGAGTGGAGCGCCGACGAGATCCGCGCCGCCTGGCAGGTGGCCGAGCGCCATCATCTGCGCAAGCCGGTGATGGAGCAGCCGCAGTACAACCTGTTCCATCGCGGGCGCGTCGAGCAGGAGTACGCGCCGCTGTACGAGGAGATCGGCCTGGGCCTGACCACGTGGAGCCCGTTGGCCTCGGGCCTGCTGACCGGCAAGTACCGCGATGGCGTGCCGGCCGGCTCGCGCGGCGCGGTGCAGGCTTACGCATCGCTGCGCGACGGCCTGACTGACCCGCAGCGCAACGCGGTGGTGGGCCAGCTCGCACCGCTGGCGGGGGAGCTGGGCTGCACGCTGGCGCAACTGGCGCTGGCCTGGTGCCTGAAGAATCCGCGCGTGAGCACCGTGATCACCGGCGCCTCGCGCGTGGCGCAGATCGCCGAAAACATGAAGGCGATCGAGGTGGCGGCGCGGCTCGATGACGCGCTGTTGGCGCGCATCGAGCGCATCGTCGGGCCGGTCGCAGGCTGACGCGCGGTCTCGGGACCGGGCTGCGCGACTCCGCAGGTCGCGCCCGCAGTTCGGCGCGCGCCAGCGGTATCGTCGCTTTTGTGCGACTAATTGGGAAAATTTGCCCAAATACTTGCGGCCCGGGAAATTTTGGGAGAATATTCCCATATGGATCCCCTCCCGTCCCCCAATGCCGGCGCCTTGTCGCAGGCGACGCAGCGACTGCTACGGCCCCTTGCGCGGCTGCTGATGCGCCATGGCATGGCGCTGCCTGCCTTTGTCGAACTGGCCAAGCGCGCCTATGTGGATGCAGCACTGGCAGACTTCGCGATCCCCGGGCGTAAGCCATCACTATCACGTGCTGCCCTGCTGACCGGACTGACGCGCAAGGAAGTTCAACGGCTAATGGAGGCGTCCGGCTTGCTCGACGGGGAGGCATTGCCAGAGAACCGCGCCGCGCGCGTGGTTGCTGGCTGGGTGCGTGACGCGGCATTCCACGACGCCAAGGGCGAGCCGGCGGCGCTGCCACCGGATGGCGAGGACGCCTCATTCGCGCAACTGGTCCGCCGCTACAGCGGCGACGTACCGCCGCGTGCCGTACTCGACGAGCTGCTTCGCGTTGGGGCGGCGGAGCGCGCGGGCGATGGCACGCTGCGCCTCGTCAACCGCGCCTACATTCCGCGCGCCAGCGACACCGCGAAGCTCGAAATCCTTGGCGCCGATGCGTCGTACCTGATCGGCGCGGTCGACCACAACCTGCAAGGTCTGCAGCCCAGCCGGTTCCAGCGAAAGGTCATGTACGACAACCTGCCCGCCGAGGCGGCCGAGGCGTTTCGGCACCTGGCAGCGCAGGAGGCGCAGGCGTTGATCGAGCGCCTCGATGCCTGGCTGTCACAGCATGACCGCGACACCACCCCGGCGGTGACTGGCAGCGGCCGAGTTCGGGCTGGCCTGGGCATCTTCGCCATCGAGGAACAGATCACACCGCCGGCCAGCGCGCCGGCGTCTGAGTCCACGCGCGTGCCTGGCCGACGCGGCGGGCGCGCAACCTCCGCTCGAAAGGAGCCTTAGCATGACCCGTCATACCAACTTGTCTGTCCGCACCGGCCTCGCGCTGGCGGCGCTCTGTGCGGTCGCCGGCTGCGGCGGTGGCACCGATGGCACCGGCGGATCGCCGCCGGTGCCGGCCGCACCAGTCACCTCCAATGGCGTGATGACCAAGGGAAGCGTGATCGTCAATGGCCTGCGCTTCGATGACACGACGGCGATCGTCTCCGACGACCGCGGTCGCACCGCGGCTCAACTGGCAAGCGGCATGGTGGTCAAGGTGCGTGGCCGCAGCGATGACAACCTTAATGGCACCGCCGAGCGGGTCGATGTCGAGAACGAAGTACGGGCTGCGATCTCATCGCTCAACGCCACCGCATCGCCGCAGTCGTTCGTGGCGGGCGGCCTGACCGTGTACGTCGATGGCGCGACCGTCTACGCCAATGTGTCGGGCTTTGCGGCGCTCACCTTGGGCATGCGCGTCGAAGTGCATGGCCTGCGCGATGCGTCTGGCAACCTGCGTGCCGCGCGCGTGGAGGCCGTGGCGGCCGGGGTTGGCGCCGACGAGCTGCGCGGTCCGGTGGCCGTGCTGAACACGACGGCCGACACGTTCCAGCTCAACACCGGCATCACGGTCAACTACGCCGGCGCGACCTTTTTGCCTGCGGGCGCCAGCGAAGCATCGCTCGCCAACGGCGTGCTGGTCGAGGTGCGCGGCAGCCTGTCGGGCACGGTGTTCACCGCGACGCAGATCGACATCGAGGATCTCGAGGACAGCAGCTTCCGCGGCAGCGCGGGCGAAAAGGCCGAAGCGGAAGGGTTCGTGACCGGTTTCACCGCCCACCCCGGCACTTTCCAGGTGAACGGACGGTCGATCACGACAACCGCCTCGACCCGCTTCGTTGGCGGTTCCGCGGCTGATCTGATCAACGGTGCGAAGGTCGAAGCGGAGGGCGTGGTCAACGCGCAGGGGGGGCTGACCGCCAGCAAGATCGAGTTCCGCAGCACCCGCGTGCTACTCGAGGGCCTGGTCACGGGGGTCAATCTGAGCGCCCGCACCGTGACCGTGCTGGGTCAGGTGGTGCAGGTCAATGACCTGACGCGACTGGAAACGCGCGGGTCAAGTTCTTCGTCGCTCAGCGCACTGACGCCGAACGTCGACTGCGCCGAGGTGCGCGCGGTGGTCAATGGTGGCGTGCTGGTGGCCGAGGAAGTCAAGGAACCGAGCAGCTGCAGCGGCGAGCTGGTGCAGGCCCGCGTGACCGCGAAGAACGACAGCGCCTTCACGCTGACCTTCTTCGGCTCGCTGCAGGCCTCGCTCGCGAACGCCTCGACCTTCCGCGATGCGTCCGGCAACAGCGTCACCCGAGCCCAGTTCTTTGCCTTGATCTCGGCTGCCAGTGGCAACGCGTCCGGCACGCTGGTCAAGGTCAAGGGCAACTCGCTGCAGTCGGTGCAGGAGGCAGAGATCGAGGACTGAACGCACCTAGCGCGACGATGGCCGGGCCAGCTTCGAGAAGGCCGCGGCCATCGCCGTCGCTGGCTTGCCTGCAGTGCGGTCGCCGCGTGCTTCCGGGCGCGCGGCGTCTCGCTTGTGCGGCGCTGCTGCGGCGTTGGGTCGCGCGCCGGTTCGCGCGGAGGGGACCTGACCAGCCTCGTCATCCAGCCGAAGCGTCAGCGCGATCCGGTTGCGCTTCAGGTCGA
>CAZTUT010000181.1:0-5599 GCA_964616395.1 uncultured Burkholderiaceae bacterium
GCATCTGCGACGGCAACATGCAGTATGGCATCTTCCTCTGCGACGCCAACGTCAGCGTGCGGCGCGTCGGCGACCCGAAGTTCGGCACCCGCTGCGAGATCAAGAACCTCAACAGCTTCCGCTTCATGCAGCAGGCGATCGAGTTCGAGGCGCGGCGGCAGATCGAGCTGATCGAGGACGGCGGCACCGTGGTGCAGGAGACGCGCCTGTACGACCCCGACCGCGACGAGACCCGCAGCATGCGCAGCAAGGAAGACGCGATGGACTATCGCTACTTCCCCGACCCGGACCTGCTGCCGCTGGCGATCGGCGCCGACTGGATCGAGCGCGTGCGCGCCGCCATGCCGGAGCTGCCCGACCAGATGCGCAGCCGCTTCGAGCGCGAGCACGGACTGTCCGCGTATGACGCCGGCGTCCTCACCTCATCGAAGCCGCTGGCCGCCTACTACGAAGCGGTGGCCGCGACCGTCGCCGACCGCAAGGCGGTGGCCAATTGGATGCTGGGCGAAGTCTCGGCAGCCGCCAACGCCGCCGGCATCGCGCTCGACGCGGCCCCGGTGGCGCCGGCGCAACTGGCCGGCCTGATCAACCGCGTGCTCGACGGCACCATCAACAACAAGACCGCGAAGGACGTGTTCGCCGCGCTGTGGGCACGCGAGGCCGACAGCGCGGACGCGGTGATCGATGCGCGCGGCCTGCGGCAGATCTCCGATGCAGGTGCGATCGAGGCGCTGATCGACGAGGTGCTGGCCGCCCATCCGGGCCCGGTGGCCGAGTTCCGCGCCGGCAAGGAAAAAGCGTTCAACGCGCTGGTCGGTCACTGCATGAAGGCCACGCGCGGAAAGGCCAATCCGCAGCAGGTCAACGAGATCCTGCGCCGCAAGCTGGCCGCCTAGGCGGTCCGCAGGGCCCGGTCACTTACGCGGCGCGGCGATCGCCGCGCCGGGCGTGGGCCGGTTCGTGCGCTGCACCGGCGTGGCGCCAGCGCTGATCAACTCGCGCCAGCGCTTGTTCTCGGCATCGAACCGGGCATTGACGCGGTCCATGTCGCCACGCACGTCGTCGACGATCCGCTGCTCGCTGCGCATCAGCGCGCTGTTGTTTTCGAGCGCGCGCCTGAGCGAATCGGGCAGCTCGCGGCCGACGTAGAACTCGGCCTCCTTGTCGAGTTTGGCACGCTCGCGCTTGTGCTCCTCGATGCGCTTGTTGGCGCGATCGATCAGCTGGCTGCGCGTGCCCAGCGCGCGATTGCGCGCCTCCTCGATCTCGTCGGTCGTCGCATAGGCTTCGAGCAGTGCGAGGTCGCGGCGCATCTGCGCGCGCTGCCGATCGGCCTCCTCGGCCTGACGGCGCGCCTCAGCCTCGCGCGCGGCACGCTGCTCGGCGGTCAGCGGCGGCTCGATGACCCGACGCACGCTACCGTCGCTGCGCAGTTCGCGGACTGGCCGATCCGCACACTCTGGCGGCGGACGGTCGCTGGTCAGCGTGCGACCCCGCGCGTCCGTGCATACGTATAACTGCGAGTGTGCGATGGGAGCGATCGTCATGAGCAGCGTGGCGATCAGCACCGGCTTCACGAGACCTCCTGCACGCATCGTCGACATTTCAGGTGGCCGCACCATAGCGGGCACGATACGACAGCATCGCCCCCTGATACGGTTGAATCGCACGCGCCGCCGGAGCGGCGCCGCCAATGAAACTCATCAGGTCCGCCAGCGACGCGATGGCGATCACCGGCAGCCCATACAGCTTTTCGACCTCCTGCACTGCCGAGTGCGCCGACAGCGCATCGTCAGGACCGGCGCGCTCCATCCGGTCGAGTGCGATCAGCACACCGGCTGGCACCGCACCCGCCTGCTTGATCAGGTTGACCGACTCGCGCACCGACGTGCCCGCGGTGATCACGTCATCAATGATGACCACACGGCCCTGCAGCGGCGCGCCGACGATGATCCCGCCCTCGCCGTGATCCTTGGCTTCCTTGCGGTTGAACGCAAACGGCACGTCCACACCCAGGTCGGCCAGCGCCACTGCGGTCGCACTCGCCAGCGTGATGCCCTTATAGGCCGGCCCGAACAGCATGTCGAATTGAATGCGTCCTTCGGCACGCGCATCGAGCAGCGTCTGCGCGTAGAAGCGCGCCAGTTTGCCCAGCGTGGCGCCGTGGTTGAACAGGCCGGCATTGAAGAAATAGGGCGAACGCCGCCCCGCCTTGGTCATGAACTCACCAAAGCGCAGCACATCGGCGGCAAGTGCGAACTCGATGAACTGATGGCGGAGCGACTGCATCGTGAGAGGATGTTGGTGCCGTTTGGGGGCGCAACAAGAAGCGAATCCGGACTTGTTGATTATGCATCCCGCGACTGCGGGATGAACGCGTGAATAATCACTCGTTTGACCTAACGACTATCACTTACTTTTGGACGCTCCATCGTGATCCGCATCGCCACCCTGAACGTCAACGGCATCCGCTCGGCCGGCAGCAAAGGGCTGCTCGACTGGCTGGCCGGCACGTCTGCCGACATCGTCTGTCTGCAGGAGGTCAAGGCGCACGAGACCGACATTCCGGCGCCGCTACGCACGCCAGAAGGTCTTCATGGGTTCTTCCACTGCGCGCAGAAGAAGGGCTACGCCGGCACCGCGATCTACAGCCGCCGCAAGCCGCGGGCGGTGCGCACCGGCTTTGGCGTGGCCGAGTTCGACGACGAAGGCCGCTACGTCGAGGCCGAGTTTGCCAATCTGACCGTGGTCTCGGTCTACTTTCCCTCGGGCGCGGCCGGCCCGCACCGGCAGGCCTCGAAGGACCGCTTCCTCGACGCCTTCCTGCCGCACCTGGCGCAGGTGCGCGCGCGCTGCGCGGCCGAAGGCCGCGAGTTCGTGTTCTGCGGCGACCTGAACATCGCCCACAAGGAGATCGACCTGCGCAACTGGCGCAGCAACCAGAAGAACTCGGGCTTCCTGCCGCACGAGCGCGCGTGGCTGACCAACCTGTTCGACAACCACGGCTGGGTCGACGTGTTCCGCCGCATCGACACGCGGCCGGAGCAGTACACGTGGTGGAGCAATCGCGGCGCGAGCTGGGACAAGAACGTCGGGTGGCGGCTCGACTACCAGATCGCCACGCCCGGGCTGGCGGCGCGCGCGCGGCGCGCCAGCATCTACCTGGAACAGCGCTTCTCCGACCACGCGCCGCTGCTGATCGACTACACCGGCCGTCTGTAGCGCCCGGAGACGCATCGCGGGTCGAGCGCGGCCCTGCGCACGGTCAGCGGCCGCGTGCGGCGCGTTCGTACAGCGGCAGCACCGTGGGCAGCGCCCGCTCGATCGCGCCGATGCGCTGCGCATGCCCCGGATGCGTGGACAGGAACTGCGGCGGCTGGCCGGCGCTGGCGGCGGCCATCTTGCGCCACAAGGTGACCGCCGCGCGCGGATCAAAACCGGCGCGCGCCGACAGTTCCAGCCCAACCAGATCGGCATCCGTTTCGTGGCTGCGCGAGTACGGCAGCGTGATTGCGACCTGGGCCGCCTGGCCGAGCAGCATCGCGCTGGCATCGCTGAGGCCAAAGTAAGCGGCAGCGAGATTCAGGCCGACACCCTTGAGCACCTGCTCGCTCATGCGCGCGCGGCCATGCTCGAGCAGCGCATGCGCGATCTCGTGGCCGATCACCGCGGCCAGTTCATCGTCGTTGAGCTTCAGACGATCGATCAGGCCGGAGAACACGACGATCTTGCCGCCGGGCATGCAGAACGCATTGATCTGCGGCGCGTCGATCACGTTGACCTCCCAGCGCCAGCGCGTTGCGGCCGGATTGAACCGCGGGCCCTGCGGCACCAGGCGCGACGCGATGTCGCGCACGCGGCGAACCTGCGCCGGATTGCCATTGAGCGCGCCGCGAGACTGCGCCTGCCGCAGCATCTGCGCGTACTGCTGTGCCGAGGCCGCATTGACGCTGGACTCCGGCACCAGAAGCAGGCGCGGCTTGCGCACGCCGATGCCAGCCTCCTCGGCCGGCGGCTGGACCGCCACGGACGCCTGAGCCAGCGCCAGCGGCGCGGCCAGCGCGAGCGCCAGCCCGACTACCAGCGCCGCCGCCCGCCCGATCACGCCTTTCGTCATCCGATGCTCCCTGCGCCTGCGCGCTTCACGGCGGCTGAAATCGAAGCCGCCCTCGCCGCTCGCCCTCTGCGATGCCGCTAAGCTGCGACAGATATGGACGCCCGGCCGGTCTCTCAAGAACCCCCGCAGGATGCCGCAAGCCCGCGCCGTGGCTGGCGCGAGATCGTCGGCGTTTACACCGAGCCGGCCACGCTGCGCATGCTGCTGCTGGGGTTTTCCGCAGGACTGCCGCTGCTGCTGGTGCTGGGCACGCTGTCGTTCTGGCTGCGCGAGGCCGGCATCGCCCGCGCCACCATCGGCTACCTGTCGTGGATCGGGCTGGCCTACGGCTTCAAATGGGTCTGGGCACCGCTGGTCGACCGGCTGCCGCTGCCGCTGCTCACGCGCTGGCTCGGCCGGCGCCGCGCGTGGCTGCTGCTGGCGCAGGTCGCGATCGTTGTCGGCCTGGCGGGCATGGCGCTATCCGATCCCCGCACCGACCTGCAGACGCTGGTGCTGTGCGCGCTGCTGGTGGCCTTCGGCTCCGCGACCCAGGACATCGCGCTGGATGCGTACCGGATCGAGTCGGCGAGCACCGACAGACAGGCGGCGCTGGCGGCCACCTACCAGACCGGCTACCGGCTGGCGATGATCTGGGCCGGCGCCGGCGCGCTGTGGATCGCCGCCCGCGCCACCGAGGGTGCGACCAGCTACCAGCCCGACGGCTGGCGCGTTGCCTACCTGGCGATGGCCGCATCAATGCTGGTGGGCATGCTCACGGTGCTGCTGTCGCCAGAACCTGCAGCCAGTGCAAGTCGCGCCGCGAACGCCGAGGCCGAGAGCGCGCTGGCCGCGCGGCTGCGGACGCGCGGCCTGCCTGCGCCACTGGCCCGGCTGATCGCCTGGCTGCGCGGTGCGGTGATCGGTCCGTTCGCCGACTTCGTTGCGCGCTATCGGTGGCAGGCCGCGCTGCTGCTGGCGCTGATCGCGGTGTACCGGATCTCCGACGTGGTGATGGGCATCATGGCCAACCCGTTCTACGTCGACATGGGCTACACGAAAGATCAGGTCGCTGCAGTGTCGAAGCTATACGGCGTGATCATGACGCTGGTTGGCGCCTTCGTCGGCGGTGCGCTGGCGCTTCGCTTTGGCGTGATGCGGGTGCTGATGCTGGGGGCGGTGCTGTCGGCCGCCAGTAACCTGCTGTTTGCGGCGCTGGCGCTGCGCGGCCACGACCTGACCTGGCTGATCGTCGTGATCTCGGCTGACAACCTGTCGGCCGGTATCGCCAGCGCTGCCTTCATCGCCTACCTGTCGAGCCTCACCAGCCTGGCGTACTCGGCCACCCAGTACGCGCTGTTCAGTTCGATCATGCTGCTGCTACCGAAGTTCGTGGCCGGCTTCTCCGGCGCGTTCGTCGATGCCTATGGCTACGTGGCTTTCTTCTGTGGCACCGCGCTGCTGGGCGTGCCGGTGCTGCTGCTGGTGTGGCTGGCCGGGCGC
>CAZTUT010000182.1:0-5592 GCA_964616395.1 uncultured Burkholderiaceae bacterium
ATCTCGTTGCGCCGCAGGAACGGAATCGACCATGGCGGGTTGTAGCGCGCAAGCTGCGCCGGACCTGCTGCCTGCAGGCCGCGTGCACTCATCCACGTACGCAGCGCCTCGGTTTCCGATGCAACGCGCGCGTCGGTCACGAAGCCGGAGAAGGTTCGCGCCGCGAACTGCTGCGCCGGTACCTCGCGCAGCAGAACACGGGGATCGATCGGCTCGGGCAGCGTCGCCATCGTGTACTTCGAGGGCATCACGAAGTGCATGCGCCAGCGACCGTCGCCGGCGGCAACCGGTGCGCCGGCTCCGCCCGAAGCGTCGCCAGAGCGCGTACCCGGCAGATCCATCGTCACCGGCGCAGTCATCGCAATGCGCTCGCTGCGCGCCTCCATCGTCACGGGTGCAGTCATCGCGATGCGTTCGCTGCCCTCGCCTGCGCGCGAACGGTTGGCGCCGAAGATGTAGCGGGCAATGACGCGAAAGCCGTCGTTCGATCCGTCGGACAGGTCACCCTCGACCCAGGTCTCTGCCACGATCATCGGCGCGTAGCGGCGAACCTCGTTGGCGCCCTCGACGGTCGTGCGCTCGAAAGCGGGTTCTTCGATGGCCATGGCTGGGCTACCCGAACACAACAGACAAGACGCCGCAAGCGCGGTCCAGGCACGCCTCGATGCGGCGGTCACGCCGAGGCTGCGAAAGCGCTTCGTCAGATCGCCGATCCGGCCATGACGCAGGACCGACACACGGACTGGTAGCGCGGAAGGGATAGAAGGCATCGTCGCGCTCATTTGGGAAGAATCCTGCACTCACCAGAGGAATTGCGTGCTTCGAACCGGTGCCACGCATCAGCGGGTACCTTGACGTAGTAGACCCCACGTTCCGGCGTCTTGTACTTGACCACAAGATCCCGACTGCGACGGCAGACCTGGCCCCCGATCGCGCCCTGCGCTGAACGGCAGGTCTTCATGCCCCCAGCGAATGTCGAACTCAGGACGCCGCTCGGCGACCGCTCGATGTCGCCACGCGTGCTGCCGGCGCGAAGCGCCGACTCGAACTCAGCCTCGGAAATCTCCGGACAAGGCGTGGACGGCTGGTTGAAGACGTCACATCCCACCAGCGTCGACAGCAGGACGAGCGCGGCAAGCGGACGCGTCAACTGCGATTGAACGGGCAAGCGGAGGTTCATGAGAGGAGCACTAGAGGCGGCGGACTCGGGATTTCACCGCACTCTAGCGCAGCCCAGCCGCCGAGCACGCGGCCTCGGCGACGCCCTCGGATTGCCGATTAGCGCTTGGGTGCCGCGCCTCGCTTGCGCGGACTCGTCGCGACACGGTCAGCGGTACTCACTTCGCGCTCATAGCGCTCCCACTCCTCGCACAGGATCGGGATCGCGAGATTGCAGGAGTGAATGCCCATCACCGTGGTGATCTGGATCGTCTCCAGCACTTCCTCGCGGGTCGCGCCCGCGCGCAGCGCATTGGCGATGTGACGCCTCACCCCGGGGGCATACAGGTGCGTGGTGGCTGCATTGATTGCCACGAGGATCAGTTCCTTCACATGGCGCGGCAGCGGGCCGTTGCGTTGCGGCGTCTCGCGAAAGTTCAGGTAGGCCTCGACGAACTGCGGGTCGAGCGCGCGAAGTTGGTCCCACAGCGGATTCCACTGGCCGCTGCGCATGTAGTCGTCGGTCAGCGGCGTTGCGGGCGGGCTCGGGGCCCGCTTGACCCCTGCGGGTTGGCGTTTACGTGCAGTCGTGGTCATTGGCCCTCCGGTCGTGCGCTATCGGCGATCAGGAATTCCGCGGCCCGCTCGCCGATCATCATCGCGGGCGCATTGGTGTTGGACGAGACGATGGTCGGCATCACCGATGCATCGGCCACGCGCAGTCCGTGCACACCGTGGACGCGCAGCCGCGCATCGACCACACCTTCATCGGGCGAGCCCATCCGGCAGGTACCCACCGTGTGCCATGCGGTCTGGCCAGTCTCGCGCGCGTAGGCGAGAAGCTCTTCGTCGTCCGCGTCCGCCCCCGGCCGCGTTTCCTCGACGATGAACGGCGCAAGCGCCGGCTGCGCAGCGATGCGCCTGACGAGCCGCAGCAGATCGATCGCTGTACGGCGATCCTCTTCGGCCGCGAAATAGTTTGGCCTGATCTGCGGCGCCTCGCGCGGATCGGTCGAGCAGGCGTGGGTATCGCCGGTCGATGCCGGATGCAGACGGAATCCCCCGATCGAAAAGCCGGAGAATGGATCGATGCCGCCGGCTGCCGAGCGCGAGTACCGATCCTTGCCGCTGATGTGATAGATCCGCACCATCACGTCGGGACGATCGAGCGTCGGGCGGCTGCGCGTGATCGCATGGGCGGTCGACGAGGTATTGGCCATCAGGCCCTTGCGCGTCAGCAGGTAACGCAGACCGGTCATCCAGCGTGAGTAGCGGCTGGCCATCACCTGATTGATCGTGTGCGGAAACGTGGTCCGGAATGTTCGGCGCACCTGCAGGTGATCGAGCATGTGCTCGCCCACGTGCTCGCTGGCATGCCGCACTGGAATGCCGAGCCGCTGCAGTACCTCGGGCCGTCCGATACCTGACAGTTCGAGCAACTGCGGCGACTGGATCGCACCGGCGCACAGGATCACCTCGCCAGCTGCGCGAGCCTGGATACGCGTGCCGCCACGCGCGAACTCCACGCCGCTGGCGCGGTTCCCGTCGAACAGCACGCGGCACGCGATCGCATCGGTCATTACGGTCAGGTTCGGGCGCTGGCGAGCCGGCCGCAGGTAACCGCGCGCCGCGCTCCAGCGCCGGCCGTCACCGGCGGTCTGTTCGAGATAGCGAACGCCCTCGTAGCTGACCGCGTTGTAGTCCGGCGTCGGCGCAATGCCCGCCTCGATGCAGGCCGACACAAAGCCGTCGGACAGCGGATCGCGGTCACGCAGCGCACGGTCGGTGATGCGGATCGGGCCGTCGCGGCCGCGCTGCGGATGCGCCGACATCGACGACTCGATGCGCGCGAACACCGGCAGCACATCGGCCGCCGACCAGCCGGTCAGGCCGCGCGCGGCCCAGGCATCGAACTCCGCCGGATCGCCCCACACGTAGGCCATGCCGTTGATCGCGCTCGAACCACCCAGCACCTTGCCGCGCGGCCAGTAGATCCGCTGTCCGGCAAGATCCGCCTGCGGCTCAGTCTCGAAGCGCCACACATAACGCGCATCGTTCAGCAGTTTGCCGACGCCCAGCGGCACATGGATCCACGGATTGCGATCGGGTCCGCCCGCCTCCAGCAGCAGCACGCGGCGGCTCGGGTCCTCGCTGAGCCGGGCCGCCAGCGCGCAGCCGGCCGAGCCTGCGCCGACGATGATGTAGTCGAACTGCATTGCGCTCACTTGCCGGCGCGGTGCGCGAACGAATCGCGTCGGAAGCTGTAGAGCGCATCGGGATCGACCATCACATCAACAATCGCAGGCCGCCCGCAGGCGATCGCCGCGGCGATGGTCTGCTCCAGATCGGCGGCACGCTCGACCCGGAATCCAGCGGCGCCCCAGAGCTCGGCAAGCTTGTCGTACGGCGGATTGGGCACGTCGGCACCGAGATAGCGGCCGCCGAAAAAGTCGCGCTGGTAGGCCTTCTCCGCGCCCCAGCAGCCGTTGTTCATCACGATGCAGACGGTGTTGATGCCGCATGCAACCGCTGTGCCGATCTCGCTGGCCGTCATGCCGAAGCCGCCGTCGCCCATCAGGCTGATCACGGTCCGCTCCGGCAACGCCACCTTGGCGCCGAGCCCGCATGCATAAGAGAAGCCCACGAGACCGAAGTCCAGCGGTGAGAACAGCGCCGGCGGCTGCACATAGTTGAGCTGGTCGGTGGCCTGCAGGCACAGCGTGCCGGCATCGAGCGTGTACACGGCATCAGCGGGCGCCACCGCGCGCAGTGCGCGGAACAACTGGCCCGGCTGGATCGACGCATCGCCTGCGACCACACCGGCGCGGTCGCGCTCTTCGAGCATCGCGCGGCGCTCGCGTTGGAATTCATCGGACCAATTGCGCGCTGCCGCGCCAACGGCATGCCCTGCGAGCGCAGCGTGCAGCCCGGCGGCGACTTCGCCGGCGTCGCCGAAGATGCCAATGTCCACCGGAAAGAACCGTCCGATCGCGGTCGGCTCGATCTCCACCTGGATGATGCGCGCCTGCGGATTCAGATGATCGTAGGTGTAGAAGGTCGTGTTGAAGCCGAGACGCGTGCCGAGCGCGAGGATGACGTCGGCCTCGCGCGCCAGCCGCGATGCGACCACGTTGCCGCGCGGACCAACCTGCCCGGCGTATAGAGGGTGCGTGCAGGGCACGGCATCACCATGACCGGGCGACAGCGCCACCGGTGCGCCCAGGCGCTCGGCCAGCGCCAGTGCGATGGCGGCATGGCGGCCGTTCTTCACGCCGCCACCGGCGAGGATCAGCGGCCGCTGGGCGCCAGCCAGCAGACGCGCCGCCTGCTCGATCAACGCCGCCGCCCCGCCGCCACCACCGTGCACCTGCCGACCGGCAGGCGGCAGCGCGGGGGCGACCTCCACCTGCGCTGCCAGCAGGTCGCGCGCGATGTTCAGCGCCACCGGCCCGCAGCGCGGCGTGGTGGCCACACGAAACGCTTCGCGCATCATCTCGCCGATCCGTGCTGCCTGCGGCACCAGCCAGGTCTTCTTGGTGACCGGCGCGAACAACGCGGTCTGGTCGACCTCCTGGAACGCATCCCGGTACCGGTGCGCTGACGACAGCGACCCGGCAATCGCCACCACCGGCGAGTAGGCCGCCTGCGCCTGCGCCAGACCGGTCACGAGATTGGTCGCACCGGGGCCGTTCTGGCCCGCGAGGATCACGCCGGCGCGGCCGCTGGCGCGGGCATAACCATCGGCCATGTGGGTGCCGGTGCGCTCATCGCGCACGCCGATGAAGCGGATCGCCGGCTCCGCATGCAGCGCATCGAACACCTCCATGCCGGCCGAGCCGATCAGGCCGAACACATGCGATACCCCTTCCGCCTTCAACGACGCCACCACCGCCTGACCGCCCGTCTGTGTGCTTGCGTCCTTGCTCATCGCGCCCTCCCCGTGTGTTGTGATCAGGCGGCGGCACGCGCCGCCAGCCACGTGTTGACCACTGCCAGATACGCGAGGCCGATCGCCCCGACCAGCAGCAGATATCGAATCGCGGCACGGCTGTAGAGACGTGCCACCGGAACATTGAAGCTCGTTGCCGCCACGGCAACCGGCAGTGTCCAGATCGCCACGCTGGCGCTCAGTCCCCACGCGAACACGGCCGCCGCGACAAGAAGCGGCGGGCTGATGCCGAAAGCGCCCGACGCAAAGACGGGCACGAAGATGCTGACGCCGATCATCGGATGCAGTCCAGCCTGGCCAAGCGCCACCAGGATGACGACCATCGCCACCACCAGCGGCGCACCGGTCAATGCCGACGGACTCATGGCCTCAGCCAGCGCCACCACGGGCGGCAGGGCGCCGACCACGGCGCCGAGCAGCATCGCGCCGACGACAATCAGCAGTTCATCGGCCAGCCGGCCGAAACTCGCGAAGGCGCGCTCCCA
>CAZTUT010000183.1:0-5583 GCA_964616395.1 uncultured Burkholderiaceae bacterium
TGGTGCTGTCGATTCCAGGCGCGTTCCTGGCGCTGTTCATCACCCAGAGCGCGCTGTCGATGCCGTCGATGATCGGCCTGATCATGCTGATGGGCATCGCCACCAAAAATTCGATCCTGCTGATCGACTACGTGATTCTGGCACGCAACGGCGTGGATGGCGCGCCGCCGCTGTCGCGCTGGGACGCGGTGCTGGATGCCTGCCGCAAGCGGGCGCGGCCGATCATCATGACCACGATCGCGATGGGTGCGGGCATGCTGCCGATCGCGATCGGGCTCGGCGGCAACAACGACCCGAGCTTCCGCTCGCCGATGGCCATTGTGGTGATCGGCGGCCTGATCACCTCGACCTTCCTGTCGCTGCTGGTGGTGCCGGTCGTCTACACGTTCGTCGACGACGCCATTAACGCGATTCGCCGTCTGTTCGGTCGCGCGCGCGCCGCGCCGCCGCGCGCAACACCGGAGGCCTGAACGATGACCCTGCGACTTCAACGACGCCGATTGCTGCTGGCCGGACTCGCCGGCAGCGCATTGCTGGCCGGCTGTGCCAGCCGGGCCAGCACGCCAGCGCCGACCATCGACGACGCGCGGCGCAGCCCCGCCCCCGGCCAGCGCATCGCGCGCGACGGTTTCGCGTTCGTCGAGTTCGACTGGACCGACCCGACGCGCGGCCGCCCGGTACCGGTGCGGCTGTACGTGCCGGCCGATGCGCCCGCCGGAGGACTGCCCCTGGTGCTGTTCTCGCACGGGCTCGGCGGCTCGCGGCGCGGCTACAGCTATCTGGGCAGCCACTTCGCGCGCAATGGCATGGCCAGCCTGCATGTCCAGCACATCGGCAGCGATCGCGCGCTGTGGGGCGGCAGCCCGCTGGCGCTCGCCGCACGCCTGCAGGCGGCGGCGCGCGACAGCGAAGCGCTCGACCGCGTGGCCGACCTTCGATTCGCGCTCGACACGCTGCTGGCCAACGGCCCGGACCTGGCGCTGCCGACCGCGATCGATCGCAGCCGCATTGTTGTAGCGGGCCACTCGTACGGCGCCAACACCGCGCTGCTGGCCAGCGGCGCGCGGGTGCAGCGGGACGGCCGCGAGATCGTGCTGCGCGATGAGCGGCTGCGCGCGGCCATCCTGATCTCGGCGCCGCCGTTTTACGGCGAAGGCGCGCTCGAGCCGATCCTGCGCCCGCTGCAACTGCCCACGCTGCATGTGACCGCGACCGGCGACGACATTCAGGTCCCGGGGTACTTCTCCTCGTACACCGATCGCGTTGCCGTGTTCGAGGCGATCGGCAGCCAGCCCAAGGCGCTCGCCGTGTTTCAGGGCGGCTCGCACAGCATCTTCACGGACCGCGCGCTGACCGGCGGGGCCGAACTCAACCCGCGCGTGAAGACCGCCACCCAGGAACTGACGCTGGCGTTCCTGCGCAGCGTGCTCGAAGGTCGCGATGACGCACTGACCGGCTGGCCGACCCGGCACCGCGACATCCTCGCCCGCTTCGATCTTCTGCCAGCTGCCTGATCGGCCGCGCCGCGACGGCGGCTGCAGTCACGCACCCGGGTTTACGCCCAAGCGGGATTGCACCTTGTGCGCGCAGGTCAATGCAGCTTGTTGTCGCAGATCGTCACCGCCCCCCGCCGCAGGGCATTAAGCTTCAGCGCCATGAATGCACCGGTCTCGCCTGCTGATCTTGCACCGCCCTCGCCCGACAACGCGCCGCGCCTGCTCGCCGAGCAGATTCCGCTCGAAGGCACCGGCGCCGTCGACCTGGCGCGCCAGCGTCAGGTCGTGGCTGCGCTTCGGCCGCTGCTGCCCGAGCACGCGCTGCTGTTCCGCGAGGAAGACACCCGGCCCTACGAGTGCGACGGCCTGACCATCTACCGGCAGGTGCCGATGGTGGTGGCGCTGCCCGACACCGAATCGCAGGTGGTGCAGATCCTCAAGACCTGCCACCGGCTGGGCGTGCCGGTGGTGCCGCGTGGCGCCGGCACCGGCCTGTCGGGCAGTGCGCTGCCGCACCACGCCGGCGTGCTGATGTCACTGGCCAAGTTCAACCGGATCGTCGCGCTCGATGCGCATGCCCGCAACGCGGTCGTGCAGCCCGGCGTGCGCAATGCGGCAATCAGCGAGGCGGCCGCGCCCCACGGGCTGTACTACGCACCCGATCCCTCCAGCCAGATTGCCTGCACGATCGGCGGCAACGTCGCCGAGAACTCCGGCGGCGTGCATTGCCTGAAATACGGGCTGACCGTGCACAACGTGCTGCGCGTGCGCGGCGTCACGATCGAAGGCGACGTGGTCGAGTTCGGCGGTCACGCGCTCGACTCGGCGGGGCTCGACCTGCTGGCGCTGATGGTCGGCAGCGAAGGGATGCTCGCGGTGGTGACCGAAGTCACCGTGCGGCTCGTGCCCAAGCCGCAGCTGGCGCAGGTGATCATGGCCAGCTTCGACAATGTCGAGACCGCTGGTAACGCGGTGGCCAGCGTGATCGCCGCCGGCATCATCCCGGCTGGCATGGAAATGATGGACAAGCCAGCCGCAGCCGCGGTCGAACCGTTCGTCAAGGCTGGCTATGACCTCGACGCGGCAGCGATCCTGCTGGTGGAGGCCGACGGCACGCCGGAAGAAGTGGGCGAAGAGATCGCCGCGATGCGCGCGGTGCTTGAAAAGAGCGGCGCGACCCGGCTGCAGACCAGCGCCAGCGAGGCCGAGCGACTGCGCTTCTGGGCCGGCCGCAAGGCGGCGTTCCCGGCGGTGGGCCGTATCTCGCCCGACTACTACTGCATGGACGGCACCATCCCGCGCAAGCGCCTGGGCGAGGTGCTGACCGCAATCCAGCAGATGGAGCACAAGTACGGGCTGCGCTGCGCCAACGTGTTTCACGCCGGCGACGGCAACCTGCATCCGCTGATCATGTTCGACGTCAATGACCGCGACTCGCTGCAGCGCGCCGAGCAGTTCGGCTTCGAGATCCTCGAACTGTGCGTGGCCGTGGGCGGCACCGTCACCGGCGAGCACGGCGTGGGCGTGGAGAAGGTGCACCAGATGTGCAACCAGTTCGACCGCGCCACGCTCGATGCGTTCTTCGCGATCAAGCGCGCGTTCGATCCGCCCGGCCTGCTCAACCCCGGCAAGGCGATTCCCACGCTGGTGCGCTGCGCCGAGTACGGCAAGGTCCACGTGCATGGCGGCGCGCTGCGCTTCCCCGAGATCCCGCGCTTCTGAGCTGACGATGGATGCCGCGCTCTCGACGCTGACAGACCAGGTCAAGGCCGCTGCCTCGGACGCCGCGCCGCTGCGCATCCGTGCCGGCGGCACCAAGGACTTCTACGGCAACGCGCCCGCTGGCGACACGATCCTCGATCCGCGCCCGCTGCGCGGCATCGTCAACTACGAGCCGACCGAACTGGTGGTCACGGTACGCGCAGGTACGCCGCTGGCCGAGCTCGAAGACGAGCTGGCCAGCCGCGGCCAGATGCTGCCGTTCGAACCGCCGCACTTCGACAGCGAGGACGTAAGCAGCGCCACCATCGGCGGCGCGGTGGCAGCGGGCCTGGCCGGCCCACGGCGCGCGTCCTACGGCCCCACGTATGGCGGCGTGCGCGACTTCATGCTGGGCGCCACGCTGCTCGATGGCCGCGGCCAGCTGCTGCGCTTCGGCGGCACCGTGATGAAGAACGTGGCCGGCTACGACATGGCACGCGCGCTGGCCGGCTCGCTCGGCATCCTCGGGGTGCTGACCGAGCTTTCGATCAAGGTACTGCCGCGCCCGGTCACCGAGACCACGGTGCGCATGCACATGTCGCAGGACGAGGCGCTCGACCGGATGAATCTCTGGGGCGGCCAGCCGCTGCCGATCTCGGCCACCGCCTGGGTCGATGATCTGCTGTTCGTGCGACTGTCGGGCGCGGTCGCCGCCGTCGATGCCGCCGCGCTGCGGATGAAGATCGAGCACGACGCCGATGTCGTGGACGAAGAAGGCGCGCTGGCGCTGTGGCGCGGCGTGCGCGATCAGCGCCACCGCTTCTTCTCGCCCGATGACCTGGAAGCGATTCCGCTGTGGCGGCTGTCGCTACCCTCGACCGCCGAGTCGGTCCGCCTGCCCGGCACGCAGCTGATCGAATGGGGCGGCGCGCTGCGCTGGCTGCGCAGCGAGGCTACGCCCGAGGAAGTTCGTCGCCATGCGGCAGCACTTGGCGGCCATGCCACGCTGTTCCGCGGGGGCTCGGCGCAGATCCGCGCTGCCGGCGCGTTCACCGCGCTGCCGGCGCCGGCACTGCGCATCCACCAGCGCCTGAAGGCCGAGTTCGATCCGGCCGGCGTCTTCAATCGCGGCCGCATGTACGCCGAGTTCTGACATGCAGACCCAGCTTGCCGACTTCATCAAGGACACGCCCGAGGGCAAGGAGGCCGACGCCATCCTGCGCAAATGCGTGCACTGCGGCTTCTGCACCGCAACCTGCCCGACCTACCAGCTGCTCGGCGACGAACTCGACAGCCCGCGCGGACGCATCTACCTGATCAAGCGGGTGCTCGAAGGCGAGACGCCCACCGCCAAGACGCAACTGCACCTGGACCGCTGCCTGACCTGCCGCAATTGCGAGACCACCTGCCCGTCGGGCGTCCAGTACGGTCGGCTGATCGATATTGGCCGCCACGTGGTGGACAAGCAGGTCGAGCGCGGCACCATGCAGAAGCTCACGCGCACCTTGCTGAAGGAGGGCCTGACCAGCGCCGCGTTCGCGCCGGCGATGAAGCTGGGCCAGACGTTGCGGCCGCTGCTGCCGGCATCGCTGCAGGCCAAGGTGCCGGCGCGGCAGGACGCGGGCCGCTGGCCCACGCGCACGCACGCGCGCAAGGTGGTGCTGCTGGCCGGCTGCGTGCAGCCGGCGATGCAGCCCAACATCAACAGCGCCACCGCACGCGTGCTCGATGCGCTGGGCATCGAGTCCGTGGTGCCGCCCGCCGCCGGCTGCTGCGGCGCGATCCGCTATCACCTCGACGACCAGGCGGGCGGACTCGACGACGCGCGCCGCAATATCGATGCCTGGATCGCCGCGCTCGACGCCGGCGCTGAGGCCATCGTGATGAACGCCAGCGGCTGCGGCGCGATGGTCAAGGAGTACGCGCACCTGCTGAAGGACGACCCGGTCTACGCAGCGCGCGCCGAGCGCATCAGCGCCGCCACGCGCGATCTGGCCGAGTACCTGCCAGCGATGGGCGATGCGCTGCGCGAGCGACTGGGCAGCAGTCCTGGCAATCAGCAGAAGGTCGTGTTCCATCCACCCTGCACGCTGCAGCACGGCCAGAAGCTCAAAGGTACGGTCGAAGCGCTGCTCGGTTCGCTCGGCGCCGAGGTCGCGCCGGTGGGCGAAAGCCACTTCTGCTGCGGTTCGGCCGGCACCTACTCGGTGCTTCAGCCCGAGCTCTCGATCCAGCTACGCGATCGCCGCCTTGGGCACCTGAACGCGCCCAAGCCGCAGGTCATTCTCTCTGCCAACATCGGCTGCATCACGCATCTGCAGAGCGGCACCGAGACGCGCGTGATGCACTGGGTCGAGTGGCTCGACGAGAGATTGCGCGCGGCGGC
>CAZTUT010000184.1:0-5545 GCA_964616395.1 uncultured Burkholderiaceae bacterium
GGCTGCGGGCAGTTGCGGGCGCGGGTGGTGGGGGTGCAGCAGCCGCTGCGTTTCGCCAGCCGGCCACGCCATGTTGTCCCCTGAAACGACACCAGATCGCCGCCGTCGCAGATTGATGCAGTAGCCAATCGACGCGACAACTCCGTTGCAATGTTTTCGGTTCGATCTTGCGCAGCCATCGTGGATCGTCAGTCGGTCACCGGAAAGACGTATCGAACACCGACAGTTAGTTTCCTATTGGGAAATATTTTCGACGATCGTCATTGGTTGTCCGTTAATTGCGACGCGAACCCTATGCACGTCTGCCATCTATGCGGGATGGTCAGTGGCTATAGCGCTTGCCGCTGATAGCCTCATCAGCGGTGGGACACACAGGTTGCAGGCGGACGACGCCAAGCCTGGATAGAACAAGACTGAACGTGATCGTCCCACCTGGCGAATGAGGGGAACGCAGATGGGGCAAGACCAGGCCTTGCAACTGATGACGCAGTTGCTCTGGACAAGTTTTCTTGTGGCGGCTCCGCTGCTTGTTGCGACGTTGGTCATCGGCATCCTCGTCGGTGTGTTCCAGGTTGTCACCCAGCTGCAGGAAATGAGCCTGAGCTATGTGCCCAAGCTCGTCGTTGCCTTCTTCGTACTGCTGACGCTTGGGCCGTGGATGCTCAGCCGGCTGATGGCCTATGCAACCGGCTTGTATGGCGGCCTCCCACTGATTCGCTGAGCATGCCGGTAGATGCAGATTTCAGTGCTTTCGGACTGGGTCATTGCAGTGTTGCTGCTGACACTCCGGCTGGCGCCGATGTTCGCCGTCGCACCCCCGTTCACGCTACTGAACGTGCCGGTACGTGTTCGCGTGTTGGTTCCGCTGATGCTCGCGGCATGCATGGTGCGTGAAGTTGACGGTATCGGGCCAATGGCCGCCGACCTCGGATCGCTGGCTGCCATTGCATCCACTGAACTGCTGATCGGCCTGGGTTTTGCATTTGCGCTGCAGGCGTCGTTCGCTGCCCTGTCCTTCGCCGGGAGAGTGCTTGATGTGCAGGCCGGTTTCGGGCTGGCTACGGTTCTCGACCCGGGTACACGCGCGCAATCTCCTCTGATCGGCAGCGTACTGGTGCTGGTCGCCGCCGCGGCTTTTTTTTCGGCCGACGGTCACCATGACCTGCTGCGTCTGATCGACGCCTCGCTGCGCGCCGTCCCGGTCGGCGCCATCGGCGCTGGCTGGCCCGTCGAGCGCGTGATTGCCCACGCCGGACTGATCTTCTCCCTGGGGCTGGCCACCGCGGCAACCGGGGTTCTCGTGCTGTTCCTCGTCGATATCGCGCTCGGCTTCATGGCGAGAACATTGCCTCAGATGAACATCCTGATGATCGGGCTTCAGGTCAAGTCGATCGTCCTGATCCTGACACTCGTCCTGATCAGCGGCGCGGCCGCGCCTGCACTGCTGCGAATCTCCGCATCCGCACTGCGGTTCATGGGGGCCCTTGAGCCATGAACCAGGAACTCGAACAGAGTCGCACGGAACAGGCGACGCCATACAAGCTTGAGCAAGCCCGGAAAAAAGGCTCCGTCGCGCGAAGCATCGAGGCCTCGACGCTGGGCGTCATGACAGCGCTGGCCGGATACCTGTGGGCCTTCGGCGCCGACACGTCGGCGCAGCTGCAGAAGGCTGCGGCAGGCGCACTCGCGCAGGCGCCCGCCCTGGCCTTCGGGCCTCTGGAACTCTGGAGCTGGAGCGCAGCGATCGCGACCCGGATGGCAGCGTCGATCTTGCCGCTGATGCTGCTTGTGGTGGTCGTCGCCACGCTTGTCATCCTCGTGCAGATCGGATTCGTCTTCAGCATTGAAGCGTTGAAGCCGGATGCCTCCAGGCTGAATCCTGCCAACGGCTTCAAGCGCATCTTCTCTGCGCAGACCATTTACGAGTCGGTGAAGAGCGTACTCAAGCTTGCTGTCTACGGCGCGCTCGCTGTCCTGATCGTGCATGCAAGCGCACTGCACAGCACGGATATCGCTGCCGAGCCGCGCGCCCTTGCGGCGCTGCTCGGCACTCAATCGTTGAAGCTGGTCTTCTGGCTGCTGGCGGCGATGACCCTGTTCGCAGCCGCTGACATCGTCTTTACGCGGCGGCGATTCGCTAGCCAGATGATGATGAGTCGGCGTGAACTGCGCGAGGAAACGCGCCATCGCGAAGGAGACAGCCGCATCAAGCAGCGACGGCGCCAGCTTGCCCAGGAGTTACTGAAGCGCTCGCGCAGCATGCGCCAGTTGCGCAGCGCCGACGTATTGATCACGAACCCGACCCACTACGCAGTCGCCCTGCGTTACGACAGCAATACGATGCTCGCGCCGCAGGTCGTATCGCGCGGTGCTGGCGAGTTCGCACTTCGACTCAGGCGGCTGGCCTTCATCTACGGGATCCCCGTTGTCGAGGACCGTCAGCTTGCGCGCACGCTGTTCTTCAAGCTTGCTCTGGACAGTGCGATTCCCGAGAGCCTGTTCCACCAGACCGCAGCGATCTACCTGAGATTGCAGGCGCTGCGGCAGGCCCGCATGAGCGCACCTTCTCCTGTCCTGGTCGCATAGCGGAGCGCGACAGATGCAAGCGGTGCGATCGATCCTTGGACGAAACTCTGACCTCGCGCTGGTCGTCGGCGTGGTCCTGATTCTGCTGATCCTCTTCGCGCCGATACCTGCGCCGCTCCTGGACCTGCTGCTCATCGTCAATTTCGCGTTTGCGCTGACGATCCTGCTGCTGACCTTCTATGTCTCAAGGCCGGTCGACTTCTCGACGTTTCCGTCCTTGCTGCTGGTGGCGACGCTCTTCCGGCTGGCCCTGAATATCGCCGCCACGCGGCTGATTCTGTCTGAAGCCCACGCCGGCCAGGTGATCGGTGCGATTGGCGCCTTTGTCGTGCAGGGCAACTTCGTCATTGGTCTGATTGTCTTTTTCATCCTGGTGGTCGTGCAGTACGTGGTCGTGACCAACGGCGCGCAGCGAGTGTCCGAGGTGGCCGCGCGCTTTGTTCTCGACGCGATGCCCGGCCAGCAGATGTCGATCGACGCCGACTTGAACATGGGCTTCATCGACCAGGACGAAGCCAAGAAGCGGCGCAAGACGCTCGAGAAGGAGGCCGCGTTCTACGGTGCGATGGACGGGGCCAGCAAGTTCGTGAAGGGCGATGCGATCGCCGGGATCGTGATCCTCCTCATCAACATCATCGGCGGTCTGGCGATTGGCGTGGCGCAGATGGGGATGGGCTGGACCCAGGCACTGCAGACGTTCACGCTGCTGACGATCGGCGATGGCATCGTCACCCAGGTTCCTGCGCTCATCGTATCCACCGCCACCGGCATCATCGTCACGCGCTCGGCAGCCGACCGTGAGCTTGGGCCGGAAGTGTTGCGCCAGCTGGTGCTGTTTCCAAAGGTACAGATGCTGGTTCTGGTGGCGCTGATCGGCCTGCTGCTTCTACCCGGCATGCCCAAGTGGCCGATCGTTCTGCTCGGGATGCTGCTATTGGCGGGCTTCTTTTTGCTGCGGCGCCAGGCGCGTCGCGCGGAAGAGGGCGACACATCGCCCCTGGAAGGCAAAGCGGCAGCCGATGCGTCTGGCGAGCCGGCGGCACCCGCCCCCGTCGAGGTTCTGCTCGGGACTGGCCTGTCCGAGGCGTGGAAGGCATCACAGGATGTGCTCGGCGAACGGGTTGCGACATTCCGCCGCCAATACGCGGCCGACATGGGCTACACGATGCCGGCCGTGGTGTTCCGTGACGCCACCCGGCTGGCGGTCAGCGACTACGAAATCGACCTGTTCGGCGACCGCCTCGGCACAGGAACGCTGCTCGCAGACCGGACACTGGCGATTCATGCCTCGAACGCCGCAGAGAAACTGCCTGGCGTCACAACCCGTGATCCCGCCTTCGGCCTTCCCGCGGTCTGGATCGAGGCGGCGCACGTCGACAAGGCCCGCGCTGCGGGTTACACGCTGGTCGATCCGGTCACCGTGTTCATCACGCACCTGGCGGAAGTTCTCAAGGCAAACGCTTCGCAGTTGCTGACCCGCGCCGACGTGTCGCGCATGCTCGATGCTGTCCGCGGCCGGCAGCCGGGGCTGATCGAGGAAGTGGTCCCGAACGTCCTGAGCATCAGCGACATCCAGCGGGTGCTTCAGAACCTGCTCGCCGAAGGCGTCCCGATCCGCAACCTCGATCTGATCGTCGAGGTGCTGGCAGATACGGGGCGGCACCAGAAGGATCCGGCCGCCCTCACGGAAATCGTGCGACAGCGACTCGGCGTGGCGATATGCCAGGGCCTACGCGGAACGCACGAGGCGCTCAACGTGCTGACTCTCGATCCGACGCTTGAAGCAAGCATCGCGCAGAGCCTGAAGGCCAGCGATGGCGCCACGCCATTCGTGCTCGAGCCCTCGCTGGCCGAGCAGTTCCTGCGACGGCTGCTGACCCTCGCGGAGTCGATGATGCGCAACAACCAGAGTCCGGTCCTGCTGTGCGGCCCCGAGATTCGTCGCCATCTCAAGACCTTCACTCGTCGCGCGCTGCCGCGACTGACCGTGCTGTCCGTCAGCGAAGTGCCGCACACGATCGACTTGCGTTCTTCCGGTGTGGTCAGCGTGAATAGTCCGCTTGACGCCCGCGGCGCTTGAATGGAGCCTCGTTCAACACATGACCTGCCGCCGAGGAACTGAAGGATGCGCCGCGTGAAGCGAGCAACGATCAACGGAAAGGAAGACGCGCATGGCAAGCGTTCTTGATATCGCCGCGATCAGCATGTCGGGGGACATGCGCCGAGTGGAAGCCGTGGCTCACAACCTCGCCAACGCCACGACCCCCGGCTTCAAGCGGATGCTGTCGGCGGGCGGGACATCGGCGACGACCGCCGCTGCCGTCGCAACCAACCTTTCAGCGGATATCTCCACCGGTCTCGGTGCGAGCGCAACACTGACCACGGACCTCGGCGCCGGTCGGCTTTCGCAGACCGGCAACCCGCTGCATTTCGCCCTCGCCGGACCGGGGTTTTTCACGCTGCGCGCTGGCGATCACTTGTTGTTCACGCGGGCCGGAGTGTTCGAGCGGTCGGATGACGGCCGCTTGGTCAATGCAGAAGGCGCGGTCCTGCAGGCCGACGGCGGCGATCTGACTGTCGGCGGCAACCCGATCACCGTGACTGCGGATGGCACGGTGATCGAGGGCGAGCGACCAATCGGCAGGCTTCAGATCGTCGATTTTGGAGAGCGCGCCGCGCTGACGCGCGCTGGCGCGAGCAGCTTCCATGCGGATGCATCGCGCGCCATGCGTGTCGATGCACCGGTCGTCAAGCAAGGGTTCCTGGAGGCCGCCAACGTAGAAGCCGGCCGCGAAATGGTTCACCTGATCGAGGCCATGCGACGGTTTGAGCTCGGACAGAAGCTTGCACTCGCCCACGAAGAGATGATGGATCGCGCGCTGCGGCGCATCGGAGACTCGCAAGGATGAACACCGCCTTCAACATCGTCGCCACCGGGCTGCGCGCGCAGCAGGTCGGC
>CAZTUT010000185.1:0-5415 GCA_964616395.1 uncultured Burkholderiaceae bacterium
AGCCGCCCACGCACACCACCGCCTCGCGCGGCACCTGCAGGTCGATGCCGAGCAGGTCGGCCACCGCCTGCGCTTCCTTGTGTACCAGCGGCGCCTGATCGGCCGGGTCGCGGCTGACGCCGATGCCGACGATCGGCACCGCGATGCGGTTGCCGAGGAAACCCGTCAGCAGGCCGCCGTGGGTGCCCGAGCTGCCCGAGCCCACGACCACGCGGTCGAAGGGCAGGCCGGCGTCGAACCACTGCTGCTGCATCTCCTGCGCGCAGGCCACGTAGCCCAGCCCGCCGATCGCATTGGAACCGCCGCCGGGAATGATGTAGCCCTTACGGCCGGCGGCGCGTAGCTCGTCGGCCACCGCGGCCATCGCCTGCGCCATGTTCGAGCCGCCCGGCACCACGGTGACCGCCTCCACGCCCATCAGCCGGAACATGAAGTTGTTGCCGCTGGCCTGCGGGTCGTAGCTGCCCGGCACGCGCTCCTCGATCACGAAGCGGCAGTGCAGGCCCTCGCGCGCGGCCGCCGCCAGCGTGATCCGGCAGTGATTGGACTGCGGCGCACCGCAGGTGATCAGCGTGTCCGCACCCTGCGCCAGCGCATCGGCCACCAGGAATTCCAGCTTGCGCGTCTTGTTGCCGCCGGGGAACAGCCCGAGCATGTCGTCGCGCTTGACCCAGACCTCCGGACCCTTGCCCCCCGGGCAGGTTGCAGCCAGCGCGGCCGAAAAGCGCGGCAGCGGCTCGATCGGCGTGGCAAAGTCGGTGTAGCGGCGACGCGGAAAGCGGGACAGGTCCATCAGCAGGCTCCGATGCAGGGTCGGGGAGGCAGGATACCCCGAGGGTCGCACAGCAAACGCGCCGCGGTCAGCGTGATCCCTGGCCGCGCAGGCGCTGCACGTCGACCTGCGTCACCGGCGGCGCGGCGTTGCCCCAGGCGCCCCGCACATGGCTCAGCACCGCGCTGACCTGCGCGTCGTCGAGCACGAGCACATAGGGCGGCATGCCGAAGGGCCGCGGATGACCGGCAGTGGCCGCCGGAAATCCGCCATTGAGCACGACCTGAATCAGGTTGGTGGCCGATGCCATCGTGACCGCGCGGTTGCCGGCCAGCGGCGGATAGGCGTAATGGCCATCAGCCAGACGCCGGCCTTCACCGTTGCGGCCGTGGCAATCACTGCAGTGGCGCTCGTACAGCCGCGCGCCCTCGCCGCTGTTGCCGGCGTCGCCACCCACATCCTCGCGTTGCACCGACGACGAACGCGACGCCGCTGCGTGATGACGCGGCAACTGGCGCAGGCTGACCGCCATCGCCTCGAGGTCTTCGCGCGGCCAGTGCTGGGTGCTGTGCGCCACCACCTCGGCCATCGGCCCGCTGATCTGCGCGGCCCCCACGCGCCCCTCGGCAAACAGCGTGACGATGTCGGCGACCGACCAGTCCTGCAGGCCCGCTTCACGCGGATCGTGCAGCGAGGGTGCGTACCAGCGCGCCACCGGCATCAGGCCGCCGGTCAGCGCCAGTAGATCGCTGCCGCCCGCGAGCGCGTTGCGCGGCGCATGACAGGCGCTGCAATGACCGAGCACGCGCACCAGATAGTCGCCGCGCTCGGCCTGCGTTGCGCGTGCCGTCCGGGGCGATACGGGCGGCGAGGGTGGCGGCTCAAAGTACAACGCGCGCCAGACCTTGAGCGCGGCCTGCGTATTGAATGGCCATTCGAGCCGGTGCGCCGGCGCGGGCTGCGCCACCGCCGGCAGGCTGCGCAGGTAGGCGAACAACGCCACGCTGTCCTCGCGCGCCATGCCGGCCGTGTTGACGAACGGAAACGCCGGCAGCAGCCAGCGGCCATCGGGCGCCTGACCGTGGCGCAGCGCGCGCCAGAAGTCGGCTTCGCTCCAGCCGCCCAGGCCGCCGGCGCCCGCGGTGAGATTGCTGCTGACGACGACACCGTAAGGCGTGGCGAACTCGCGTCCGCCGCCGAACTGCGGACCGCCCGGCACGCTGTGACAGCCGCCGCAATTGCCCAGGACCGCCAGCTCGCGCCCCCGCGCGAGGGTCGACGCATCGGCGGGAACCGGCAGCGCATCACCGACGGCAATCGGTGCCGACGGCCACAGCACGACACCGAGCGCTGCGCACAGCAGCACAGCAGCAACGACGCCGATGCGCCGCACCGCCTTCAACGCGCGCCCCGGTTTGACGAGCTGCGCAGGCTGTCGCTGCCGCCGCAGTCGAGTCCGGGCGACGGCCGTGACGCGCTCGCGGCAGCCGGCGTGGCGGGTACCGGAACCGGACGACTGGCCAGCCAGTCGCTGACCGCGGCCACGTCATCGGGTGCCAGCCGCAGCGCGATCTGCCGCATGCAGTCGGGGGCGTGCGCGCGCCGCGTTCCGCTGCGCCACGCGCCAAGCTGTGCGACCAGGTAGTCGCGCGGCAGTCCGAGCAGACCGGGGGCCGCGGGCAGGATGCCGGTCAGTCTGTCGCCATGGCAGTCAGCGCAGGCGGGCAGCTCGCGCGCTGGATCGCCGCGCAGCACCAGTTGCTCACCGCGCGCGTGTTGCTGCGGCGAGGCGCGCGATGCTGGCGGCGGCGGATACGGCAGATCGAGTGCGGCAAAGTAGCCGGCGATCTCGGCCAGGTACGCGTCGCTCAGCGGCGCCAGCAGTTGCGTCATCAGCCGGTAGTGACGCCGGCCTTCGCGGAAGTTGTGCAACTGGTTAAGCAGATAACCAGCGGGCTTGCCGGCGATCCGCGGGTGATAGCCGTCGGGCCCGGCACGCCCCTGTTCGCCGTGGCAGACGGTACAAGCGCGCATCCGCTGCGCGATGTCATCGCTGAACCCGGCCGCGGTGACCACCGCGCCGGCCGGCAGCGCGAGCAACAGCAGCAGCGCCAGCACCACGCCGCGCAGCCCGTGTCCAACAGCGGCGGTCACGTGCGCGCCCACTGCTCCATGTCGCGGCGGAAACGCACCGCCGGCAAGGACGGATCGATTTCCACGTCGTCCCAGCGCACCGGCTGGCCGGCCGCTACCGCATGCCGCAGCCGCACGTGATGCGCAAGCCCGAGAGGCAGCCCGCCTTCGCGCAGCGACTGCGCTGCTGGCCGCAGCTTGCCGTAGACGGTGAAGCCACCCTCGCCATCGAGCTGCTCGCCGGCGGCGAGGTCGCGCTTGGCGGTTGCGACCACGTCAGCGTTGAACGCGACCGGCGCGCCTGTCGGCTCGCCACGCAGTCCGACGCTGGCCACGCTGATGCCCAGCTCCAGCCCGATCAGGTGATACGGCTTGTACATCGCGCTGATCTTGCCAGCCGGATCGGTGACCAGCCCGTACTCGCGGAAGCAGCGCTCCACGTACTCGCTGCCGCCGGCGAAGGTCACGTACACGCCCCAGCGCAGATCGCGGAACACCGGCCGGCCGTCGCGCTCGAGGCTGGAGATCACCTCGACCTGGCCGCGGTGCGCGAGCTGGCCGCCGTCGTCGCGTGGCCGCAGCACGCGCGCCAGGTCATCGACGCCGCAGGGCGGAAAGCTCAGGCCATCGGGCGCGGCCAGCCCGGTTGCGTTAGACACCGCGGCCATCTCGATCGCGCTCTTGGTGCCATCGAGGAACGAATTGAACATCTGCGCGTTCAGGCCGCCGGCGCGAGCATCGGCCTCGGTCAGACCGTAGTGCTGCCATACCGTGGCAGGCGTCGAGGCGTGATACTGCGGCAGGTACTTGGTGCCCTTGCCGGCGGCGATGACCTCAAGCCCAACCGTACGCGCCCAGTCGACCATCTCGCAGATCAGCGCCGGCTGGTCGCCGTAGGCGAGCGAATAGACGATGCCGGCCTCGGCCGCCTTGCGCGCCAGCAGCGGGCCGGCCAGCGCGTCGGCCTCGACGTTGACCATCACGATGTGCCTGCGATGCGTGCAGCAGGCCAGCACGTGCTCGATGCCGGCTGCCGGCGAGCCGGTGGCGTCGATGACGATGTCGACCCGGTCGCTGGCGATCAGCTCGGCGCCATTCGGCACGAAGGCCACTGCGGCGAGTTCGGCATCGGACCAGCCGACCCGCGCCAGCGCCTCGCGGGCGCGCGCCGGGTCCAGGTCGGCCACCGTGGTCAGCCGCGCGCCAGGCGTGCGCCGGACCTGCGACAGATACATCGAGCCGAACTTGCCGGCGCCGATCAGGCCGACGCGCAGCGGTGCGCCGTCGCGCTCGCGCTGTTGCAGACGTGAGAAAAGGTTCATCGCATCATCCTGCGGAATCACGGTTGGAAGACGGGTCGCGCCGGCCGGCTTGCGCAGAAGCGTCAGCGCGGGTGCGTCAGCGTGCCTGCGCTCCCGATGCCGAGGGCGCGGGCGTTGCCGATGCCGAGGGGGGTGCGGCTGCGCCGGAGACCGGTCGCGCAGGCGCGCTGCGCTGGAAGAACACCTCGTCGGCGCGCAGCATGTTCAGCTGCATCCGCGCGCGCTCCTCGATCGCCTCGCGCCCCTGCTTCAGGCTGTCGAGCTCGGCGCCAAGCGCGGCGTTGCGCGCAGCCAGTTGCGCGTTACCGGCGCGCTGCGCGTCGAGCTGCTTCTGGATCTCGGATACCCGAAGCCACCCGCCCTTGCCGAACCACAGCGGCCACTGGATCAGCAGCAGCAGCGCGGCGAGCACGGCGACCAGCAGGCGCATGGCGGCAGCGCGGGCCCGGGCGGTCAGCGCAGGTTGTAGAAGGCGTCGCGACCCGGATAGCTGGCCACGTCGCCGAGGTCTTCCTCGATCCGCAGCAGCTGGTTGTACTTGGCGATGCGGTCGGAGCGGCTCATCGAACCGGTCTTGATCTGCAGCGCGTTGGTGCCCACCGCGATGTCGGCGATCGTGCTGTCCTCGGTCTCGCCGGAGCGATGGCTGACCACCGCGGTGTAGCCGGCGCGCTTGGCCATCTCGATCGCGGCGAAGGTCTCGGTCAGCGTGCCGATCTGGTTGATCTTGATCAGGATCGAGTTGGCGATGCCCTCGTCGATGCCCTGCTGCAGGATGCGGGTGTTGGTGACGAAGAGATCGTCACCCACCAGCTGCACCTTCTCGCCCAGGGTGTCGGTAAGGTGCTTCCAGCCGTCCCAGTCGTTCTCGGCCATGCCGTCCTCGATCGAGATGATCGGGTACTTGTCGCACCAGGATGCGAGCAGGTTGGTGAAATCGGCGGGCGCCAGCACCAGGCCCTCGCCCTCGAGGTGGTACCGGCCCTCGCGGAAGAACTCCGAGGCCGCGCAGTCGAGGCCGAGCGCAATCTGACGCCCCGGCTCGTAGCCGGCGGCCTCGATCGCCTGCAGGATCATCTGGATGGCCGCCTCGTGGTTCTCGACGCTGGGCGCAAAGCCGCCCTCATCGCCCACCGCGGTGGACATGCCGCGGTCGTGCAGCAGTTTCTTGAGCGCGTGGAACACCTC
>CAZTUT010000186.1:0-5350 GCA_964616395.1 uncultured Burkholderiaceae bacterium
CCGCTGATCTCGGTGCTGTTCATGGCCAGCTTCATGTTCCCGCTGTTCATGCCGCAGGGCGTGACCATCGACGTGCTGGTGCGGGTTCTTGCGGGTATCACGCTGTTTGCCGCGGCCTACATGGCTGAAGTCATCCGTGGCGGTCTGCAGGCGATCCCCAAGGGCCAGGTCGAGGCGGCGCAGTCGCTCGGGCTGACCTACTGGCAGACCCAGCGCAAGATCGTGCTGCCGCAGGCGCTTGCGATGGTGGTGCCGGGGGTCATGAACAACTTCATCTCGATCTTCAAGGACACGTCGCTGGTGACCATCGTGTCGCTGTACGAGCTGACCGGCGCCACCGGCCTGGCCTTCAACTCGGATGCCGACTGGCGACCGTTCAAGATCGAGGCCTACCTGTTCATCACTGCGATCTACTTCGTGTTCTGCTTTGCGATGTCGCGCTACTCGCTGTGGATCGAGAAGCAGCTCAACCGCAGCCGAACGCGCTAGCCCCCGACCGCGCCCCCGACCCCTGCCGAGGCTCCCATGAGCGCCGTAGCCCAACCCGCCGCCGACCCGATCATCACGTTCGACAAGCTGAACAAGTGGTACGGCAACAACTTCCATGTGCTGCGCGACATCGACCTGACGGTAGCGCGCGGCGAGCGCATCGTGATCTGCGGGCCGTCGGGCTCCGGCAAATCGACGCTGATCCGCTGCATCAACCGGCTGGAGGAGCACCAGCAGGGCCGGCTGATCGTCGATGGCACCGAGCTGACTGACGACATCAAGGCCGTCGAGAAGGTCCGCCGTGAGGTGGGCATGGTGTTCCAGCAGTTCAACCTGTTCCCGCACCTGACGGTGCTGGAAAACCTCACGCTGTCACCGATGTGGGTCGGCAAGATGCCCAAGAAGGAGGCGGAGGAACGGGCGATGCAGCAGCTCACGCGCGTGCGCATCGCCGAGCAGGCGCACAAGTACCCGCTTCAGCTCTCCGGCGGCCAGCAGCAGCGCGTGGCCATTGCCCGCGCGCTGTGCCTGACGCCCAAGATCATGCTGTTCGACGAGCCGACCTCGGCCCTCGATCCGGAGATGATCAAGGAAGTGCTCGACGTGATGATCGAACTGGCCAAGGGGGGCATCACGATGCTGTGCGTGACCCACGAAATGGGCTTTGCGAAGGCCGTGGCCGACCGCGTGATCTTCATGGACCAGGGCCAGATCGTCGAGGAAAACACCCCGACCGAGTTCTTCAATAACCCCAAGAGCGATCGGACCAAGGACTTCCTGTCGAAGATCCTCGGGCATTGATGGTGGGCCGGCGCTGCGCTGTGTGGGTCCGGAGCGCATCGGTGGTCAAGCCGCTTCGGGTCTGCTGATGCGTGCGGACCACGGCCTCGGCCGGATCTCTCGCCACGGTGCCCGCTACCCCCTCCTTTGACCGATAATCCGCCGCTTTTGTCGCCGGGTTGCTTCTCTCATGTCACACGCCTCTGCTGCCTCGGCGGCGCCTTCGGGCCGCGCTGCGATCCTGCCCTACGCCGGCACCATCTTCCTGTCGGCCTTCCTGCTGTTCCTGGTGCAGCCGATCATCGCCAAGCAGATCCTGCCGTGGTTCGGCGGTTCGGCGGCGGTCTGGACCACCTGCCTGGTTTTCTTCCAGAGCATCCTGCTGGCCGGTTACGCGTACGCTGACCTCGGGACGCGGCTGGGCATGCGCAAGCAGACGCTGCTGCACGTGATCCTGCTGCTGCTGTCGCTGCTCACCCTGCCGATCCTTGCGAGCGAGACCTGGAAACCGCGCGGCGACGAGGAGCCAATCCTGCGCATCCTCGTGCTGCTGCTGGTCACCATCGGGCTGCCGTACTTCCTGCTGTCGACCACTACGCCGCTGCTGCAGAGCTGGTACTGGAAGCGCTTCCGTGCGGCCGTGCCGTACCGGCTGTTCGCGCTCAGCAACTTTGCCTCGCTGCTGGCGCTGCTGGGTTTCCCGGTGCTGTTCGAGCCGGCGCTCGATCTGCGCGAGCTCGGCTGGGGCTGGTCGCTGGTCTACACGCTGTTCGTGATCGTGTGCGCGGCCACCGGCTGGGCCTCGATGCGCGCGGCCGCGGCCCATGCCGGCGATCCGCAGCAGCCGGCCGCCGGCGCGGCAAGCAGCGCGTCGACCACGGCCTTGGCGCCCGGCGCAGGGACCCAGCTGATGTGGCTGGTGCTGTCGGCCATGGGTTCGGTGATGCTGCTGGCCATCAGCAATCACGTCACGCAGAACATCGCCAGTGTGCCGTTCCTGTGGGTGGTGCCGCTGTCGCTGTATCTGATCACCTTCATCCTGTGCTTCGATCACCCGCGCTGGTACGTACGGCCGCTGTTCATCGTGCTGCTGCTGGTGCTGCTGCCGCTGATGGCGGCCAATATCGCTGCCCTGCACGTCAATCTGCCGGCGCCGGTGGCAGGCTTCGCTGAAGATCTGCTCGGTCGCTCGGCGGGCTTCATCGTGCTGATCGCGCTGTTCACCGCCGGGCTGTTCGTTGGCTGCATGTTCTGCCACGGCGAGATGGCGCGCCTGAAGCCCGATCCTCAGTACCTGACGCGGTTCTATCTGATGATGTCGGTCGGCGGCGCGCTCGGCGCCGTGCTGGTGGCGATCGTCGCGCCGCAGGTGCTTGAAGGCTATTTCGAGCTGAACATCGCGCTGGTGCTGCTGGCGCTGCTGGTGGCCGCGCGCGCTCGGGGGCTGTGGGCCGTGCTGGCGCTGGTGGCGGCGCTGCCAACCGCTTACTTCGGCTACAACGGTGCGCGCGAGTACGCGGCAGGCATGCGCGTCATGGAGCGCGATTTCTATGGCGTGGTGCGCACCCGCGACCGCGAGCATGAGGGCGTCACCTACCGCGCGATGCTGCACGGCGGGATCATCCACGGCGGCCAGCTTCAGGGCGAGCAGTTCCGCAACACCCCGAGCGACTACTTCGGTCCCGGCTCCGGCTACGGTCGCATGTTCACCGCGATGAACGAGCTGCGCCCCGAGCCGCGTCGCATCGGCATCATCGGTCTGGGCGCGGGCGTGGTGGCAGCCTATGGCCGCGCCGGCGACGAGATCGTGTTCTACGAGATCAGCCCCAAGGTCGTGGAGATCGAGAAGCGCGACTTCACGTTCCTGCGCGACACGCCGGCCAAGGTGCCGCCGGTCGTCATGGGCGATGGCCGGCTGTCGCTCGAGCGCGAACTGCGCGAGGGCACGCCGCGCGGCTACGACGTGCTGGGCATCGACGCCTTCAGCGGCGACTCGATTCCGATGCACCTGGTCACGCGCGAGGCGATGCAGCTGTACCTGAAGCATCTGTCGCACAACGGCGTGATCGTGTTCCAGGCGACCAACCGCTACATCGACATCATGCCGGTGGTGAAGCGGCACGCGAACGAACTGGGCCTGGAGGCGGTGCTGGTGTCCGACATACCGGACTCATCGCTGGGCGCGAGTTACTGGCTGAGCAGCACCGACCAGATCCTCGTCACGCGCGACAAGCGCCTGCTCGCGCATCCGCGCATCGCCGAGGCGGCTACGGAGATCCGCGACCGACCCGAGCTTCGGACGTTTACCGACGCGCATCACAACCTGTTCCGCATTCTCAAGTAGTCCGTCTCGGGATATCGCTGATGGCCGGTGCTCCTACACCGGCGGCAGACTCTTCCGCGAAGGCAAGGAAATCACCGATGACCTCGATTCGATTCGCATCCCTGGGACTGGCGCTGTGCGCAGCGTTGCTGTCTGCGCCGGTGGCGGCACAGCAGGCACCCACACTCGAAGAACTGGTTCGGCCTGCCGAGTACGGCGGCGCGCTGGCCTCGCGCAACGGCCGCTTACTCGCGACCACGATCGTGGTCAACGGCCGCCGCAACCTGGCGGTCGTCGAGCTGGAGTCGATGACGCGCATCACGCTGACCGATTACAGCGATTTCGACGTGGTCGATGTCGACTGGGTCGGCAACGACCGGCTGCTGTACAAGCTCGGCCGCGCCGAGTCGCCCGATGGCAGCGGCGAGTTCGAGGGCGGTGGGCTGTTCATGGTCAGCCGCGACGGCAAGGAGCGCCTGCGGCTGACCGAAACCCGGCAAGACGCGCGGCGGCGCGGCGAGAAGAACTACCGCTCGCTGTCCTATCTGCGCAGCCTGCCGGGCACGGACACCGACGTACTGGCCGTCGGTAACCTGCGCGACCCCGAGACCTACGATCTGTATCAGCTCAACATCCTCACGGGCGCCACGCGCCTGCTGACCGAAAGCCGGCCCGAGCGCACCCGTAGCTATGTGCTCGACGGCAACCGGGTACCGCGCGTGGCCAAGGTCGTGCTGCGCAACAGCAACACGGTGGTGCTGCATTACCGCCTGGACGAGCGCACTCCGTGGCAGGAGATCCACCGCTATGAGCGCACGGCGCCGGGGATCATCGAGCCGCTGTACTTCGAGGCCAACAACAAGACGATGGTGGTGGCCTCCAACATCGGTCGCGCCAACATGGCAGTGTTCCGCTACGACCCGGCGCAGCGCAAGCTGCTCGATCGGTTCTTCGAGCATCCCAAGCTCGACATGGGTGCCGATGGCGGCGGCGGAAGTGCTGCCGCAGGCCGCGTCTCCATCGACGGTGCCACCGAAGAGGTGACCGGCTACACGCTGCTGGGCGAGCGCACCGAGACAGTGCGAACCACCGAGGCCGGCCGTCGCATACCGCGCATCATCGACAAGGCAATGCCCGACACGTACAACGTGATCAGCCGGCTGCGCGGCAACCTGTACCTGATCACCGCCTACTCGGACCGCTGGCCAGACACCTGGCATCTGTGGGACGAAAGCAAGGGCACGATCGAAGATCTGGCGGCCAGTCGCCCTTGGCTGCTGCCCGACAAGCTGGTATCGATGCGGCCGTTCACGCTGAAGACCCGTGACGGGCTTGAGATTCCCTCGTACTACTTCCTGCCGCGCGGCTACAAGCCGGGCGACAAGCTGCCGACAGTCGTACATATTCATGGCGGGCCGTCCTCCCGGCCGGATATCTGGGGCCGCTACAGCTACGGTGTGCGTGAGGCGCAGGCGCTGGCTGCGCGTGGCTATGCGGTCGTGCTGCCCAATTTCCGGATCACGCCGGGCTTCGGCAATGACATCTACTACCGCGGTTTCGGCGCGCTCGGGCGCGAGATGAGCGACGACCACGAAGACGCTGCGCGCTGGGCAGCGCAACAGGGCTTTGCCGATCCGGCGCGCATCTGCATCTCTGGCGCCAACTATGGCGGCTATGCGGCGCTGATGGCGCTGGCGCGTCATCCGGCCACGTTCAAATGCGCGGTATCCGGGCTGCCCTTGACCGACCTCGACCTGT
>CAZTUT010000187.1:0-5192 GCA_964616395.1 uncultured Burkholderiaceae bacterium
GTAGCCGGCAGCTACGGCAAGGACACGCGCGGCATGATTCGCCAGCACCAGTTCGACAAGGTCGAGATGGTGCAGATCGCTCACCCGGAGCGCTCGTACGAGGCCCTTGAGCAGATGGTCGGCCATGCGGAGAACGTGCTGCAGCGCCTTGGGCTGCCGTACCGGGTGGTCCTGCTGTGCACCGGCGACATGAGCTTCGCGTCGGCCAAGACCTACGATCTGGAAGTGTGGCTGCCGGCGCAGAACACCTATCGTGAGATCTCCTCGTGCTCCAACTGCGAAGCCTTCCAGGCGCGGCGGATGCAGACCCGTTTCAAGAACGCCCAGGGCAAGACGGAACTGGTGCATACGCTCAACGGTTCCGGGCTCGCGGTCGGCCGCACGCTGGTCGCGGTGCTCGAGAACTACCAGCAGGCCGATGGCAGCGTGATCGTGCCCGAGGCGCTGCGCCCATACCTCGGCGGCCTCACGTTCCTCAGCGCCTGAGCTACAATCCGCGCCCTCGCGACACTCGACCCGTCGCGAACACGGTTTGATTCAGGAGAGGTGGCAGAGTGGTCGAATGCGCCGGATTCGAAATCCGGTTTACCGGTCTCCGGTAACGTGGGTTCGAATCCCACCCTCTCCGCCAGGACAACGGGCCCCTCATGGGCCCGTTTGTTTTTCGCCGCGCAACATGCTCTGTTGCGCTGTCTCCCCTAGACTTCGTCGCACCAACGCCCTCGATGCCCGCTTTCCATCCCGACGGAACACCGATTGACTGAATCCTCCACGCCGCGCGGTGGCCTCTGGCTGCGCCTGTTTCTGCCGTTTGCTGCCGGCTACTTCCTGTCCTATCTGTACCGCACGGTCAACGCCGTGATCGGTCCGGTGCTCTCGGCCGAACTGTCACTCGGCGATGGCGCGCTCGGGCTGCTGACGGCCACCTACTTTCTGACCTTCAGCGCTGCGCAGGTGCCGCTCGGCATGCTGCTCGACAAGTACGGTCCGCGGCGGGTGGAATCCGTGCTGCTGCTGATCGCCGCCATCGGTGCCGTTGTGTTCGCCTATGCGCCGGGTCTGGCCACGCTGGCCTTCGGACGGGCTCTGATCGGTCTTGGCGTGTCCGCCTGCCTGATGGCCACGTTCACCGCCTTTGCCCGCTGGTATCCGCCGCAGCGGCTCGGGTCGATCAGCGGCCTGGTGATGATCGCGGGCGGATTGGGCGCGCTGGCTGCGGCGCAGCCGGTGCAGTGGGCGCTCGGCATCACGACCTGGCGCGGCATCTGCCTGGCGCTGGCCGTGGTCACCGTGGCGGTGGCGGTGCTGCTCTGGCTGCTCGCGCCCGACAAGCCGACCGCTGCATCGCGCCAGACCTTCCGCGAGCAACTGGCCGGCGTACGCAGCGTTTTTGGCAGCCGGATCTTCTGGCGCTATGCGCCCGCCGCATTCTGGATGGTTGGCGGCTTCATGGCCTTGCAGGGGCTCTGGGTCGCGCGCTGGATGAGCGTTCTCGAAGGGCTTGAGCGATCCGATATCGCGCAGCGGCTGACGCTGATGAACCTCGCCATGCTCGGCGGATTTGCATTCCTGGGTTTCCTCTCGCCGATGCTGGTGCGCCGCGGCTTCACGCTCGAGCGCATGTACGTGACGGCGATTGCTGCCGCCGTGGTGGCCCAGGCCACGATTTGCTGGCAGCCGGGCGCCGGCGGCGTGTTGCCATGGGCGGTGCTGGGGTTCTGCTTCGCGCTGTCGAACATCGCCTTCACCCAGCTGACGCTCGCATTCGCGCCCGAACTGGCCGGGCGCGCCAACACTGCGCTGAATCTCTATGCGTTCGGGGGCGCCTTCGTGCTGCAGTGGGGCGTCGGCAGCGTCGTGGAGTTGGCGCATGCGGCTGGCGCAACGACCGCGTACGGGCTGCGGGTTGCTTTCGTCGTGATCCTGGCTGGGCAGGTCCTGTCGCTGATCTGGCTGCTTCGGTCAACGGGCAGCGCGGCTGCCGTGCGCTCTGCCTAGCCGGCGCTGGCGCGACGTCGGCGCACGCGCGCAACGAGCCCGGCCGTCGACCCGTCGAGGGCCGTCGGCGAGGCGCCGTCGCCGGCTGTCAGCAGCGGCAGGATGCCGCCCGCAAGAACCTTGCCCAGTTCGACCCCCCACTGGTCGAACGCGTTGACATTCCAGATCACCGACTGCACGAACACCTTGTGCTCGTAGAGCGCGAGCAGGGCGCCGAGGGTGGCGGGCGTGAGCGCGTCCATCAGCAGCGTGCTGCTGGGCCGATCCCCGGGAAAGGTTCGATGCGGTGCTAGCCCGCGATGCGACGCGCCCGCTTCGGCTTGCGCCTCGGCCAGCGTCTTGCCGAAGGCCAGCGCCTGCGACTGCGCGAAGCAATTGGCCAGCAGTGCGTCGTTATGTCCCGCCAGACCACTGTCATCATCGATGACGGCGATGAAGTCCACCGGCACCACCCGCGTGCCCTGGTGCAGAAGCTGGAAGTACGCGTGCTGGCCGTTGGTGCCCGGTTCGCCGAACAGGACCGGGCAGGTGTCATGCTCGAGCGGTTGGCCTTCACGCGAGACGCGCTTGCCGGTGCTTTCCATTTCGAGCTGCTGCAGGTACGCAGGCAGGCGTGCCAGCCGCTGGTGATAGGGCGCAATCGACAGCGCCGCGCAGCCGAGGAAGTTGGTGTTCCAGATGCCTGTGAGCGCCATCATGATTGGCAGGTTGCGCTCGATTGGCGCCTCGGCGAAGTGGCGGTCCATCGCATGTGCGCCGCCCAGGAACGCCTCGAAGGCCTGCGCGCCGATGGCGATCACGACCGGCAGGCCGATCGCGCTCCACACCGAGTAGCGGCCGCCGACCCAGTCCCAGAACGGAAACACATTGGCTTCGTCGACCCCGAACGCGCGCGCTGCGCCGACATTGGTGCTGACGGCTGCCACATGGCGGCCCAGCTGACCGCTCGGCACGCCCGAGCGCAGCAGCCAGTCGCGCGCGCTGCGGGCGTTGGCCATCGTCTCTTGCGTCGTGAACGTCTTGGAGGCCACGATCACCAGCGTGCACGCGGCGCCGCCGTCAGCGTCGATTGCCTTCAGCGCATCGGCCAGATGCCGCCCGTCGACATTGGAGACGAAGTGGAACCGCAGTTGCGGCGCCGACCACGGGGCGAGTGCCTGCTGGACCATCGCCGGGCCGAGATCGGAGCCGCCGATGCCGAGGTTGATCACATGGCGAATCGGCTGGCCGTCGTGACCGCGCCACTGCCCTTCGCGGACCTGCTCGGCAAAGGCCGCGACCCGGTGACGTACCGCCAGTGCGTCCGCTGCGGCGTCTTGTGTGCCGGTCACGAGCCGGCTGCCGGCTGGGAGGCGAAGCGCGGTGTGAAGTGCTGCGCGCTGCTCGGTGGTGTTGACGATCGCACCGGCCAGCAGTGCGTCGCGCCGCGCCTCGACGTCTTGCGCCCGCGCCAGTTCAAACAACGCGTCGCGGATGCGCGCATCGATGCGCTGCTTGGACCCATCGAGCAGCACGCCTGCCGCCTCGATCGAGCAGGCGTCGAATCGTCGCGGGTCGGCGGCGAACAGCGCGCGCAGCGACGGTGCTTGCCGGGCGAGCACCTGCAGGCGCTGCCACGACGGGGTGTGTGTGACCGGTGGCGGGTTCATTGAAGAGTGCTGAGATCGGCAGTAGCGGCGGAATGGAACATCAGGCAATCACGATACTCGCTGCGTTGCGGCATACGCGGCGGCATCAAGGCGATCGAGTGCGGTCGAGCAAGGGTTTTCACTGACCCGCAATCCGCTTGTTTCGCGTCTGCCTGTTTTGCTGACGATCTGTAAGGCGTTTGTAAGCCCCGGTTTCTACTTTCCGCCGGATGAAAAATCAATAAACAGCCTCGAAACGAGGAGGGGTAGGGAGCCATGTCGAATATCGAGTCCGTAATGAACGAGACGCGGGTTTTTCATCCATCCGAGACGATGGTGAAAAACGCTGCGATCTCCGGAATGGACGCCTATCGTGCGCTGTGCGCGAAGGCGGAGTCCGACTACGCCGGTTTCTGGGCCGGGCTGGCCCGCGAGCACCTGAACTGGCGCAAGCCGTTCAGCCAGGTGCTCGACGAGTCCAACGCACCGTTCTACAAGTGGTTTGCTGACGGCGAACTGAACGCTTCCTACAACTGCCTCGACCGCAACCTGGAAAACGGTAACGCCGACAAGGTCGCGATCATCTTCGAGGCCGACGACGGCAAGGTCACCCGCGTCACGTATCGCGAACTGCATGCCAAGGTGTGCCAGTTCGCCAACGGCATCAAGGCACTCGGCTTCGCCAAGGGCGAACGCGCGATCATTTACATGCCGATGTCGGTCGAGGCGGTGGTGGCGATGCAGGCCTGCGCCCGTCTCGGCATCACGCATTCGGTGGTGTTCGGCGGCTTCTCCGCCAAGAGCGTGCAGGAGCGTGTTGTCGATGCCGGCGCCACGCTGATCATCGCCTGCGACGAGCAGATGCGCGGCGGCAAGGCGATTCCGCTGAAGCCCGCCATCGATGAAGCCTTCAGCCTCGGCGGCTGCGAGGGCGTGCGCAAGGTCATCGTCTATCAGCGCACCGGCGGCAAGATCAACTGGGTCGAGGGTCGCGACGTCTGGATGCACGAGGTCTCGGCCGGCCAGCCCGCAAGCTGCGATCCGGTCTGGGTCGATGCCGAGCATCCGCTGTTCATCCTCTACACGTCGGGCTCCACCGGCAAGCCCAAGGGCGTGCAGCACTCCACTGGCGGCTATCTGCTGTGGGCGGCGCTGACGATGAAGTGGACGTTCGACATCAAGCCGTCGGACGTGTTCTGGTGCACGGCCGACGTGGGCTGGGTCACTGGCCACACCTATGTCTGCTATGGCCCCACCATCTCCGGTGCCACCCAGGTCATCTTCGAGGGCGTGCCCACCTTCCCGGACGCCGGTCGCTTCTGGAAGATGTGCCAGGACCACAAGGTCTCGATCTTCTACACCGCGCCAACCGCCATCCGCTCGCTGATCAAGGCCAACGACGCCAATCCGGCCACGCATCCGACGAAGTACGACCTGTCCTCGCTGCGCATCCTTGGCTCGGTCGGCGAGCCGATCAATCCGGAAGCCTGGATGTGGTACTACAACAATGTCGGCGGCGCCCGTTGTCCGATCGTCGACACCTTCTGGCAGACCGAGACCGGGGGT
>CAZTUT010000188.1:0-2142 GCA_964616395.1 uncultured Burkholderiaceae bacterium
CATCGCGAACCAGGCTTACAGCGCCTGCCTCCGCGGGCAGCTTAGCTCGAACGTTGAGCGACTGCTTTCTGGCGTTGAGCAACAGGCGGTAAGCGGCGATACCGGCCGGTGAAGTGATCGGGCTGGAACGACCGCAATCAGTCTGTTCCGGGCACTCGCTCGCCGAAACTGACACTAGTTGGCCGGCCCATGGCAGGCAGCTCCTGGCGATCCAGCGCATTTCGGGTGGCGCATTTCCGGCATTGAATGCACTCAGGCAACTGATCGCAGTTGATCTTGCAGGAAATCAGCGCAGCTGAAAGCCGACACTGGGGAAGTCGGAGTCGACCCAGAGCGGCCATTGCGAATCGTTGTCCTGAACTGTGGAGAAGCGCTCCTCCCAGTCGAGGTGCAGCGCATACCGGCCACGGCCATCGGGTTTCAATGAATCCGAATGCCCTTCACTCATGCTCGAAGCTGGATCAGCTTTTCTTTCCGCGGGCCACCGGTGAAGCGTTGAGCTGGGTCTGGGCAGCGGATGCAAATGTCCTTCTGTAGTCCCTGGGCGAGATGGACAGCCGCTCACGAAAGTGGTGCCGCATGACCTCAACGCTTCCGAAGCCGACTTCGGCTGAGACCTGCTCTACGGACAGCGCAGTGCCCTCGAGCAACCGTTGAGCTTGCGCGACTCGTTGCTCGATCAACCACTGGCCGGGGCTCAGGGATGTCGCTTCGAAGAACCGTCGCATGAACGTGCGGGTGCTCATGGCGACCAGCGCAGCCATGCGCTCCACCGTCCAATCCAAGCTCAATTCACATCGAATCTTGTCGAGTGCTTCGGCAAGCCGGTGGTTCCGATCCGTTGGGACCGCCCGCTCGATGTATTGGGCTTGTCCTCCGCTCCGGTGCGGTGGCATAACAAGTCGGCGTGCTACGGAGTTGGCTGCCTCTGCACCAAAATCTTGTCGGATGATGTGAAGCATGAGGTCGATGCCCGCCGCGCTACCTGCCGAGGTGTAGATCCGGTTCTCTTCGACATAGAGCACATCCGCGTCGACGTCGATTTCTGGGTGGCAGGCCGCCAGCTTCTCGGCGTAGCGCCAGTGAGTTGCCGCTCGACGTCCATCCAGTAGCCCTGTGGCCGCCAAGACAAACGCGCCGGAGCAGATGGAGGCTAGGCGAGCGCCGCGCTCCCAAGCGCTGAGAAGCTTTGCGACTAGATCAGGAGGGACAGGAACTCCAGCCCCCTTCCAGCCCGCAGCCACGATCAAGTCGGCACGATCCAACAACTCGATGCCACCAGCCGTCGTGAAGGTCAACCCGCCGTGGGCTCTCAGGACCCCAGGCTCCACTGCAGCAGTCGCGTACCGGTACCAGTTGTGCCCCATCTCTGGTCGGGCCAGACCAAACACCTCTGCCACGATGGCGAACTCGAAGGTGCACAAGCCATCGTAGGCCAGTGCCACGACCAAGGGGCCGGTCAACTCGGTGGCGGTCGGTTCGTGCGTCGGTTGCATGAGTGGCAAGATATTGAAGACAAATGTCATTTCTGCCAATTGTGTCATCGCACTGCACTCGACACCATGGGAACTCCATGTCTACGGAGCCAACAATGCCCACTCAAGTCACTGCCGTTCCTGCCGCACCTTGCTCGGTCGCCGAGGCGCACTTCGCCGCTGAATTCACTTTCGAGACCGACTGCTGGGATGTGCACGAAAGTCTGCGTACCGGGGCCGATTTCGTACTGCTGGATGTACGTTCACCTGCGTTGTATGCCAAGGGCCATGTGCCGGGGGCAATCAATCTTCCCCACGGCAAACTCGTTCAGGACAAACTTGTTCAATGGCCAGAGGCCACCCTGTTCGTGACCTACTGCGCGGGCCCGCACTGCAATGGCGCAACTCGCGGCGCTTTGCGCTTGGCCAAGCTCGGACGGCCCGTCAAGGTCATGGCGGGTGGCATCACTGGCTGGGTCGATGAAGGCTTCGAGCTTGCCACGTCAGAGCGCGCGGCCTAATCGCATGGCACGAACGTCAACGCACTGAATCTCGAGACATCCTCGGGTGTTCACGCTGTGCTTTGGCCGCCCATCGGAAAGCCCGCCTCTCGACAGCGACCCCTCTTGGCCGACTGCAGCGATCACCAGACTGCCGCAAAGCGCAC
>CAZTUT010000188.1:2152-5106 GCA_964616395.1 uncultured Burkholderiaceae bacterium
ATCGGATGCCGCGAATACCGCTCCTGGCCGTTGGCGCTCGTCAGCGCGCCTAGAAGCGGGCATTCAAGCCGATCTTCAACGCAGCCTCCAGCCGCACATGCCGCGCAAATAGCTGACTGATGCCTCGACTCGATATACCTCGGTCAATTGGCGCCGGTCGAGGCCCGCTGGGTAGCGGCTTTCCTGAGTCGTGCCTGTGCTTCGGCGATGGCCAGATCAAGGTCCGCTTCGCCGCCGCCACGTAACTTCGAAAGCCGCAGCCGAGTCGCATCCAGATGCCCATGAGCAGCGATGCGGCTGGCGACCTCATCGCCATACGCCGAGACCAGAACGGCGAGGAGATCAATCGGGTCGTGCGCCTCGACACCCGCGCGGTAAAGCTCGTCCGTCATGCGGGCTTCCTCCCGGCCCGCGATCAGGCGTGCCTCGAGGACGTGAGTGTTCTGAACAAGCATGAGCTGCTGTCGTTGTACCGAGACCCACGACCCCCTTCTGGCCTTCGACCAGTCGATCGCACGCTGAGCCGCTTCTCGCGCGAGATCAGTGATGGGGAGGTGTGCACATCGCGTGCTCATCGCTTGAAGGACCCAGGTCACCATGGGTTCGCCGGCAGGTCCTCGCTGGCCAGCGATCTCAATAACCTGGGCCACCTGCGGCGCGAGCAGGTGGTCTGGCATCCCCGGCATATTGATGGCGAGCTCCCTGGCCAGCTCTTCTGGCGAAGTAATGCCGCGCGCCTGGGCTGCTAGCAGCACGGCGACCACTTCTTCCGCATCGCCGAGTCTTGAGAACGCACCGACTGCCGACTGGGCCACAACGTCGGTCTGGCTCACTGTCAGTTGTTTGAGGGCCGCAAGCATCGGAGAGTCCGAGGCTTTCATTCCGGGGCCCCGACCGGCCTGCAACTCCGGCAACAACTGGCGGGCCCGCTCACGTTGCTCGAGTTCTCGCACCGCGCCAATGCGGCGCAGCACATCTTCGTGGTCCGATTCCGCAAGTGCGATCAGCCTTTCGACGGAAGCGGTCGAGAGAGGGCCTGACGCATGCTGTGCAAGTGCAAGCAAGCAGCTGGCGGTAGCGAGCGCGGCGAATGCAGCTCTCAGGACTCGGGGGGCACGGGGCATTTCGAGGTTGGCGACTGTTGACGCCACATGCTGATTTACTCGGCTGCAGTTCACCAACCGACTGCGCGCAAGTATCGACTCGCGCTACGGCTGGTCACACACGACGGCTCTTGAGCCAACTGGCCATGTTGCTGGGCAGCCCCTGATGTCGGCCGCTGGCCGACTGCAGCGATCACCAGACTGCCGCAAAGCGCACGTTGGGGCGGATCTCCGGGAGGCCGTCCAGATTCGGCAGTTTTAGCTGAAAGCGGCGAGCTAAACGCAGTGTCAGAGGTCACGCTGACCGACGCCAGCACTTAACAACGCGCCTCGCGTGAGATCGCGGCGCTGCACCAGCAATGCGCCCGATTTCAATTCCAATTCGGCGATGGCCGAAACAAAGGGATCCTCGGCAAGCACACCCGATGCTCAGGACACCACGCCCCGATCCGCGTTGCCAGCCTTGGCCTTGCGTAGTTCCAAGATAACGTTGTTGTCGAGGACGAGCATCATGTCAGCCCGGCGGCCCGAGAGATGACGCCCATCCGTGGCGAGTCGAACGGGATGTCGGCGACGCCGGGCATGGCCAGGAAATCGATGATTGTTGCCGACCTTCGGGTGAGCTTCTGGTAAGCCTCGAAGCTCGACAAGACATGCGCGGGTCGTCCGCGGTCCGCGATGATGATCGGGCCTTTTCTGGCGGCGCGTTTTGCACCGCTTTGGTCCTGGTTGAACTGCCGGCTGGAAACAATCGTTTTCGTCACAAGGCTGCTCTTCCCGCGCTTGAACGAGATTGTCAATGCGTGTCTACATTTGAGGACGTCCGGCAAGCAGCGCTTCCGGCTGGCCCGACGCTGGGAACGCATTACTCTACGGAGGTTGCCTTAAGCGGCAGCAGGTCGCGCGCGAGTTGGGGACCACTGAGCTCAGGCATGGGCATTGCGTGCCCGACCGTGGGTTGATTGAGGAGAACCCGGGGGCAGGCCTCGATGTCAAGTCGGCGCCCTGCTTCGGGGACAATTTCGCCCCACAACAGGGAACATGCCCCGAATTGGGGCGGGCGCGTTGCGCCCGGGAGCATGGGGATGGCAGCATTCGACGAGATGTACCGAGGCAACGGCGAGGTTCGCGCCTCGTATCGTGACTTTGCTGCGTGGTTGGCCGCCCAGCCGCCGGAGGCAATGGCCAACAAGCGCGCCGAGGCCGACCTGGTGTTCCGGCGTGTGGGCATCACCTTCGCCGTCTACGGCGACAAGGACGACGGCGCCGGTACGGAGCGGCTGATCCCGTTTGATGTCATTCCCCGCATCATTCCAGCCGCCGAATGGCGCCAGCTCGAAGACGGTCTGCGGCAGCGGGTCAAGGCGCTCAACCTGTTCCTGCACGACGTCTACCACGACCGCGAGATCCTGCGCGCTGGCCGCATCCCGGCCGAGCAGGTGCTGAAGAACTCGCAGTACAGGCGCGAGATGGAAGGCGTGGATGTGCAGGGCGGCATCTACTCGCACATCGCCGGCATCGATCTGGTGCGCGCCGGCGACCCGAACGGTGAGGGCGTGTTCTACGTGCTCGAGGACAACCTGCGGGTGCCCAGCGGCGTCAGCTACATGCTGGAAAACCGCAAGATGATGATGCGGCTGTTCCCCGATCTGTTCGCTCGCAACAAGATCGCACCGGTCGCCCACTACCCGGACCTGCTGCTCGAGAACCTGCGCTCGGTGGCACCCCAGGGCGTGGACGACCCCACGGTCGTGCTGCTGACGCCGGGCATGTACAACTCGGCCTACTTCGAGCACGCCTTCCTGGCCCAGCAGATGGGAGTGGAACTGGTGGAGGGTCAGGACTTGTTCA
>CAZTUT010000189.1:0-5090 GCA_964616395.1 uncultured Burkholderiaceae bacterium
GTCGAGCAGCAGCATGTCGGGCTTGCTCAGGAGCAACCGGCACAGTGCCACGCGCCGCTTTTCGCCGCCCGACAGGTTGGCGATCTTGGCCTCCCACGGCGGCAGGCGCAGCGCGTCGGCGGCGATCTCGAGCTGGTGCTCGGTGTCGTTGCCGGCCGCGGCAATGACGGCCTCCAGCCGGGCCTGCTCGGCGGCAAGCGCGTCGAAGTCGGCATCGGGCTCGGCGTAGGCGGCATACACCTCGTCGAGCCGCTTCCTGGCCGCGAGCACCTCGCCCAGGCCGGCCTCGACCTCCTCGCGCACCGTCTTGGTCGGATCGAGCTGCGGCTCCTGCGGCAGGAAGCCGATCTTCAGGTCCGGCATCGGCACGGCCTCGCCGTCGAAGTTCTTGTCCTCGCCGGCCATGATCTTCAGCAGGCTCGACTTGCCGGAGCCGTTGAGGCCGAGCACGCCGATCTTGGCACCGGGAAAAAAGCTCAGCGAGATGTCCTTGAGGATCACGCGCTTGGGCGGCACGGTCTTGCTGACCCGGCGCATCGTGTACACGTACTGCATGGGGTTCTGCTCTCGAAAGATGGCTGGCCGCGCAGGCGGCGGGAGGACCCGAAGCTTACCGAAGCTGACGGCGCTGCCAGATCGGTGCCGTGCGTCAGCACTCGACGATGTTGACCGCCAGTCCGCCGCGCGCGGTTTCCTTGTACTTGGTCAGCATGTCGGCGCCGGTCTCGCGCATGGTCTTGATCACGTTATCGAGGCTGACCACATGCGACCCATCACCCGCCAGCGCGAGGCGCGCGGCATTGATCGCCTTGACGCTGGCCACCGCATTGCGCTCGATGCACGGAATCTGCACCAGCCCGCCGACCGGATCGCAGGTCAGCCCGAGGTGATGCTCCATGCCGATCTCGGCGGCGTTTTCCACCTGCTCGGGCGTGCCGCCGAAAACCGCGGCCAGCGCCGCGGCGGCCATCGAGCAGGCCACGCCGACTTCGCCCTGGCAGCCGACCTCGGCGCCGCTGATCGACGCGTTCTCCTTGTACAGGATGCCGATCGCCGCCGCCGTCAGCAGGAAGTCGAAGATGCGCGCCTCGCTGGCGCCGGGCACGAAGCGCGCGTAGTAGTGCAGCACCGCTGGCACGATGCCGGCCGCACCGTTGGTGGGCGCGGTCACGACCCGCCCGCCAGCGGCGTTTTCCTCGTTGACCGCGAGCGCGAACAGGTTCACCCAGTCGATCAGCGCCAGCGGGTCGTTGACGCCGGCGCCCGGCACGCTCAGGCGCCGGTACAGCGCCGGCGCGCGCCGCTTGACCTTGAACGGCCCCGGCAGTTCGCCCTCGCTGCGCAAGCCGCGCTCGACGCAGGCCTGCATCGCCTGCCAGATCGCGCGCAGGCCGGTGTCGATCTCGGGATCGCTGCGCCAGTGCCGCTCGTTGGCGCGCATCACGCCGGCGATGTCGAGACCCGTGGTGCGCGTCAACGCCAGCAGTTCGGCGCCGCTTTGAAAAGGATGAGGCAGGACCGTGGCATCTGGGGCGATGCGCTTCTGCAAGCTGCCGTCGGCCGCCACCTCGTCGCTGACGACGAAACCGCCGCCGACCGAGTAGTAGCTGCGCGCGGCTACTTCCGCGCCGGCAGCGTCGAATGCAATGAAGCGCAGGCCATTAGCGTGGAATGGCAGCGGCCGCGTGTAGAACGCCAGATCGCCACCGCGTTCGTCGAAGCCGATCGGGCGCTGGCCCGCCAGCAGCAGCCGGCGTTCGCGCCGGATTTCCGCCAGACGCGGCTCGATCGAATCGACGTCGACCTTGTCGGGCTCCTCGCCCTGCAGGCCGAGCAGCACCGCCTTGTCCGACCCGTGACCGCGGCCGGTTGCACCGAGCGAGCCATACAGTTCGGCCCGGACCCGCGTCACGCGGTCGAGTTGGCCATCGTGGACCAGTCGCAGCACGAACATGCGCGCCGCCCGCATCGGCCCGACCGTGTGCGAGGACGATGGGCCGATGCCGATCTTGAACAGGTCGAAAGCGCTGACGGCCATGTTGGGCGGTCCACGATAGAGAACATCGCAGCAATCATAGGCGGATCGATGGCGGCAGGCGGCTGCGGCGGAGCGGTGCTCCGGCCATCCTCCGCAGACTGCCCTGTCGACTCACGACGGGCGCAGCCGGCACGCCTAGCCCGGCCCCACTGCGGGCAGGGGTACCGTTAGCATCACGCTTTGCCTGAACCGGATCTCACGATGGCCTCCAGTCTCCTTGTCCTGCTCGACGACATCGCCTCGGTGCTCGATGACGTTGCCACGATGACCAAGGTGGCCACGCGCAAGACGGCGGGCGTGCTGGGCGATGACCTGGCGCTGAACGCGCAGCAGGTCTCCGGCGTGCGGGCGGACCGCGAATTGCCGGTGGTCTGGGCCGTGGCGAAGGGCTCGCTGATCAACAAGGTGATCCTGGTGCCCGCTGCGCTGGCGATCAGCGCGCTGGCGCCGTGGGCGATCACGCCGCTGCTGATCGCCGGCGGCCTGTTCCTCTGCTACGAAGGTGCAGAGAAGATCGTGCACAAGCTCGCGCACACAGGTCAGGATAAGGCGCGCCAGGCGGCGCTGCGACAGGCGCTCGCCGACCCGGCAGTCGATCTGCGCGAGGTGGAAAAGGACAAGATCAAGGGTGCGATCCGCACCGACTTCATCCTGTCGGCCGAGATCATCGTGATCGCGCTGGGTACGGTGGCCGCGGCATCGCTGGCGACACGCATCGGTGTGCTGGTGTCGATCGCGCTGCTGATGACGGTGGGCGTCTATGGACTGGTGGCGGCGATCGTCAAGCTCGACGATGCCGGCCTGGCGATGTCGCGCCACGCCGGCGACGGTGGCTGGCCCGCACTGGTCCGCGCGACCGGGCGCGCACTGCTGCGCGGCGCGCCGTGGCTGATGAAGTTCCTGTCGGTGGCCGGTACCGCCGCGATGTTCCTGGTGGGCGGCGGCATCCTGACCCATGGCCTGCCCCTGCTGCACGGGTGGGTCGAAACCGCAATGCATGCGAGCGCGCCGGCCGTGCAGACAGCAGCCTCCGTGCTGATCGATGCCGCGGTCGGAATCATCGCCGGCTTGCTGGTACTGGCCGCGGTTTCGATCGTGAAGCGGCTGCGCGGGCCAAAGCCCGCCGGCGGGCACGCATGAGCGACATCCGCGAAGCATGCTTTCCGCAGGATCGCGAGCGCGTGATCGGGTTGTTTCGCGAGTATGCGGACAGCCTCGGATTCGACCTGTGCTTCCAGGACTTCGACACCGAACTGGCCACCCTCCCGGGCAAGTACGCGCCGCCGGGCGGCCGGCTGCTGCTCGCATGCAACGGCGATCACGCGGTCGGCTGCGTGGCGCTGCGACCGATCGATCGCGAGCGTTGCGAGATGAAGCGGCTGTACGTGCAGCCGGCGATGCGCGGCACCGGCCTCGGACGCACGCTGGCCGAGCGGATCTGCGACGAGGCACGGGCGGCCGGGTACCGCCAGATCTGCCTCGATACGCTGCCGAGCATGCAGGCTGCAGTCGGCCTCTACACGGACCTCGGGTTCGCGCCGGTCGCGCCGTACGTGTTCAACCCGCTGCCCGGCGCACTGTTCCTCGGACGCACGCTCTCGCCCGGGGCACCACCCCCGGGCCAGCGCGCTGCGCCAAGCGACCGGCCCGGCTGACGGCCAGCCGCGCGGCCCCCTACTCTGCCGCCGTCGCCTCGGGCTCCGCGTACGCCTCCATCGGCACGCAGGAGCACATGATGTTGCGGTCGCCGTAGACGTTGTCGACGCGGCCGACCTGCGGCCAGTACTTCTGGCGCTTCAGCGACGGTACCGGGAAGGCTGCCTGCTCGCGCGGATAGTCGTGCGCCCAGGTTTCGGCCATCACCATCGCCGCGGTATGCGGCGCATTCTTCAGCGGGTTGTCGTCGCGATCCACACGGCCCTCCTCGACTGCGCGGATCTCGGCGCGGATCGCGATCATTGCGTCGATGAAGCGGTCGAGCTCGCCCATGGGTTCGCTCTCGGTCGGCTCGACCATCAGCGTGCCTGCGACCGGGAAGCTCAGCGTCGGCGCATGGAAACCGTAGTCCATCAGCCGCTTGGCGACATCTTCGGCGCTGATGCCGCAGGCATCCTTGATCGGGCGCACATCGAGGATGCACTCGTGCGCGACCAGCCCGTTGCGGCCGTTGAACAGCGTGGGGAAATGCCCTTCGAGCCGGCGCGCCACGTAATTGGCATTCAGCAGCGCCACCTGGGTCGCACGGCGCAGGCCCTCGCTGCCCATCATCGTGATGTACATCCACGAGATCGGCAGGATGCCGGCGCTGCCATAGGTGGCGGCACTGACCATGCCCACCGCGTTGTCGCCGCCGAGCCGGCCAGGCAGGTACGGCGCCAGATGCGACCGGACCGCCACCGGGCCCACGCCCGGCCCGCCGCCGCCATGCGGAATGCAGAAAGTCTTGTGCAGATTCAGGTGCGAGACGTCAGACCCGTACTTGCCGGGCTTGGCGAGTCCCACCAGCGCGTTGAGGTTGGCGCCGTCGGTGTACACCTGCCCGCCATGCTGGTGAATGATGTCGCAGATCTCGACGATCGCTTCCTCGAACACGCCATGGGTCGACGGATAGGTGACCATCAGCGCCGCCAGCCGCTCGCTGTACTGCTCGGCCTTGGCACGCAGGTCGGCCACGTCGACGTTGCCGTTGGCGTCGCAGCGGACCACGACCACGTCCATCCCGCACATCTGGGCCGACGCGGGATTGGTGCCGTGCGCCGACTCCGGAATCAGGCAGATGTCGCGCTGCGGCTGGCCACGCGCGCGGTGATAGGCGCGGATCGCCAGCAGGCCGGCGTACTCGCCCTGCGCGCCCGAGTTCGGCTGCAGGCTGACCGCGTCGTAGCCGGTGCATTCGACCAGCATCCGCTCCAGCGTGTCGATCAGTTCGCGGAAGCCCTCGGTCTGCTCGGCGGGCGCCAGCGGGTGGATGTTGCAGAACTCCGGCCAGGTGACCGGGATCATCTCGCTGGTGGCGTTGAGCTTCATCGTGCACGAGCCCAGCGGGATCATG
>CAZTUT010000190.1:0-5070 GCA_964616395.1 uncultured Burkholderiaceae bacterium
CGCGACAGCACGGTCCGGCCATCGGCGAACCGATAGTCAAGGGCGAGGCGGGCGATCCATGTCACGGCCACAGACTAAATCGAAATCAGGTCTCTGACACGGTTGCCCTGCATCTCGCTGGCCGGACCTGCGTGGGTGACCTGTCCGCGCGACATCACCGCATAGGCATCGGCGAGCGACTCCGCGAAATCGTAGTACTGCTCGACCAGCACGACTGCCAGCATGTCCTCGGTGACCAGCTTTCGAATCACGGCGCCGATCTCCTTGATGATCGACGGCTGAATTCCCTCGGTCGGCTCGTCGAGGATCAGCACGCGCGGGCCGGCAGCCAGCGCGCGGCCGATGGCCAGTTGCTGCTGCTGCCCGCCCGACAGATCGCCGCCGCGCCGCTTGAGCATCTGCCGCAGCACCGGGAAGGTCTCGAAAATGTGCTCCGGAATGCGGCGCGCGGCGCGTCCACCGAGGGGCGCCAGCCCCATCAGCAGGTTCTCCTCGACCGACAGCCGGTTGAAGATCTCGCGTCCCTGCGGCACGTAGCCGATGCCGCGCCGCACCCGCTCGTGCGGCGGCAGCCGTGTGATGTCCTGACCATCGAGCAGGATGCGACCGGATCGCGCCGGCACCAGCCCCATCGTGGTCTTGAGCAGCGTGGTCTTACCCACGCCGTTTCGACCCAGCAGCACGGTGCAGGCACCGGTCGCAGCCGTCAGCGAGACGTCGCGCAGTATGTGGCTTCCGCCGTAGTACTGATTCAGCGATTCGATCGTCAGCATGGAAGCTCGCACACCACGCGGGCGCATCCAGCGCAAAAAAGCTCAGCGCCCAAGATAGACCTCGATCACCCGTTCATTGGCCTGCACCTGCTGCATCGACCCCTCGGCCAGCACCGCGCCCTCGTGCAGCACCGTCACCTTGCGCGCGATCTTTCCAACAAAGTCCATGTCGTGCTCGACCACCATGATCGAGTGACTCCCCCCCAGTTCAAGGATCAGCTCGGCGGTGCGCTCCGTCTCCGCATCGGTCATGCCCGCCACCGGCTCGTCGAGAAGGATCAGCTCCGGCTCCTGAACCAGCAGCATGCCGATCTCCAGCCATTGTTTCTGACCATGCGACAGCAGCCCGGCGAGGCGCTGCTCCTGACCATCGAGGCGGATCGTCTTCAGCGTGTCCGCGATCAGTTCGCGCTGACCGCTGTCGAGGCGCGCGAACAGCGTGGGCTTCACCCGCTTGTCGGTCTTCATCGCCAGTTCGAGGTTCTCGAACACCGTGTGGCGCTCGAAGACAGTCGGCTTCTGAAACTTGCGGCCGATGCCAAGGCGCGCGATCTCGGTCTCGGGAAGACGCCGCAGGTCGAAGGTCTGGCCGAAGAAAGCACTTCCCTCGTCAGGCCGCGTCTTGCCGGTGATGACATCCATCATCGTGGTCTTGCCTGCGCCATTGGGCCCGATCACGCAGCGCAGTTCGCCACGGTCAATGGTCAGCGTGAGCTTGTTGAGCGCCCGGAAGCCGTCGAAGCTCACCGTCACATCTTCCAGGTACAGGATCGGGCCATGCGACGTATCGACCCGGTCCGGGTCGAGAATATGGCCATAGGCCGCGCTTCCGCTCGCGCCATAGGCCTGCACGGTGCCGCCGGCGCTCATTCGCGCCCCCCTTCGCCATCACGGCGACGCAACTGACCCCACAAGCCGAGCAGGCCGCCGGGCATCAGCAGCGTGACGCCAACGAACAGCAGCCCGAGAAAGAACAGCCAGTACTCGGGATAGGCCACGGTGAACCAGCTCTTGGCGCCATTGACCGCAAAGGCGCCGAGGATCGGCCCAAACAGCGTGCCACGACCGCCGACCGCAGCCCAGATCGCCACCTCGATCGAGTTGGCGGGGCTCATCTCGCTCGGATTGATGATGCCCACCTGAGGCACATACAGCGCGCCCGCGATGCCGCTCATCACCGCAGCCAGAGTCCAGATGAACAGCTTGAACCAGAGCGTGCGGTAACCGAGGAACAGCAGCCGCGACTCCTGATCGCGAATCGCGGTCAGGACTCGGCCAAGCTTGCTGGCCACGATCCAGCGCGCCAGACACAACGCGCCGAGCAGATACAGGCCGCTGAGCACATACAGCGCGGTGCGCATTTCGGGGGAGGTGATCGGCAGGCCGAGGATGCGCTTGAAGTCGGTGAACCCGTTGTTCCCGCCAAAGCCCATGTCGTTGCGGAAGAACGCCAGCATCGCAGCAAATGTGAGCGCCTGCGTGATGATCGAGAAGTAGACGCCCTTGATGCGCGACCGGAAGGCGAAGAACCCGAACACAAAGGCCAGCACGCCCGGCACAGCAACCACCAGAAACAGCGCCCACAGGAAGGAGTCCGAGCCGGTCCAGTACCAGGGCAGTGCCTTCCAGTCGAGGAACACCATGAAGTCGGGCAGGTCGCTCTTGTAGACCCCATCGCGACCGATCTGGCGCATCAGGTACATGCCGAAGGCATAGCCGCCGAGCGCGAAGAACAGCCCCTGGCCGAGCGACAGGATGCCGGTGTAGCCCCAGATCAGGTCCATCGCCAGCGCCACGACCGCGTAGCACATGAACTTGCCGAGCAGCGTGATCCAGAAGCTCGATACGTGCAGCGCGCTATCCGGTGGAACTGCCAGATGCAGGATTGGCAGGATCACGACGAGCACTGCGGTGGTCGCCATGATGGCGCCCCAGGCGCGCACCGAGAACAGGCGCGGCCCGTCCGCGGACATACCGGGCAAGGGCGTGGCGAGGCTCATGCGTCAGCGCTCCGGCCCTTGAGGGCAAACAGTCCCTGCGGTCGCTTCTGGATGAACAGGATGATGAACACCAGCACCATGATCTTGGCCAGTACCGCGCCCGACCACGGCTCCAGAAACTTGGCGATCGACCCAAGGCCGAGCGCGGCGATCACCGTTCCCGCAAGCTGGCCCACGCCGCCAAGAACAACCACCATGAAACTGTCGACGATGTAACTCTGGCCCAAGTCCGGGCCCACATTGCCGATCTGCGAAAGCGCCACACCCCCCAGCCCGGCGACACCGGAACCGAGTCCGAACGTCAGCATGTCCACACGATGCGTGGGCACGCCGGTGCAACTGGCCATCGCCCGGTTCTGCGTGACGCCGCGCACAAACAGGCCGAGCCGCGTGCGATTGATGACCAGCCACACCATCGCCAGCACCGCGAGCGCGAAGCCGATGATCGCGATCCGGTTGAAAGGCACCACGTAGCCGCCCGCCAATGCGATCCCGCCCGACAGCCACGACGGATTCTCGACCTCGACGTTTTGCGCACCGAAGATGCTGCGGCAGCCCTGGATCAGCAGCAGGCTCACGCCCCAGGTCGTCAGCAGCGTCTCCAGCGGCCGGCCATACAGCCAGCGCAGCACGCCCCGCTCCAGTGCCATGCCGATGATCGCCGTGACCATGAAAGCCACCGGCACGGCCGCCACGACATACCAGCCGAAGGCATCTGGAAAATGACTGCGAAACACGCCCTGCACCACGTAGGTCGCATAGGCGCCGATCATCAGGAACTCGCCGTGTGCCATGTTGATGATGCCCATCAACCCGTAGGTGATCGCCAGACCGAGTGCAGCCAGCAGCAGGATCGAGCCCAGACTGAGTCCGGAAAACAGCGCCAGACCCAACTCGGTGCTGCGTAGCCGGTTGTTGATCTGGCTGAGCGAGGCCTGCGCCGCTGCTCTCACGTTCTCGTCGACCTCCGGATAGCTGCCGTCCTTCTGCCGCGTGATCATGGTGGCGAGCAACTGTCGCACCTGCGGATCGCTGCTGTCGGCTAGCGCCTGCGCCGCCTGCAGTCGCTGGCCCGCGTCGCTGCTTTTCAGCGCCAGCGAGGCCGCCGCAAGCGCGAGAATCGACCTGACCTCCGCGTCGCTCTCTCGGCCAATCGCACGGTCGAGGATCGGCAACGCTTCTTCGTTGTCCGACCCCTGGAGTTCCCGTGCGGCCGCCAGGCGTACCGCACGATCCGGATCGCCGAGACGGAGTGCGGCAAGCGCGGCGCCAAGCTCGCCGCGAATCCGGTTATTGATAACAACTCCCTCGGCCGCGCTCGCTGGAAGATCGACCGGCGTGCCGGTTGCCGCATCGAACAGCTTTCCGTTGACCAGAATCACCGCGCGCTTGCCGCCGTCGACGAGCGCGAGCGCGTCGTCACCCAGCGCGGAAAGCACCGCAAGCGCGCGCGGGTCCTCGGTCGCCACCAGCTTGCGGATGGCCTCCACCTTCGCATCGGAATCCTCGGCGCCAAGTTGCGCAACGAGCGCCGGATCGAGCGCGGCGCGCGCGGGAAAAACCATCATCAGCAGCAAAGCAGCAATGGCAAGAAGGCGTTTCAAGACGTCGTGTCCCCGGGCATCCTCGCGCCTGGACTGCGACGTGCGCAGCCGGGCGTCGGGACGCATTCGCTGTCGTGAACCGCGCGGGCGGCAAACCCAACCCGCCCGCGCGGGTACGTCACATGCCGATCGGAAATATCGGAACCCGCCCCGCCACACCGCTCGCGCGGCGCAGGCGGGCGATGCGCCTCGTTGGAGTCGCACCGATAGCGGACCGACAATCAAGCGGGCACGTCGGGCTTCTTGTCATTGCCGGGAATGAACGGACTCCACGGCTGCGCGCGCACCGGGCCCTTGGTCTTCCAGACGACGTTGAACTGGCCATCGGCCCGCACCTCGCCAATGAACACCGGGCGATGCAGATGGTGGTTTTTCTCATCCATCTTGACTTTGAAGCCGCAGGGAGCGTCGATGCTCTGCCCTTCAACCGCCTTGATGACCGGGTCGATGTCGGTGGTCTTGGCCTTCTCCACGCCCTGCTTCCACAGCTGCATGCCGATCCAGGTTGCTTCCATCGGATCGTTGGTGACGACCTTGTCGGCATTCGGGAGCTTGGCCTTCAGCGCCCAGGCCTTGTACATCTTGATGAAGGCATCGTTCTGCGGGCTCTTGAGCGACATGAAGTAGTTCCATGCAGCCAGGTGGCCCACCAGCGGCTTGGTGTCCACGCCGCGCAGTTCCTCCTCCCCGACC
>CAZTUT010000191.1:0-2755 GCA_964616395.1 uncultured Burkholderiaceae bacterium
CCACTCCTTCCCATCCCGAACAGGACAGTGAAACGCCTCAGCGCCGATGATAGTGGGATGTATTTCCCGTGAAAGTAGGACATTGTCAGGCTCGCTAACATAGAACGCCCCGGCCTCGGCCGGGGCGTTTTTGTTTGTGCCTTTCGCTTCTTGCCCTCTCCGTGTCGCGGCCCGACGCGGCTCTGCTGCGCGCTTGCCTGGCTGCTGATGCCCCCGTGTTTTGCCCGAGGGCGGTTCACGGCGCCATGCGCGACACTCTCGCTGATGAGCTGTCCCGCTTCACCACCTATGCCGTCACGCAGCCTGCGCTGCTTATCGTGCTTACTGGCTGTTGCTGCGCTTGTCGTCGCGTTGGCCGGTTGCCAGACCCGAGTCCCAACTGATCGGGATGTCAACAACGCGTTCGCAGAAAAGGTTGTCCCGTTCTCCGCCAATTCTCCGGGCTCCGGACTGCCAAAGGGCTGGCAGCCCTGGATCATTACGCGTGCCAAGGCAAAAACCACGTATCAACTGATCCGCGACAGTGCCTCCGGCAACGTTGTGCTGCGGGCGCGATCCGACCGCTCTGCGAGTGGCCTCAAGCAGCTTCTCGATGTTTCGCCCACCAAGACGCCTGTCATTCGCTGGGAGTGGCGCGCAATGGCGCTCATCGACGAGGCGAATCCGTCCGATCGCGACTACGACGATTCGCCAACCCGCCTGCTTCTGTTTTTCGACGGCGATCGATCCACGCTTTCACCCAGAGACATGATGCTGATGGAAGCAGGAAAACTGCTGACCGGGCAACCTGTTCCGTTCGCGACATTGATGTATGTATGGGACAACCGCCAGGCTGTTGACACCATCATCCCCCACCCATCTTTCGGCCAACTCAAGATGATCGTTGCAAGCTCTGGAGCGGGCCGAGTCGGTGAGTGGAAGCGCCTGGAACGCAACTATGCGGTGGACTACGAGCGCGCCTTTGGCAAACCGCCGGGCCGACTCGTAGGCGTCGGCGTCCTCACCGACAGCGACAACACCGGATCTCACGCCTACGCCTACTACGGCGATATCGAACTGTTTCCCGCAAAGTAGCCTGACGCGCCGTGGATCGCTCGGGTCGCGTTTGACCGGGCAACCGCGATCGGGCAGCATGGCTGACGGTCCGCCAGCGAACGCGCGGGCTCTGATACGGAGGAAGATGATGCGACGCATAGCCATTGCCGCGCTGATTGCCGCAAGCGCGCTGACCGCGGCGGTTGCCGAGGCGAAGACCCTGCGCTGGGCCAGCCAGGGAGATATCCTGACGTTCGACCCCCACTCGCAGAACGAGGGTCTGAACAACACCGCGAACTCGTACGTGTACGAGCCGCTGATCACCTATAACGAAAAATTTGAGCTTGAGCCCGCACTGGCCGTCAGCTGGAAGCAGGAAACCACGCTGATCTGGCGCTTCAACCTGCGCAAGGGCGTCAAGTGGCATGACGGCACGCCTTTCACCGCTGCCGATGTGGTCTTCTCGATCGACCGCGCGCTCGCGCCCTCATCGAACTTCAAGGCGTACACGTTCAGCATCCAGCGCGCGGTCGCGGTCGACGAGCACACGGTGCTGATCTACACCACCGCGCCCAACCCCGTGCTGCTGCGCCAGCTCCCGGAACTGCGCATGATGAACAAGGCTTGGTCGGAGAAGAACAAGGTCACGGTGCCGCAGAACTTCGTGAACCGCGAGGAGACCTTTGCGGCACGCAACGCGATGGGCACCGGCCCGTACATGCTGAAGTCGCGTGAAGTTGACGTGCGCACCGTGTTCGTCGAGAACCCCAACTGGTGGGGCAAAGCGACGAAGAAGGGCAATGTCACCGAGGTCATCTACACGCCGATCAAGAACGACTCCACCCGTACCGCCGCGTTGCTGTCGGGGGAACTCGATTTCGTGCTCGACCCGGCGCCGCAGGACCTCGCTCGGCTGCGCCAGTCGGTGAAAGTGGTCGAGGGCGCTGAAAGCCGGACGATCTTCCTTGGCTTCGACCAGTTCCGCGACGAGTTGCAGTACAGCGACGTCAAGGGCAAGAACCCGTTCAAGGACGTCCGCGTTCGTCAGGCGCTGTACCACGCGATCGATATCGAAGCGATCAAGCGCGCGGTGATGCGCGGCTCGTCGGCGCCCACCGGCGCGATCATTGCGCCGCAGGTCAATGGCTGGACCAAGGAGGCTGATCAGCGCCTCCCGTTCGACCAGAAAAAGGCGCGCGAACTGCTGGCGCAGGCCGGATATCCGAACGGCTTCGGGTTCACGCTCGACTGCTCGAACAACCGCTACATCAATGACGAGGAAATCTGCAAGGCGATCGTCACGATGTGGGCGCAGATCGGGCTGAAGGTCTCGCTCAATGCGATGCCGCGGGCCACCTACTTCCCGAAGATCCAGAAGTTCGATACCAGCGCCTTCCTGCTCGGCTGGGGCGTTCCGACCTTCGACGCGCTGTACTCGCTGCAGTCGCTTGCGCGCACGATCGGCAAGGACGGCGATGGCAACTTCAACCTCGGTCGCGTGAGCAATCCCGCATTCGACAAGCTGGTCGACGGGATGAAGAGCGAAATGGACCCGAAGAAGCGAAATCAGCTGATCGCCGAGGCGCTGATGCTGCACAACAAGGAAGTCATGCACATTCCGCTGCACAACCAGGTGATCCCGTGGGCGATGCGCAAGAACGTCAATGTCGTGCACCGTGCTGACAACCGGCTTGAGCTGCGCTGGGTCAAGATCGACTGA
>CAZTUT010000191.1:2855-5026 GCA_964616395.1 uncultured Burkholderiaceae bacterium
AAGCGCTGGGCGCGTTCGTATGTGAACGAGGCCTATCTCTGGTACAGCGAGGTACCGACCGTTGACCTGACGCTGCCGGCCTTTTCGAATACCGCAAACGTGTACGCGTCGCTCGATGCCTACTTCGCGGCGTTGCTCACGCCGGCGCTGACGTCGAGCGGCAAGCGCAAGGACGAGTTCAGCTTCATCTATCCGACCGCCGAATGGAACGCGCTGTCGCAGGGCGGCGTGGTCGCCGGCTACGGCATCGAGTGGTATCTGGGGTCCGCCACGCCGCCTCGGGACCTTCGGATTGCCTATGTCGACCCGGGCACACCGGCAGCGGGCGCGTCGTTGACGCGTGGCATGCGCGTGCTGTCGATCAACGGCGTGGACATCAACACCACCACGCAGGCCGGCCTCGATACGATCAACCGAGGCGCGTTCTCGCCGCAGCCCGGAACAACCTACACGTTTGTGTTTCAGACGCTGACCGGCAGCACGCAGAGTGCAACACTCACGGCGGGCTCGGTCACCAAGGTGCCCGTGCAGAACGTCAAGACCATCGATGTGGCCGGGGGCGGCAGGGTCGGGTATCTGACCTTCACCGACTTCATCACGCCGTCGGAGGGCCAGCTTGTCAATGCCTTCACGCAACTGCAGGCAGCCGGCGTCAATGATCTCGTACTCGACCTGCGCTACAACGGCGGCGGTTATCTGTACATCTCGAGCCAGCTCGGCTACATGATCGCCGGCAGCGCGCGGACCTCGGGCAAGGTGTTTGAGCGGCTTCAGTTCAACGACAAGCGGACGGCGGACAACAACAACCCCGATAACACCTATCCCTTCTTCACCCAAACCTCAGGTTTCGCAGGAAGCGGTACGACAGGTAATCAGGCGCTGCCGTCACTGAACCTGCCGCGCGTTTTCGTTCTCACGAGCTCGGCTTCCTGCTCGGCGAGCGAGGCGGTAATCAACGCACTCGAGGGCATCGATGTTCAGGTGATCCGCATCGGCCGGACCACCTGTGGCAAGCCCTATGGCTTCACGCAGAAGGACAACTGCGGCATCAGCTACTTCCCGATCGAGTTCAAGGGCGTCAACCAGAAGGGCTTCGGCGATTTTGCCGACGGCTTCGCGCCGCGCTGCGCTGCTGCCGACGACTTCACCAAACCGCTGGGTGATCCGACCGAGGGCATGCTGGCCACGGCACTGGCTTTCCGCCAGACCGGCGCCTGTCCTGCTGCCGACGAGTCGCAGCGCCAGAAGATCGCGGCGCAGGCCCAGGGCAGGATCGTGCGCCATCCGGTGCGTGAGAGCTTGTATCGATAGTGCTGCGGCCTCGCAGAAGTCCGAGGACCTCGATATATGGCAAGGGCCGCTTCGGCGGCCTTTGTCATTGGTGTTGTTTATCGATATCCCGAATACTGCTTTCCCCGGGGCGGGCGCCTGTATATTCGCGTTCTTCCTTACGTAACCGGAGCAAGTCAGCACGCCCCGGTGTGACAGGCCCATGCTCGCTTTCGTGATCCGTCGACTGCTGCAAGCCATCCTTGTGATGCTGGCGGTCGCTTTCGTGGCGTTCCTGCTGTTCCAGTACGTGGGGGATCCGGTCACGCAGATGCTCGGCCAGGACGCCACGCCCGAGGATCGCGCCAGGCTGCGCGCCGATCTCGGGCTCGATCAGCCGTTCTTCATTCAATTTGCCAATTTCGTCGGCAACGCGGTGCAGGGCGACTTCGGCATCAGCCTGCGCCAGGGTCGGGCAGTAAGCACGCTGCTGGAGGAACGCCTGCCCGCCACGCTCGAACTGTCGCTGGTGGCGGGGTTGATTGCGATCGGCATCGGCATTCCGATGGGCGTGTACACGGCGCTGAAGCGCCATTCGTGGTTTTCTCAGTTTCTGCTGGCGGTGTCGCTGCTGGGCGTGTCGCTGCCAACGTTCCTGATCGGCATCCTGCTGATCCTGGTGTTTGCGGTGATGCTGGGCTGGCTGCCCTCGTATGGCCGAGGCGACACCATCGCGCTCGGCTGGTGGACCACCGGCATGCTCACGGCTACCGGCTGGAAGCACCTGATCCTGCCGGCCATCACGTTGTCGCTGTTCCAGCTCACGCTGATCATGCGACTGGTGCGTTCCGAGATGCTCGAGGTGCTGCGCACCGACTACATCAAGTTCGCGCGCGCGCGCG
>CAZTUT010000192.1:0-4926 GCA_964616395.1 uncultured Burkholderiaceae bacterium
CCTGCTCGACAGCGTGAACTCGCGAAGGAATTCCATCATCCGAGCGGAGGCATTCGCTGCCTCGGTCTCGTCTCGAGCTGCAACAGCCCGGAGAATGCCCGCGTGAGTTGATGCTGCGCGAGTGATGCTGGGCGCATTGAGCAGCCGCCGGTGGGTGAAAGAGAAGCGTCGAGACAGGATGTACAGACTGCTCATGAAGCGCTCCAGGAACTCGTTGCCGGAGGCCTCGCGAAGAATCTGGTGGATGTCGCGCGCGATGTGCAGGTACAGCTCGGCGTCGCCGATCAGTGCGGCGTCTTCCACCGCTTGGGCAAGTTGCAGCATGCGCGCCCGCTGCTCGACGGTCGCCCGGCGCGCAGCAAGCCGGACGGTTTGCTCCTGAAGAACCGAACGCGCTTCCAGCAGCTGCAGCTGCCGCGCTTGGTCCATCTCAAGGATTTGGACGCCTGCGCGGGGCCGGATCTGCACCAGTCCCTCGCTGGCGAGACGTTGCAGCGCTTCGCGCACTGGCGTCCTGCCGAAGCCGGCCATCGCCGCGATGCCCGCCTCGGTGTAGGTCGTGTCCGGAACGAGAGCGCCGGAGACGATGAGCTTCTCTATGGCCTCGTAGGCTTGCCAGCTAAGTGTGAGGTCGATCGGCTTCATCGGGTCGAACAGATGCTGAGGGCTGTTTCTACTTGAATACCATATTCGGCAGGAAGGTCGCCAGGGGTGGCACAAAGAGGATCAGGAAGAGGAACGCGATCATCGCGACCACGTACGGCAGGACTTCCCGGGTGAAGTCTCGCATCGATACGCCCGCAATCTGGGAGGCGATGAGTCCGCAGATTCCGACGGGCGGTGTGATTGTGGCGATCATCATGTTCAACGTGAACACCACGCCAAAGTGCACGGGATCGATGCCAGTCTGCTTGATGATCGGCACCAGGATCGGCGAAAGCAGAATGATCATCGACGTCGCTTCGACGAACATGCCCAGTACCAGCAGGATCAGCATCAGGGCGATCAGTGTCATCATCGGTCCGCCGGGCACGGCCCTGAGCAGGTCGAGAAACATGTCAGCCAGCCCGCCCTGAATGACGAGCCAGCCGAAGACGCTGGCGGCGGCGACCGTGATCATGATGACGCCAACGTACTCGGCCGACTCGCAGAACAGGGCGAACAGCGCGCGCAGGCTGACGCTGCGATACACGAGGCAGACCACGGCGATCGCATAGACCACGGCGATACCTGCCGCTTCGGTGGCCGTGAAGAAACCGCCGGTCATGCCACCGATCAGGATCACCGGTGTCAGCAGCGCGAGCGCAGCGCGACGCAGCGAGCGAAACAGCGTTGCGAAGCTTGCGCGCTCGCGCGTGAACGTTGCCGACGAGATGGTGCCGCGCCGCGCGAGCCAGGCAATCACAGCCATCAGCCACAGGCCCAGCAGGACGCCCGGAACGACCCCGGCCAGGAATAGCTGCCCCACTGACGTGCCGGTCAGCGCTGCGTAGAGGATGAAGGGCACGCTCGGCGGAATGATCGGGCCGATGGTTGCCGATACGGCGGTCACGACCGCCGCGGTCTCCGGTCTGAAGCCCTCCTTGATCATCATCGGGATCTCGATCCGCCCCAGACCCGCCACGTCCGAAGTCGTGGTGCCCGACATGCCGGAGAAGATCATGCTGGCAACGATGTTGACCTGCGCGATGCCGGCCTTCATGTGGCCGACGAGAGCAACTGCCAGCTCGAGAAGCCGCTCGCTGATTCCGCCGGCGTTCATGATCACACCAACCAGAACGAACAGCGGAATCGACAGCAGGATGAACGAGTCCATGCCCTGCACCAGCATCGCGGGCACGGCCACCAGATTGACGAACGGGTCCGCAGCGATCAGCAGGAAACAGACCAGCAAGATCACATACGCAATCGGCACGCCGACGACCAGCGCAAGGGCCGCGATCGCTCCCACCAGCAAGGCTTGCATTGTGGCTTTCTGACGGAGATTTCAGGATGCCGGTCGCCACGTGGCGACCAGCTTCGCGACCATGAACAGACATGTCAGCGCAGCGAACGCGCTGATTGCGGAATGAAACCAGGCCCCGGTGACGCCGAGGGCGGGCAGCCGCGCGAGGTTTGCCACCGGGATCGAACTGGTGGTCGCCCAAAGCACAAGCGCGCAGAGCACGATGATCAGCAGTGAAATGCCGCTCTCGATCAGTTGGCGCGTTCTCTTGTTCGCGTTTGCGCCAATCAGAGGAATGGCGAAGTGCAGCCCGCGATACGTGCCGGAGGCTGCACCCAGGCATGCGCTCCAGAGAAAGGCAATGCGCGCAACTTCATCGGCCCATGCAGTTGGGAAGCCCGCGTAGCGTCCGGCAATGACCGTCAGGATGGCGAGCGTTACGACCACGAGCAGGATGCCCGCGGCCGTACGTACCCTAAGCGCCAGCGCGTCGATCGGCCCCACAGGCCCGCCGCTCAGGCAACTGAACGGATGCGCTGCAGAAGAGGCATCAACTCGGGTTTGACGGAGTTCTGCACGGGTCGCAGGCTGGCGGCGAACTCTTCACGGTTCGGAACAACGACGGTGACGCCCTTCTTTCCGAACTCGTCGTAGATGCCGCGCTCCTGCTCGATGCGCAGGCGGCGGTTGAGCATTGCGGCCTCGGTGGCCGCGGTCATCACGGCGGCACGAACCGGCTCGGGCCAGGACTGCATCGCTTTTTCCGACACGACCCAGACATGGAAATAGATCAGGTGGTCGGTGCGGCTGAGGAACTTGGCGACCTCGAAGTGCTTCTGGTCGAATGACGGACCCGGCGCCGTTTCAATGCCGTCAACGACCCCCTGAGACAACGCGAGGTAGGTCTCGGGCCAGGGCACCGTGGTGGCAATCGCGCCCCAGGCCTTTGCAATGGCGTTGTAGGTCGGATTGGGCGGCACGCGTAGTTTCATGCCTGCAAGATCGGCCACAGCGCGCACTGGCTTCGACTTCGTCATCAGGCAGCGGCTGCCGGCGTAGGCCCAGCCGGCCACGCGCACACCGCGCGAGCGCACGTGGTCGTTGAGGCTCTTGCCTACTTCGCCATCCAGCACCCGCCATGCGTGGTCGGGGCTGGTGAGGCCATAGGGAACGTCCAGAACGCCCAAGTCCGAAGCAACGGTACTCAGTACGGTATTGCTGACGATGTCGACATCGATGTTGCCGGCAATGGTGCCCTCCAGCGCAACGCTCTCATTGCCGAGCGCGCCGCGAGAGAACACCCGAACGGCCGCCGCCGGCCCGGCAAGTTCCCGAACACGCTTTGCGAAGAACGCGGCGGCAACCCCGATGGGATCGTCATCAGCCGCCGGGTTTGCAACCCGGATGGGAACCGGAGACTGCGCAAGCGCAGGAGCGGACAGGGTTCCGGCGGCAGCAAGTGCCGCCGCGCCTTGGACAAATGAACGTCGTGAGTAGGTGCTCAAGCTGGCCTCCGTTGGTTTCGCTGCGGATTCGCGATCAGCTCTCCGTGCCCTGTGGCAAAGCGAGGATCACACGATGCCGAGAAAATATGGCAGACGATATTTGATACGTCAACAACAATTTGATATATTAAGTCCGTCGCTCGTTTACTAAGGAAAACCCGTGGCCCTGACTTGGCAAGCAGCGCATGCGATGCAACTGGCAGGAGATCTGCCGACGGATCTGAGCCCGCAGGACCTCCGCGCGATGTACACCGCGCAGCGCCTGAAGCTGCAGCCGCCGCGCCCACCGATTGCAAGCGTCGAGGACCTGTCGTTTCCTGGTAAGGGTGGTTCGATCGCCGCGCGCGCCTACTGGCCGAGCAACGATGGCGAACCGCGGCCGCTGATCATCTACTTCCACGGAGGTGGCTGGGTTGTCGGCAGCATCGAGGGGTATGACACCACGTGCCGACGGCTGGCGCTGAAGGCCGATGCAGTCGTCGTTTCCGTCGACTACCGACTCGCACCCGAGCACCCGTTTCCGGCAGCGGTGGATGATGCGTGGGATGCCGTCAAGTGGTGCGCACGCAATTGCGATGCACTTCAGGCAGATCCGCGGCGGATCGTTGTTGCCGGAGACAGCGCTGGCGGCACCTTATCGGCCGTGGTCGCACTCCAGGCGCGCGACGCCGCGGGTCCGAACATCGCGCTGCAGGTGCTCATCTACCCCGCCACCGATATGACGCGCGAGTCGGACTCGTATGTGCGTAACGCGCAGGGCTACATGCTGACGGCAAACGCGCTGCGCTGGTTCGCGGACCGATACCTGCCCGACCGGGCTCAGCGATCAGACTGGCGCGCCTCGCCGCTGCTGCATCCTTCGCTGCAGGGGGTCGCGCCAGCTCTGGTTATCGCAGCGGAACATGACCCGCTGGTCGATGAGGATGAAGCCTATGCCGCGAGGCTGCGCGCCGAGGGCGTCGAGACCGAGTACGTCTGTTACCCGGGCATGCTGCACCCGTTCTTCACGCTTGGCGGGGTGATCGATGAAGCCGCTCACGCAGAGGATCTAATTGCGGAGCGGGTTCGGGGACTCGCATAAGTGGACACGCCGATAGAAAGCGCGCCACTGAGGGGTTGCGAGGTCAACGCCGCCGCAATCCCTTCGTTAGCTCCCGACGCTCAAAGTCGCTCAAGGACACAGCCAAATCGGACAGCGGTCCGACCATTGAACTCGGTCTGTCCGACCGGTAAGCGGCAACGTAATTGAGCGGGTCGATCAGAGCGCTGGTGCGAATGACCTTGAGCCGGCGGGAACGGATGTCTTCCCGGTGGTAGTCGAGCGGCAGAAAGCTGACACCTAGGCCGGCCATCGTCAGCGACGCCACCGTCGCTAGGCTGTTGCAGACATCCATCCGTCGCGGGCTGGCCGCAGCCAGCTCGAACCAGTTCCGCAGGATCGCGTGCAGATTCGACTGGTGCGACAGCATGATGATT
>CAZTUT010000193.1:0-4913 GCA_964616395.1 uncultured Burkholderiaceae bacterium
GCCCGCGTGGCCCGCTTGGGCTGGTCCTTCCTGACCACCACACGCTGACCCCGCAGCGTGGTGCTGCGCAGCGCCTGCACGGCATCGTCGGCAATATGGTCGGAGACCTCGACCAGCGAGAAACGGTCCTCGATCTCGATGGCGCCGATCTCGCGCGAGCTCACGCCGGCCTCGTTGGTGATTGCGCCGACCAGGTCCGATGCTCGCAGCCCCGCGGCACGACCGGCGCCGATCCATACGCGCACCATCGTGCCGCGCCCAGCCGCCGCACCGCGTGTCTTGCGCGGCGGCTGCCGGCCCTCGCCTTCGGCGGGTGCCACACGCTCGCTGCGTGCCGGGCGAGCCGGCCGATCATCAGCGCGACCAGGCCGCGCTGCGCCGCGCGGCAACGGCGCGCGTTGTGCAGCTGGGTCGATCGACGGAATGTGCGCGTCGTCCTGCACGCTGTCGGCCTGCAGCGTCTGGTGCGCGAGCTTGACCGCGGCCGCGGCCACGTCCATCGGATCGAACTCGCTGGCCAGCTCCTCGGCCACCACGCGGAATCCGTCCAGCTCGCCGGCCTGCAACACCGCGCGCAGCGCGCCGCGCGTCATGTCGAGCCGGCGCGCGCGCACGTCCATCGGCGTGGGGACGGTGGCGACCTCGATCTTCTGCTTGGTCAGTTGCTCGATGTTGCGCAGCAGCCGGTGCTCGCGCGGCTCGGCGAACGTGATGGCCACCCCTTCGCGGCCGGCACGGCCGGTGCGGCCGATCCGGTGCACGTAGCTCTCGGGCGAGGCGGGCACGTCGAAGTTGACCACGTGGCTGAGCTGCTCGACATCGAGGCCGCGCGCCGCCACGTCGGTGGCCACCAGCAGATCGACGCTGCCGGCACGCACGCGCTTCATCACGCGGTCGCGCTGGTCCTGCGCAAAGCCGCCGTGCAGCGCCTCGACCTGATAGCCGCGACCGCGCAGCTTCTCGGACAGTTCATCGACCTCGGTACGCGTGCGCGCGAAGATGATCGCCAGCGCTGGCGATTCCAGGTCGAGCACGCGACCGAGCGCCGCCACCCTGTGTGCGCGCGGCACGATGTAAGCGGTCTGCCGCACGCGAGGCGCCGCGCCCTTGGGAGTCTTCTCGCGCGCGATCAGCACGCGCCCGGGCTCGCGCAGGTGCTTGTTGGCAATGGCCGCGATCCGCGGCGGCAGCGTGGCGGAGAACAGCGCGGTCTGGCGCTGCGCTGGCACCGCGTCGAGGATCAGCTCGATGTCCTCGGCAAAGCCCATGTCGAGCATCTCGTCGGCCTCATCGAGCACGACGGTCTGCACGCCGTCGAGCCGCAGCGTGCCGCGCCGGATGTGGTCGAGCGCGCGACCCGGCGTGGCCACCACCACATGCACGCCGCGCTTGAGCGCCTGCACCTGGCGGCCGAACTCGGCGCCGCCATAGATCGGCAGCACGGCCGCGCCAAGCTTGTGGCCGTAACTGTGCAGCGCCTCGGCGACCTGGATCGCCAACTCGCGCGTGGGCACCAGCACCAGCGCACCGGGACTGGCGGGCTGCTTCGACGAGAGCAGACGCTGCAACACCGGCAGCGCGAAGGCCGCGGTCTTGCCGGTACCGGTGGCGGCCTGACCAAGCAGGTCGCGCCCGGCCAGCAGCACCGGAATCGACTGACTCTGGATCGGGGTGGGCTCCTCGTAACCGAGGGCAATCAGGGACTTGACCAGATCGGCCGACAGGCCGAGATCGATGAATGGATGTTTCATCGACGAAGCGTAGCAGCCGCAGAGCGTGCGAGCACGTCAACGGGGGCAGCGCGAGCGTGCGGGTGGCCCCGACACGCGCGCAGCCGCCATGTGCTCAGACGTTGGCGATGGTCACCGCACGCGTGTTCAGATAGGCCTCCATGGCCTCGCTGCCACCTTCGGTGCCATAGCCCGAGTCCTTGATGCCGCCGAATGGCATTTCGGCCGATGGCAGCGCCGGCTGGTTGATCCACAGCATGCCGGCTTCCACGCGTTGCGACAGCAGATGCGCGTTCTTCAGCGAGCGCGTGAACGCGTAGGCCGACAGCCCAAAGGACAGCCGGTTGGCCTCGGCGATGGCCTCCTCGACCGACTGCACGCGGCGTACCGCGGCCACCGGGCCGAACGGCTCGTCATTGAACACGCGCGCTTCCAGCGGCACGTCGGTCAGCACCGTGGGCGCGAAGAAGTTGCCGCTGCTGCCGAGGCGCTCGCCGCCGGCTGCCACGCGCGCGCCGCGTGCGACCGCGTCCTGCATGAATTCGGTCATCGCGGTCAGCCGCCGCGGATTGGCCAGCGGGCCCATCTGTGTGCCCTCGGCCAGGCCATCGCCGACCTTCAGGCCGCTGGCATGGCGCGCCAGCTCGGTGACGAACTCGTCGTGCACGCGCTCGTGCACCAGGAATCGCGTGGGCGAGATGCAGACCTGGCCGGCGTTGCGGAACTTGGCGGCGGCCGAGGCCTTGACCGCGAGCGCCACGTCGGCATCGTCGGCCACGATCACCGGCGCGTGGCCGCCCAGTTCCATGGTCACGCGCTTCATGTGCTGACCGGCCAGCGCCGCCAGCATCTTGCCCACCGGCGTGGATCCGGTGAACGTGACCTTGCGGATCACCGGGTGCGGGATCAGGTAGGCAGAGATCTCCGCGGGCGTGCCGTACACGAGGCCGATCGCACCGGCCGGCACGCCGGCATCCACAAAGGCGCGGATCAGCGCCGCAGGCGAGGCCGGCGTCTCCTCGGCCGCCTTAACGAGAATCGAGCAGCCGCTGGCCAGCGCCGCCGCGGCCTTGCGAACCACCTGGTTGATCGGGAAGTTCCAGGGCGTGAACGCAGCGACCGGACCGACCGGGTCCTTGATCACGAGGTTGCGCGTGGTCAGCACGCGCGACGGCACGATACGGCCATAGACGCGCATGCCTTCGTCGGCAAACCAGTCGATGATGTCGCCAGCGGCCATCGCCTCGACGCGCGCTTCGGCCAGCGGCTTGCCCTGCTCCTGCGTCAGGATGGCGGCGGTGGCATCGGCGCGTTCGCGCATCAGCGTGGCGGCGCGGCGCAGGATCTTCTGCCGTTCGAGCGCGGGCATGTCACGCCAGGTCTCGAAGCCCTTCTGTGCCGCCACGAGCGCACGATCGAGATCGGCCTTGCCGGCATGCGCCACGCGCCCGATCAGCGCGCCGGTGGCCGGATTGACCACCGGCAGCGTGCGGCCATCGGCGGCGTCCTGCCATCGGCCGTCGATCAGAAGCTGGGTATCCGGATAGGGAATCGGCTGAGTCAATCGGGTCTCCGTTTGAAAGCGGTGGATGCAGCAAGTCGCTTGCAGTTCCTCGATTTCGATTTTAGGCCCGCTGTCGGTCGTCGCGATGCGCGCATCGCGCAAGCAGCGTTAGAAATGAAAAAAGCCCGCAGCTTGCGCTGCGGGCTTTCAGGGACTGCTTGAACCGTCAGACGATCAGGTGGCCTGCGTGTTCATGGTGTCACCCTTGAGGCTCGGGTAACGCACATGCTCGACGAAGTCCTGCGTCTGCTGGTCGGGCGCCGGGGTCAACAACGAGACCACGATCATCGTGATCAGGGCTATCGGCATGCCGAAGATGCCAGCCGAGATCGGTGCGATCTCCCACCAGGTGTTCTCGGCGACCGAGCTGGTCACACCGAACACGCCGCGCAGCCAGACCTGGGTGGTGGCCATGTAGTAGAAGGTCACCGCCACGCCGACGATCATCGCCGAGACCGCGCCCCACTTGTTGGCCCGCTTCCAGAACACGCCCAGCACCAGCGGCGCGAAGAAGCCGGCAGCCGCGAGCGAGAACGCCGCCGAGACCAGGAACAAGATGTCGGCCGGGGCCTGCGCCGCCGTCCACGCCGCGAGCACCGCGACGACCAGCAGCAGGATCTTGGAAATCAAGATCCGCTTCTGGGTCGTGGCATTCGGGTTGATCATCTTGTAGTACAGGTCGTGCGACAGCGCGTTGGCGATCGTCAGCAGCAGGCCGTCCGCGGTCGAGAGCGCCGCGGCCAGACCGCCCGCCGCCACCAGACCGGAGATCACGTAGGGCAGGCCGGCAATCTCGGGCGTGGCCAGAACGATGACGTCCTGCCCCAGCACGATTTCAGCCAACTGCACCACGCCGTCCTTGTTGATGTCGGTGATCGACAACAGACGCGGATCCACCTTGCTCCACGCTGACACCCATGCCGGCAGATCGGCGAAGTTCTTGCCGACCACCTGCGTGTAGATGTCGAACTTCACCAGCACCGCAAGTGCCGGCGCCGTGAAGTAGAGCAGGAAGATGCAGAACAGCGACCAGAACACCGAGTTGCGCGCCTCCTGGACCGAGGGGGTCGTGTAGTAGCGCATCAGGATGTGCGGCAGCGCCGCGGTACCGACCATCAGGCAGAGCACCAGCGCCAGGAAGTTCTTGCGCTTCCGATCACGCTCGGCCTCGTTCTTGGCCGGGTCCGGATTGGCACTCGGGAACGGCGTCGCGTGCGGCAACGGCGCGGCCGAGCGGGCGGCATTACTGCCGATCTGCGCGGTCCAGGCCTTGCGTGCATCAGCCTCGCTCTTCGGGTAGTCGGCAAGCGCCTTCTCGGCCGCCTTCTGCTCCGCCATCGGCGCGTTGGCCGCCTTCAATTCGGCCACCTTGGCTTCCGCAGCAGCCTTGCCTGCGGTCCAGGTGCCCGGAAGACCATCAACACGCGCCTTGGCATCGGCCGACCGCTGCTTGAAGATGTCGCGGACTTCCTTTTCCTTGGCGTCAGCGGTCAGCACCTTCTCGCGCTCCGTGACCTTCTGCAGCACCGAGCCGTAGACCAGTTGCGGGACAGGAATGCCGGTGTGCTTCACCGACAGCCACACCACCGGGATCATGTAGGCAATGATCAGGATGATGT
>CAZTUT010000194.1:0-4802 GCA_964616395.1 uncultured Burkholderiaceae bacterium
AGGTGGCGCGCCAGTCGCGCAGGAAGAACCACACGACGATCACCGCCAGGATGGCCCCTTCCATCAGAAGCCACATGCTGCCGTTGAAGTTCTGCCGCACCGGGTCGACGAAGTTGAAGGCCTCGACGATCTCGATGTCCGGATTCTCGGCGCGCAGCTCGGCCAGACGCTGATAGACGCCATCGGCCACCTCGGTCTCGCCGGCGCCGCGGCTGCGCATGATCTCGAAGCCCACCACCGGCTTGCCGTTGAGCAGCGCCGCGCTGCGCTGCTCGGCCACGGGGTCGGCCACGCGCGCCAGTTGGTCGAGTCGCACGCGGCGACCGTCGGACAGCACGATGTCCATGGCCGCCAGCTCGGCCGCCGACTGCACGGTGGCCAGTGTGCGCACCGACTGCTCGGCACCGCCGATGTCGGCGCGTCCGCCGCTGGCCTCCTGCTGGATCTGCCGCAGCTGGCGCGACACATCTGCTGCCGACGCGTTCAGCGCCAGCAGCCGCTGCGGATCGAGCTCGACCCACACCTGACGATCAACGCCACCCACCCGCGACACCGCCGCCACGCCACGCACCGACAGCAGCCGCTTGGTCACCGTGTTGTCGACGAACCACGACAGCGCTTCGTCATCCATCCGGCGCGAGGCGATCGTGAAGGTCAGGATCGGCGCGCCGGCGATGTTCATCTTGGCGACCACCGGGTCGCGCAAATCCGCCGGCAGATCGGTGCGGATGCGCGCCACCGCGTCGCGTACCTCGTCGACCGCCAGCTGGGTCGGCTTCTCGAGCCGGAACTCCACGGTGACCGTGGCGGTGCCGTCCTGCACCTTGGTGTAGATGTGCTTGATGCCCTCGATCGTGGCCACCGAGTTCTCGATCTTGCGCGCGACCTCGGTTTCCATCTGCGCCGGCGCGGCCCCCGGCAGCGTGGCCGTGACCATCACCGTTGGCAGGTCGATATCCGGGAACTGCTGGATCTTCATGCCCATGAAGCCGGCGACGCCGATCAGCGTCAGCATCACGAACAGCAGCACCGACGGCGTCGGGTTGCGGATCGACCAGGCGGAGAGGTTGATGGCCATCGGCGGCTCGTGCGGGCGGAGGGCGAGCCGCTACTTGCGGACCGGTGCGCTGGCAGGCGCCGGCGCGGCTGGGGCGGCCTTTGCCGGCGCAGCGGGCGCCGCTTCGGTCACGCGCACCAGGTCGCCGTCGGCCAGGAAGCCCACGCCGCTGGCCACGACTTTCGTGTCGGCGCCAATGCCGCGCACGACCTCGACCCGGTCGCCAACGCGGCGGCCGACCTCGATCTTGACCTCCGACACACGGTTGTCGGCGCCCACGCGGAACGCGTAGGAAAAGCCGTCGCGCATCACCACGGCGGTCTGCGGCAGCGTCAGCGCGGCGGCCTTGCCGAGCTGCAGCTCGCCGCGCGCGAACATGCCGGCACGCGCGCCGGTGCCGGCCGGCAGGTCAACGTAGACCAGTGCGTTGCGGGTCTGTGGATCGACCGTGGGCGCCACCATCCGCACCTTGCCGGCGATGCGTGCATCAGCGCCGGGCAGTTGCAGCAGCGTCGTCATGCCGGGGCGGATGCGCGCCAGTTCGGTGGCGGTGACCTCGGCGCGCCACTCCAGCCGGTTGCCGCGGATCAGCCGGAACATTTCCTGTCCCGGCTGCGCCAGTGAGCCCACGGCTGCGCTGCGTGCCGAGATCACACCGTCGTCGGGTGCCAGCACGCGCGTCTGCGCCAGCCGCAGCTCGGCGGCCTGCACGCTGGCCTGCGCGGCGGTCACGCGCGCCTGCGCGGTCTGCTCGGCGGTCAGGTACTGGCTGATCTGCTGCGCTGACAGTGCGCCGCTGGCCTGCACCTGGCGCGCGCGCTCGGCATTGGCGCGGGCCTCGGCCAGCATCGCCTGCGCTTCGGCCAGGCCGGCGCGCGCCTGCGCGGCATCGGCCGCCACGTTGTCGCTCGAGATGCGCGCCAGCAACTGGCCGCGCCGCACGCTGTCGCCCACGTTGGCCAGCACCTCGACCACGCGAAAGCCGCTGATCTCGGCGCCGATGATCGCCTCCTGCCAGGCCACCACGTTGCCGCTGGCGGCAATCGACAGCGGCCACTCGGCGCTCTGCGGCGACACCAGCGTCACGGTCAGCGCCGGGCGATTGCCGCCTTTCTTCGCGGCGTCGGCGCCCTTGCCGTCCTGCGCGCGCGAACTCAGTGTCCACAGGGCGCCCGCGCCCAGCACGACGGCGGCGCACAGCGCCAGCGCGCGGCGCGTTGCGGCGGACAGGGCGGTCGTCGAAAGCTTCATGGCATCAATCCTTGGCAGTGACGTGCGCCGGGGCGTCGCTGGCTGGCTGCCAGCCGCCGCCGACCGCGCGGTACAGCGTGATCCAGGCCGCCACCCGCTCGCGCTGCACGCCCACCAGCGTGGCGGCGGCCAGCAGCGCGTTGCGGCGCGCGCTTTCCAGGTCGAGCAGCGACTCGGCGCCGACGTCGAAGCGCGCCTGCGCGGCGGCAAAGTAAAGACGGAAGCCCTCGGCAGCGGCCACGGCATCGGCCTCGCGGCGGGTGGCGGCATCGAGCCGCACCAGCGCCTCTTCCACCTCGCGCACCGCATCGCGCGCGCGCTGCGTGTAGCGCGCCAGCGCCTCGTCGTAGCGGGCGCGTGCCACATCCACCTGCGCCGCGCGGCGGCCGGCATCGAACAGCGGCAGCGACAGCGCCGGCCCGATCGACCAGTTGCTGCCGCTGAGGCCGGTGCTGCCCGATTGCAGGTTCAGCACCGAGATCGTGCCGGCCAGCGCCAGCCGCGGATAGCGGTCGGCCTGCGCGGCGCCGACCTCGCCCGACGCGGCCCGCACCTCGCGTTCGAGTTCGGCCAGGTCGGGGCGCTGCATCAGCAGCCGCGCTGGCAGCGCTTCCACATTGAAGGCGGCCGGTTGCGGCAGCCGTGCACGTTGCGCGGTCAGCCGTGTGCGCAGCTCGAGCTCGGGTAGCGCGGTCAGCGCCACCAGCGCCTTGACCTGCGCATCGCACTCGGCGCGTTGCGCCACCAGACGATTGCGAGCGTCGGCCGCGCTGGCGTTGGCCAGCGCCGCATTGGCCGGCGAGTCCAGCCCCGCCTTGGCCTTGATGCCCACCAGCTCCGCCGCGCGGCCCTGCGAGGCGGCGTCCTGCGTGTAGACGTCGACCAGCGCCTCGCAGGCGCGATAGCCCAGATAGGTCGATGCGGTGTCGGCCGCCAGGCTCACGCGCAGGTCGTGCCAGGCCAGTTCGGCGCCCTCGGCGCGCGCCTGCGCGGCGGCCGCGGTGTTGCGCGTGACGCCAAAGAGGTCGATCTCCCACAGCATGTCGAGGCCAACGCCGGTGGTCGTGGCGGCCGACTGCACCACGGGTACCTCGGTGGCCGAGCGTGTGGCACGTGCTGCGCCATCGAGCGAGGGCCACGCGCGGCTGCCGGCCGCGCGCGCCGCGGCGCGCGCCTGCGCGATGCGCGCCGCCGCCTGCGCCAGACTGCCGTGGCTGCGCTGCGCGGCGTTCACCAGTTCGGGCAGCAGCGGATCGTCGAACTGCGACCACCATTGCGCCAGCGCCTGTGTGCGCTGCGCGCCCTCGGTCTGCGGTTGCGGCGCCAGCCAGGCAGCGGGCGCTGCGGGTGCCGGGGCCGGGCCGGGTGGCGTCAGCGCGCAGCCTGCCAGCGAGAGCGCGAGCGTCAGCGCCAGCGAATGAGCAGCAAGCCGCGCGGCGCCGGGCTGCAGTGCGTAGCGCAACGACTCAGCGCGCACGGTGGGCCTTCCGTTTGGTTGCGGCTGGCGCGCTGGCGGCCGCCGCGCGACGCGCGATCTCGTGATCCAGCAGCGCGCGGCTGTAGCCCACCAGCCGGTCGAGGATCTGCTCGTGCGCGTTGGGCCGGCTCAGCACGCCGGGCGCCAGCATCTTCATGAACTCGCGCGACATGCAGTAGTCATTGGCCATCGCCGCCAGCGCGAACACCAGTTGGTGCAGATCGTCGTCGGCCTGCCGCAGCCCGCAGTGGCGCGCCAGCAGCGCCGAGACCGCCTGGTGCAGCGGCGCGATCACCTGCGCCACCACCTCGCGGAACGCCGGCGTGGGCTCCAGCATCTCGCGCAGGTGCAGGCGCATCACGTGCAGCTCGTCGCTGTCGGCGCCATCGCACGCGGCCGAGGCCACGAACGGCGCCAGAAACATGCGCATTGCCTGCTCGAAGCTCAGGGCCGGATCGTCGAAGCGGCCGAACTCGGCGCGAAACGCCGTCAGCGGCCGCAGCAGCACCTCGCGGTACAGGCCCTGCTTGTCGCCGAAGTAGTAGTGGATCGAGGCGATGTTGACCCCGGCCGCCTCGCAGATCTCGCGCGTGCTGGCCGCCGCGAACCCCTTGGCGCCGAAGATCGCCGTGGCGTGACGCAGCAGCGCCTCGCGCGCAGTGGGCGCGGGCTCGCGGGCAGCGGGGGAGGGGACAGCGGTTTCCGACACGGGTCAGGCGCCACGCGCAGTACGGCGCGCGACGGGCGCAGGCTCAACGGGCCGCGAAGATAGCATGTAATCAAGCGATTGCTTGAATTGCGCGGCGGACCGACTCCCGCATCTGCGGGTCAAGCGGCAGACGCCGTGGACGCGGATCGAGGCGGTTCGTATCCTCCGGGATCAGTCCAACTTCCTACAACCGCCGGATGCGGTGCCGGATTTCACGATCGGGTTAATGCAGTGGGAAACGTCAGCAAACGACAGAAAGACGTGGAAAGACAAGGGCTTGCGAGAGTCTTTCGCGCCAGGTTGACCGC
>CAZTUT010000195.1:0-4764 GCA_964616395.1 uncultured Burkholderiaceae bacterium
GCGCAGCCGATGAATATCACCGTCTACACCGAAGGCACCGGCGTCATTCCCGACGACCAGATCAGCAAGCTGGTCGCGCAACACTTCGACCTGCGGCCCAAGGGCATCGTGCAGATGCTCGACCTGCTGCGGCCGATCTACCGCAAGACCGCGGCCTACGGTCACTTTGGCCGCGAGGAGCCGGAGTTCACCTGGGAGCGCACCGACCGCGCCGCGCTGCTGGCCGACGCGGCCGGCATCAAGCGCGCCGGCTGATCAACGCTCCACGCCCAGCATCGCAACGCCGGCCGCGCGCCGGCGTTGCTTCGCCCGGCCCGCGCTGGGCGTGATTCGCCAGCGCTTGTGACAAGCCACGATCCGCATCATCATTCCGCCCTCGCGCGACGCCGGATGCGTCGCCAATAATTCGTCAGGAGACACTCAATGAAGTTTCATCTGCTGCTCGGCAGCGCACTGCTGGGTCTGGCCGGCACCGCGCTGGCCCAGGATGCCTGCCCGCATCGCGGCGATCTCGATCCTGCGTTTTGCGATGCCAACAAGGATCTGGTCGCCGACACGCCGACCGATCCGAAGCGGCTCAAGAACCCGAGCGTCATCGTGTTCACCTACACGCCGGTCGAAGACCCGGCCGTGTACGAGAAGACCTTCAAGCCGTTCACCGACTACCTGGGCCAGTGCCTGAACAAGCGCGTGGTGTTCTTCCAGGTGCAGAGCAATGCCGCGCAGGTCGAGGCGATGCGCTCCGGCCGGCTGCACGTGGGCGGCTTCTCCACCGGCCCCACGGCATTCGCGGTCAACCTGGCCGGCGGCGTGCCGTTCGCGGTCAAGGGCGATGCCAAGGGCTACCAGTCGTACAACCTGATCGTCGTGGTCAAGGCCGACAGCGCAATCAAGTCGATGGCCGACCTGAAGGACCGCAAGGTTGCGCACACCGCGCCCTCGTCCAACAGCGGCAACCTGGCGCCGCGCGCGCTGTTCCCGAAGCTCGGCGTGACGCCTGACAAGGACTACAAGGTGCTGTACTCGGGCGGCCATGACCGCTCGGTGCTGGGCGTTCGCACCGGCGACTACGACGCCGCGCCGGTGGCCTCCGACGTGTTCGAGCGCATGGTCGCGCGCGGCACCATCAAGGACAGCGAGTTCCGCATCGTCTGGCGCAGCGCGCCGTTCCCGACCTCGAGCTTCGTCTATGCGCACGACCTGGAGCCCAAGCTGCGCGACAACATGCTCAAGTGCTTCTACGACTACCGCTACACGCCTGAGATGCAGAAGGCGTTCGACGGCGCCGACCGGTTCGTGCCGATCACCTACCAGAAGGACTGGTCGGTGGTGCGTGACGTGGCCGCAGGCAGCGGCGAGACCTTCGGCGCAGCGGCATTCAAGCAACTGACCGAGCGCGAGGAAGCAGCACGCAAGAAGGCGGCCGAAGCCAAGGCCGCGGCCGAGAAGAAGTAGGCATGAGCGACGCCGCGCTGCGGATCGACCGTCTGGTCAAGGAGTACCGGCGCGGTGTGCCGGTACTCAACGGCGTGTCGCTGGAGGTCGCTGCGCGCGGCGTGACGGCGATCATCGGCGCCTCCGGCACCGGCAAGAGCACGCTGATCCGCTGCATCAACCGGCTGGTGGAGCCCACCGCCGGCGCAATCCACTTCGACGGCCATGACATGACCCGGCTGTCGCGCGGCGCGCTGCGCGCCGCGCGGCGGCGCATCGGCATGGTGTTCCAGGAGTACAACCTGGTCGAGCGGCTGACCGTGATGGAGAACCTGCTGTCGGGCCGGCTTGGCTACGTGCCGGCGTGGAAAGCGTGGCTGCGGCGCTTTCCGCAGCAAGACATTGCACGCGCATTCGAATTGCTCGACGAGGTGGGGCTGGCCGGCTTCGCCCACCAGCGCGCCGACAGCCTGTCGGGTGGACAGCGTCAGCGCGTGGGCATCGCGCGGGCGCTGATGCAGAGCCCCGGCTTGCTGCTGGCCGACGAGCCCACCTCCTCGCTCGACCCCAAGACCGCGGTCGAGATCATGCAGTTGCTGCGCGATGCCGCCGCGCACCACCAGATTCCGGTGCTGATCAACATGCACGATGTCGATCTGGCGCGGCGCTTCGCCGACCGTGTGATCGGCCTGGCTGGCGGCAGCGTGGTGTTCGACGGCCCCGCGGAGCGCCTGAGCGACGACGAACTGACGCGCATCTACGGCGGCAAGGACTGGCTGCAGTGAGCGCGGCCCCGGGCCCGGCCCGCGCCGCGGCGGGCGATCCGTTTCCGGTCAACTGGGCCGCGCGCGTCGGCTGGCTGCTGCTTGCCGTGTACGTTGTGTACGCGATGTCGACGCTCGACTTCACCTGGCAGCGCATCGTCGAGGGCATGGGCCACGGCCAGAAGTTCCTGGCACGCATGTTTCCGCCCAACTTCGAGAACTGGGAAGCGATCTTCAAGGGCATGAAGGAGAGCCTGGAGATCGCGGTGCTGGCCTCGTTCGCAGGCATCCTGATCTCGCTGCCGATCGGCCTGCTGGCGGCGCGCAACCTGATGCCGGCGGCAATCTCGTGGCCGGCGCGCGCGCTGATCGCGCTGTGCCGCGCGTTTCATCCGGTGATCGTGGCGATCGTGTTCGTCAAGGCGATCGGCTTCGGCGCCATCGCCGGCATCATGGCGCTGCTGGTGGCCTCGATCGGCTTCATCGGCAAGCTGTTCGCCGAGGCGATCGAGGAGATCTCGCTGAAGCAGGTCGAGGCGGTACGCGCCACCGGCGCCGGCTTCATGAACGTGATCTTCTTCGCCGTGCTGCCGCAGGTGCTGCCGCGCTTCATCGGCTTTGCGACCTACCAGTTCGACTCCAACGTGCGCAACTCGACGATGGTGGGGCTGGTCGGCGCCGGCGGCATCGGCGCGCCGCTGTTCGTGGCCTTCCAGCGCTTCGACTACGACGTGGTGTGCGCGATCCTGCTGACCATCATCGCGGTGGTGTTCGCCTGCGAGGTGATCTCCAGCCGGATTCAGAAGGTGTTCGCGCAATGAGCGCAATGAGCGCAACGAGCACCGTGGGCAGCGCGGTCGCGCGCGAGTGGCAGCGCTTCACGCCACTGCAGCGGCTGGCGCGCTTTGCCGTCTACCTGGCGGTGGTGGCCGCCGTGGTGGTGTCGGCGCGCACGGTCGAGATCATTCCCGAGTTCCTGTACGACGCGCCGGCGCAGATGGCCGACCTGCTGGAGCGCATGTGGCCGGTGGACACCGCCCACTATCGGATCGGCGTGCACGCGGCGCTGATGGAAACGCTGCACATCGCCACGCTGGGCACGCTGCTGTCGGTGGTGCTGGCGCTGCCGCTCGGACTGCTGGCCGCGCGCAACGTGACGCCGATTCCGCTGGTCAACTACGTCGCGCGGCTGCTGCTGGTGGCGAGCCGCTCGGTCAACTCGCTGGTGTGGGCGTTGCTGTTCATCGCGGTGTTCGGCCCCGGCGCGCTAGCCGGCATGCTGGCGATCGCGTTTCGCTCGATCGGCTTTGTCGGCAAGCTGTTCGGCGAAGCCTGCGAGGAAGCCAACCGCGGCAGCATCGAGGCGCTGCGCGCGGCCGGTGCGCCCTGGCTGTCGGTGCTGCGCTACGGCTACTGGCCGCAGGTCAAGCCAGCCTTCTGGGCGCTGCTGCTGCTGCGCTGGGACATCAACGTGCGCGAGTCCAGCGTGCTGGGGCTGGTGGGCGCCGGCGGCATCGGCGTGGCGCTGAACACCGCGATGAACCTGTTCCAGTGGGACCGCGTGGCCACGGTGCTGGTGGCGATCTTCGCGGTGGTGATCGCCGCCGAGATCGTGGTCACGCAGATCCGCAAGCGGCTGATTTAGCGGCACCGCAAGGCGGGTCTGCGATCCATCGGATCGGCTCGCAGGCCACCGAACGGCCGGGCTCGGGCCCTGCCTCTGCTAACGCGCTGGTCGTATCGCTTCTTCCTGCATCGCCGCCACCTGCTCGCGCAACTCGAGGATGCGCGCCTCCCAGTAGCGCGGCGTGTCGAACCACGGAAACGCGGCCGGGAAGGCTGGGTCGTTCCAGCGCCGCGCGATCCAGGCGCTGTAGTGCAACAGCCGCAGCGTGCGCAGCGCCTCCACCAGCTCGAGTTCGCGATCGTCGAACTCGCGGAAGTCTTCGTAGCCGGCCAGCAGCGCCTTGAGCCGCAGCGGCGCCTGCTCGCGCCCGCCGATCAGCATCCACAGATCCTGCACCGCCGGACCGCTGCGCGCATCGTCGAAGTCGACGAAGTGCGGGCCGGCTTGACTGCCCACACCCGCATCGGCCGCATCGCGCCACAGCACATTGCCCTCGTGCACATCGCCATGCAGCCGCAACGCGCCGACCGCGCCGGCACGGCCAAAGGCCGCCTGCACGCCGTCGAGCGCCTGCTGCGAGACCGACGCATAGGCCGTGCGCAGTTCCGGCGGCACCCAGTCGTGCGCCAGCAGCCAGGCGCGCGGCTCGCGGCCGAAGCTGTCGCCATCCAGCGCCGGCCGCGCGGCAAATGGCCTTTGCGCGCCGACCGCATGCAGGCGCCCGAGAAAGCGGCCGATCCATTCGAGCACCGACGGATCGTCCAGATTGGGTGCACGGCCGCCACGGCGCTCGAACAGCGCCACCCGCTGGCCCTCGACGTGATGCAGCGTGCGGCCGCCGATCACGCGCGCTGGCACGGCCGGCACCTCGGCCGCCGCCAGCTCGGCCACGAACGCGTGCTCCTCTTCGATCTGCGCATCGCTCCAGCGGCCCGGCCG
>CAZTUT010000196.1:0-4763 GCA_964616395.1 uncultured Burkholderiaceae bacterium
GCTCGCCGAACTCGGCGCGCTCGGCCACGAAGCGCAGCCGGTCGAAGTTCATGTTGGCGCCACAGGCGATCGCCGCCACCGTGACGCCGCGCAGCCGCTCGCGCTCCAGGTACTTCTTGGCGCCGGCCACCGCCAGCGCGCCGGCCGGCTCCAGGATCGAGCGCGTGTCCTGGAACACGTCCTTGATCGCGGCGCACAGCTCGTCGGTATCGACCTTGACGACCTCGTCGACCACCTGCTGCGCCAGCCGGAACGTTTCCTCGCCAACCAGGCGCACCGCGGTTCCATCGGAAAACAGGCCCACGTCGGCCAGTTGCACGCGGCGGCCGGCGGCCAGCGAGCGCGCCATCGCGTCCGAGTCCTCGGTCTGCACACCGATCACCTTGATGTGCGGCTGCAGCGCCTTGATGAACGTGCCCACGCCGGCGATCAGGCCACCGCCGCCAATGGCGACGAACACCGCATGCAGCGGGCCGTGTTCGGCCGGGTGATGCTGGCGCAGGATCTCCATGCCGACCGTGCCCTGGCCGGCGATCACGTCGGGATCGTCGAACGGATGGACGAAGGTCAGCTTGCGCTTCTTCTGCAGGTCAAGCGCATGCGCGTAGGCATCGGAGTAGGAGTCGCCGTGCAGCACCACCTCGGCGCCGCGCCGGGCCACCGCCTCGACCTTGACCTGCGGCGTGGTCACCGGCATCACGATCACCGCCCGGCAGCCGAGCCGTGAGGCAGCCAGCGCAACGCCTTGCGCATGGTTGCCGGCGCTGGCCGCGATCACGCCGCGCTTGAGCGCCGCCGGCGGCAGGTTGACCATCTTGTTGTAGGCGCCGCGCAGCTTGAAGCTGAACACCGGCTGCAGGTCTTCACGCTTGAGCAGCACCGTGCTGCCCAGCCGTTCCGACAACTGGCGCGCTGGCTCCAGCGGGGTTTCGACTGCAACGTCATAGACGCGCGCATTCAGGATGCGGCGCAGATATTCCTGTGCGGGCATGGGCCCGTTCCTCCCGGCCATCTTCTCGGTGCGCACTCTAGCAGCGCGACACTGCATTCCGTCGCATCAGGATGGGCGTCACCAGGTGTGCCAGTAAGCTGCGGCTGTTCTGAACAACCCGGGCCGGCATCGCGGCGGGGCAGGGGTCGACACCGGCCCCGGTCGTACGCGCGCCCGACGGCCCCGCAGGAAACCTGATCCATGTCCCGACTGACGTCGTTCATCCGTCGCCGCCGCTGGTGGCTGCTGGCCCTGCTGGTGCTGGCTGGTGCCGCGGCTGCCTTCGTGCTGATGCGCAAGCCGGTCAATCCGGAAGACCGCTGGCGCACGCTGCCGGTCGAGCGCGGCAGCATCAGCCAGCTCGTTTCCGCGACTGGAACGCTGCAGCCGACCGCGCAGGTCAACGTCGGCACCCAGGTGTCGGGCACGATCGTTCGCGTGTTCACCGACTTCAACCAGCCGGTCAAGGCCGGTCAGGTGCTGGCCGAGATGGACCCGGCGCTGTTCCGCTCAGCGGTCAAGCAGGCACAGGCAAGCGTGGCCAGCGCGCAGGCGCAACTGGCGTTGGCGAGCGGTAACGAGGAGCGCAACCGCTCGCTGGTGCAGCAGCAGTTCATCGCCCGCCAGGTGCTCGACAATGCGATCCAGCAACGCGAGGCAGCGCAGGCCGCGCTCGAAGTGGCGCGCGCCCAGCTCGACCGCGCGCAGACCGACCTGGCCAATTCGGTGATCCGCTCGCCGGTCGATGGCGTGCTGGTCGATCGCAAGGTCGATGTCGGCCAGACGGTGGCGGCGAGCTTCCAGACGCCGAATCTGTTCGTCATCGCGCGCGACCTGTCGCGGATGGAGATCCACACCAGCGTGTCGGAGGCCGATGTGGGCGCGGTGCGCGAGGGCATGCCGGTGCAGTTCCGCGTCGATGCGCAGTACGACCGCCGCTTCGAGGGCAAGGTCCAGCAGATCCGGCTGAATCCGAAAAGCGAGCAAGGGGTCGTCACCTACAACGTGGTGATCAGCGCCGACAACGGCGAGCGGCTGCTTCTGCCGGGCATGACGGCGCGCGTCGATATCGTGGCCGCACGGCGCGACGACGTGCTCAAGATTGCCAACGCGGCGCTGCGCTACCGGCCCAGCGAGGCGGCTGACGGCGGCAAGGGCAAGGGTGCCGATCAGCAGAAGAAAGACGCCGCGGTGTCGGCGCGCGGCGAGCGCGACCGCGCGCCACGCGTGTACCGGCTGCGCGACGGCAAGGTCACGCCGATCGATCTGAAAATCGGCATCACCGACGGCCGTGCGACCGAAGTGGCCGAGATCGTCGGTACACCCGAAGGCGGGCCGCTGGTCGCGGGCGACAAGCTGGTCGTGCGCGACATGCAGGCGCGCCAGGTCGGCGAGTTCAATATTTCGTTCTGATCGCCGTGACCGACTCCGGCTCGCCCGCCGCGCTGGTCGAGGTCGATGACCTCACCAAGATCTATCCGAACGCCGTCGATGCGCCGCCGGCGCTGGCCGGCGTGTCGCTGCGCGTCGGCCAGGGCGAGTTCGTCGCGGTGATGGGGCCGTCGGGCTCCGGCAAGTCGACCTTCATGAACATCGTTGGCTGCCTCGATGCGCCGACGTCGGGGCAGTACCGGCTGGCAGGCACCGACGTGGCCGCGCTCGATCACAACCGGCTGGCCGAACTGCGCAATCGCACGCTCGGTTTCGTGTTCCAGGGATTCAACCTGCTGCCGCGCCTGACCGCGATTGAGAACGTGATGCTGCCGATGGTCTATGCCGGCGTTGCGCGGCCGGAGCGGCAGGCCCGGGCCCTCGCGATGCTGGAAGCCACCGGACTCGGCACGCTTGGCGATCGCCGTCCGAGCCAGATGTCGGGCGGCCAGCAGCAGCGGGTGGCGATCGCGCGCGCGCTGGTCAACCGGCCGCTGCTGCTGCTGGCCGACGAGCCGACCGGCAACCTCGATACGCAGACCTCGCGCGACGTGATGGACGTGTTCACGCGGCTGAACCGCGAGCAGGGCATCACCGTGCTGCTTGTCACGCACGAGCCCGACATCGCGCAGTACGCGCAGCGGCTGATCAAGTTCCGCGATGGTCATGTCATCTACGACGGAGCGCCCGATGCTGCGCATTGACCGGCAACCGAACGCGCGGCACTGCGCAGGGCGGCAGCGGGCGGCGTCGCGTCTGTCGCGTCTGGACGCGCCGCTCATCAGGAGCGCACGATGAGCCTGCTCTCGGGCGTGGTCGAGGCGCGCCGCGCGCTCGGCGCCAACCGGCTGCGCACGATGCTGACGCTGCTGGGCATGATCATCGGCGTGGCGGCGGTGGTGGTCGTGGTGGCGCTCGGCCAGTCGTTACAGAAGAAGGTGGTCAAGGATCTGGCGGCCTTCGGCGCCGACCTGATGTGGCTGTCGCCGGGCGCGCGCTCAAGCAGCGGCGTGTTCGTACGCGCCACCTCGCTGAAGCTCGACGATGCCGAGGCGGTGCGCGAGGTCGCCGGGGTCGCGATGGTTGCGCCGGTCATTGCCGCCTCGGCCCAGGCCACTTACGGCAACGCCAACTGGCAGGCGGTCGCGCAGGGCGTGACACCGGCGTTCCTGCAATTGAACGACCGCACCATCGCCGCCGGCCGGGCCATCAACGAGACCGATGTTCGCGCCGCTGCGCGCGTGGTGGTGATCGGTCAGACGGTGGTCGAGCAACTGTTCGGCAAGCAGGGCGAGGACCCGATCGGCAAGGTGATCCGGATGAAGGGCGTGCCGTTCGAGGTGATCGGCGTGCTCGAAGCCAAGGGCAAGGCCTTTGGCGGTAACGACCAGGACGACCTGGTTCTGGTGCCGCTGCACACGGTACGACGCGCGCTGGGTACCCCGCTGCCGGCGGGCTCGATCTCGTACGCGATGATCCAGGTCGCCAAGGGCGCGGTCAGCAGCGACGTCGCCTTCGAGATCGCCAACCTGATGCGCGAGCGCCACCGGATCCTGCCCGGCGACCCCGACGACTTCACGATCGGCGACATGACCTCGGTGATCAAGACCATGTCGCAGATTACCGGCGCGATCACGCTGGTGCTGGGCGCCATCGGCGCGATCTCGCTGCTGGTCGGTGGCATTGGCATCATGAACATCATGCTGGTCACGGTCACCGAGCGCACGCGCGAGATCGGCATCCGCATGGCCATCGGCGCCAAGCGACGCGACATCCTGTTCCAGTTCCTGTTCGAGGCGGCGGCGATCTGCCTGGTCGGCGGCGGCATCGGCCTGGTACTGGGAACCGGCGCAGCCTTTCTGGCCGCGCAGGCGATGAAGCTGCCGAGCGGGCTCGATCCGACCGTGATGCTGCTGGCTTTCGGTGTGTCGGCGGCGATCGGCCTGTTCTTCGGCTTCTATCCGGCGCGCAAGGCCTCCAGACTGCGGCCGGTCGAAGCACTGCGTACTGACTAGCCGCGGCGCCGGCGTTCCCGGCCTGCCGCCGCGTAACATCGGCGCGATGAATTCAGCACCTGCGCCATCCGCCGAGGCATCGGACGCCACCGCGCCCTTCGCCGGCCTCACGCCCGACGCGGTGCTCAACGCGATTGATAGCGCCGGCCGTGACGCCGGGCTGGCCACCACCGGCACGCTGCTCACGCTCAACAGCTACGAGAACCGCGTGTACCAGGCGGGTGTCGAGGATGCCGACGGCCGTACCGGCTTCGTGATCGCCAAGTTCTATCGGCCGGGCCGCTGGAGCGATGCGCAGATCGAAGAGGAGCACGCGTTCGTGGCCG
>CAZTUT010000197.1:0-4748 GCA_964616395.1 uncultured Burkholderiaceae bacterium
TCGATGAAAGTCCTCATCCTCGGCAGCGGTGTCATCGGCACCGCGTGCGCCTACTACCTGACCGCTGCCGGCCACGAGGTCACGGTGATCGACCGTCAGCCCGGCGCGGCGCTGGAGACCAGCTTTGCCAATGCCGGCGAGGTCTCGCCCGGGTATTCGTCGCCGTGGGCCGGACCCGGCGTGCCGGTCAAGGCGATCAAGTGGCTGCTGATGCATCACCGGCCGCTGGTGATCCGCGCGCTGGCGCAGCCGGCGATGTGGCGCTTCGCGCTGATGATGCTGGCCAACTGCACGGCGGCACGCTACCGGATCAACAAGAGCCGCATGGTGCCGATCGCCGAGTACAGCCGCGACTGCCTGCGCGCGCTGCGCGCCGACACCGGCATCCAGTACGACGACCGCGCGCAGGGCACGCTGCAGCTGTTCCGCACGCAGCAGCAGCTCGACGGCATTGGCGAGGACATCGCGATCCTGCGCGACTACGGCGTGCCGTTCGAGGTGCTCGACCGAGACGGCTTCGTGCGCGTGGAGCCGGCGCTGGCGCGCACGCGCGACAAGTTCGTCGGCGCACTGCGGCTGCCGAACGACGAGACCGGCGACTGCCACCTGTTCACCGAGCGGCTGGCGGCGCTGGCCGGCGCGCGCGGCGCCAACTTCCGCTTCAGTTGCTCCATCCGCGCGATCGAGAGCGCGGGCGGCCGCATCACCGGCGTGCGCACCGATGCCGGGCTGCTGCAGGCCGATCATTACCTGTGCGCGCTTGGCAGCTATACGCCGCTGCTGCTGGCGCCGCTGGGCATCCGGCTGCCCGTGTATCCGGTCAAGGGCTACTCGATCACCGTGCCGATCACCGATGCCACTGGCGCGCCCGAGTCGACCGTGATGGACGAGACGCACAAGGTCGCGGTCACGCGACTGGGCTCGCGCATTCGCGCCGGCGGTACCGCCGAGCTGGCCGGCCACGACCTGCGCCTGCATGACGCGCGCCGCGGCACGCTCGCGCACGTGGTCGGCGACCTGTTTCCGGCCGGCGGCGACCTGTCGCGCGCCAGCTTCTGGTGCGGCTTGCGACCGATGACGCCCGACGGTCCGCCGGTGATCGGCCCCACGCCGGTGTCCAACCTGACGCTGGCCACCGGTCACGGCACGCTCGGCTGGACCATGGCGGCCGGCACCGGCCGCGTGATCGCCGACCTGCTGTCGGGCCGCACGCCCGACATTTCGCTCGAGGGCCTGACGCTGGCGCGTTACGGCTGATCGCGCCGCATTGCGCGCCATCACGGGGTGCCGTGACATGCACTGTGACAAGCACGGAGGCGCGGACGGCCAATTCCCGCTAGGATCGATCCCCGACTGATGCGAGCACGAGTTGCCGATGTCCACTGCCAAGCCCCGCCTGACCAGCGTCGACGCGTCGGCCCGCCCTGACTCCGCCACCGGCGAGGGCGGCGAGGGCGGCGATGACCTCGGCGTGCCGGTGTCGGTACGCATCCGCGAGCGCCTGCAGGCGGCGCGCAAGCGCTTCCATGCGAACGACAACATCGCCGACTTCATCGAGCCGGGCGAGCTGACGGCGCTGCAGCGCGAGGTCGAAAGCAAGCTGCAGGCGGTGCTCGAAAGCCTGGTGATCGACACCGTCAACGACCACAACACGCAGGAGACCGCGCGCCGCGTGGCCAAGATGTACCTGCGCGAGGTGTTCGGCGGACGTTACGTGACGGCGCCGGCGGTGACCGAATTCCCGAACGTCGAGCAGCTCAACGAGCTGATGATCGTGGGCCCGATCACCGTGCGTTCGGCCTGCTCGCACCACTTGTGTCCGATCATCGGCAAGCTGTGGATCGGCGTGATGCCCAACGAGCACTCCAACCTGATCGGCCTGAGCAAGTACGCGCGGCTGTCCGAGTGGGTGATGAGCCGGCCGCAGATCCAGGAGGAGGCGGTCACCCACCTGGCCGACCTGCTGCAGCAGCGGATGAGCCCCGATGGCCTGGCCATCGTGATGGAGGCCGACCACTTCTGCATGGCCTGGCGCGGCGTCAAGGACACCGATTCCAAGATGATCAACAGCGTGATGCGCGGCAGCTTCCTGAAGGACCCCAACCTGCGGCGCGAATTCCTCGCGTTGCTGCAGCGCAAGTCCGCCTGATCCTTCGCCGCTTCACTTCTCCCTCGCTCCGCCGAAAGCCGCCATGCTCGTCCGCCTGCTGTATGCCAGCCGTCTCGCCGATGGCGATCACGCCAATGCCATCGAATCGATCCTCACGCAGTCGCGGCGCCGTAACCCGGAACTCGGCATCACCGGTGTGCTGTGCCACGCCGACGGGGTATTCATGCAGGTGCTCGAAGGTGGCCGCGCCCCGGTCAACACGTTGTACAACCGGATCGCGGGTGATGCCCGTCACCACGAGGTGATGCTGCTGCACTACGAGGAAATCACCGAGAGGCGCTTCGGCGGCTGGACCATGGGTCAGGTCAATCTGGCGCGCATCAACCCGTCCACGCTACTCAAGTACCTTGAAAAGCCCGAACTCGACCCGTTCTCGGTGCCTGGCCGCTCGTCGCTGGCGCTGATCGAAGAGCTGATCGCCACCGCGCAGATCATCGGTCGCACCGGCTGAGGCTGCGGCGGGAACTTCCAGCCGCCCAGGCCAGTCTTCTCCCAACAGACTCTAGGGTTTTCCCCTAGTTTTACTGGCTTTTCGTCGCCACAATGGTCCGGTCGGCCCCCGTTTCGGGTGGCAGGCGTGCCGCGCTTCGCGGCTCACGACACAAGGAACGAGGGTGGGAGATCTTCGCGGCCGCATCGCGGCCATCACAGGCTGGCTTTTTGCCGGACGATTCCGTGTTGCCGGCGTGGTGCTCGCCGTCTTTCTCGCGGTCGGACTGCTGACCCGGCTCGGGCTGGCGCTGTTCACCGGTTTTGCCTTTCAGGACTGGATGGCATTCTCGCCGGCGCGGCTGCCGCTGTGGCTCGGCGTGGGCATGCTGTTCGATCTGGCGGTGGCCGCCTACCTGATGCTGCCGTTCGCGCTGGTGGCCTGGCTGGTGCCCGATACCCGCCGCAGCCGCTGGCTCGCGCTGCCGCTGACGCTGCTGCTGTCGCTGACCGCCTTTGCCGCTTTCGTGTTCGTGGCCGCCTCCGAGTTCGTGTTCTGGAACGAGTTCGGCGCGCGCTTCAACTTCATCGCCGTCGACTACCTCGTCTACACCAACGAGGTGATCGGCAACATTCGCGAGTCGTACTCGATGCCGCTGCTGTTCGGCGCGATCGGCGCGGCCACGCTGGCGCTGCTGGCGCTGGTGGCCCGGCCGCTGCTGCATGCGACCGCGCCTGCCGGTACCTCGTGGCGCCGCCGCAGTGCGCAGATGGCGGTCTTCGCCGCGCTGCCGCTGCTGTCGTTCGGCGCGGTGGATGCGCGCTTCAAGGACTTCACCACGCACACGCCGTCGTCGCAGCTTGCCGGCAACGGCTGGTTCGAGTTCCTGCATGCGTTCCGCCACAACGAAATCGACTACGCGCAGTTCTATCGCACGCTTCCGGTCGAGCAGGCGGTCACGGTGCTGCGCCGCGAACTTCTCGGCGGCGCGCCCGGCACCCATTTCGTAGCCGACAGCCCGATGCCCACCGCGCGCGAGGTGCGCTCCGGCAAGCCCGACAAGCGACTGAACGTGGTGCTGATCTCGGTCGAGAGTCTCAGCGCCGAGTTTCTCGGTGCCTTCGGCAATACCCAGGGCATCACGCCCAGGCTCGATGCGCTGGCCCGCGACTCGCTGCTGTTCACCCGCCTGTACGCGACCGGCACCCGCACCGTGCGCGGGCTGGAAGCGATCTCGCTGTCGCTGCCACCCACGCCCGGCCACTCGGTGGTCAAGCGGCCCGACAACGGCAACCTGCACACGCTCGGCGAGGTCTTCGCGGCCAAGGGCTACGAGCCGATCTACCTGTACGGCGGCTACAGCTACTTCGACAACATGCGCGCGTTCTTCGGCGGCAACGGCTATACGGTGATCGACCGCTCGGCACTGGCCAAGGAAGAAATCCACTACGAGAACATCTGGGGCGTGGCCGACGAAGACCTGTTCACGCTGTCGCTGCGCGAGCTGGACCAGCGCGCTGCCGCCGGCAAGCCGTTCTTCGCGCACGTGATGACCACCTCGAACCACCGGCCATTCAGCTACCCGGCCGGGCGCATCGACCTGCCCACCGGCAAGCGCGAAGGCGCGGTCAAGTACACCGACTGGGCGATCGGCGACTTCATCGAGCGTGCCCGCGCCAAGCCGTGGTTCCGCGACACGGTGTTCGTGATCCTGGCCGATCACTGCGCCGCCTCGCGCGGCAAGACCGACCTGCCGATCGACCGCTTTCACATTCCGATGCTGGTGTATTCGCCAGCCCACGTAGCGCCCGGCCGCGTCGATCACATCGCCTCGCAGATCGATGTCGCGCCCACGCTGCTGGCGCTGCTGGACTTCAGCTACACGTCGCACTTCTTCGGTCACGACATCCTGACCGCGGGCGCACGCCACCCGCGCGCGCTGATGGCCAACTACCAGACCGTCGGCTACCTGCAGGACGACGTGCTGGTCGAGCTGCGGCCCAAGGGCCGCTACCGCTTCGTCGATCCGCAAAGCGGCCGCGAGCTCGATCCGGCGCCGCAGCAGCAGGCGGTGCTCGACGAGGCGATCGCCTACTACCAGACCGCCAGCAGCGCGTTTCGCAGCGGCGCGATGCGGCGCGTGGCCGG
>CAZTUT010000198.1:0-4733 GCA_964616395.1 uncultured Burkholderiaceae bacterium
CGCCGTTGCGCAGGACCTGCCACGCTGGGAAGCCGGTGTCAGCACCGTCACGCTGTACGCGCCCGACTACCGCGGCGCCGACCAGATGCGGGTGCGGCCGCTGGTGCTGCCCTATGCGATGTACCGGGGTGACGTGATCCGTGCCGACCGCGATGGTCTGCGCGCCCATCTGCTTGATGGGCAGCGCACCCAGTTCACCATCAGCGCCGGGCTTGGCCTTCCCGTGAACAGCGACCGCAACGAAGCGCGCCGCGGCATGCCCGAGATCGACTGGGTTCTTGAGCTCGGCCCGGCGCTGAACGTGGCGCTGGCCACGTCGGAAAACGGTCGTAATGACCTGCAACTTCGCCTGCCGGTACGGGCCGCGTTCGCCGTGGATGGAGGTTTCGACTACGTGGGCGCGGTATTCGGCCCCAATCTGCGCGCGACGTTCCGCGACGTGCCTTGGGCTGGCGGTGCGCAGTTGCGCGTTTCCACCGGCCCCAGCTTCTCCACGGGCGACTATCACCGGTTCTACTACGGTGTGGCACCGGTCTACGCGACCGCCGCGCGGCCGGCCTACGAGCCGCGTGCCGGCTACTCGGGCTGGGATCTGTCGTTCAGCGCGATGAAGATGACGCGGGACTGGCGATTTTTCGCCTTCAGCGGCGTAGATGTGATCAGTGGTGCCGCGTTTGAGGACAGCCCGCTGATCCGCCGCCGGGTCAACTGGAACGTGGGCATCGGTGTCGCCTATGTGATCGCGCGGTCCAGCGAGCGGGCGTCGTACCGCGAATGACGATCCGGTTGGTCTGACTCCTTCGCTCTGTCCCGAGCGACGGATCAGCGCGTCACGCAGCGCAGACAGACGGCAGCAGACGCCGATTGGCTGCGGTTACTCGTCAGTCGCCGCCGCAGCCGCCATCTCCCCCATCGCCATCGCCGCTGCATCCACCCGACGCGATATCGGTCGCGCAGTAGCTGCTCGGTGCCGCGCCCTGGGCCAGCCCGGCGCGACAGTCGAGCGTGTAGCGAAAGCCGTCGGGGATGCCAAGCTCGGCATCCAGCGCGAACAGCAGCGGCAGCCGGGTCGGTGTCCCCGGCTCGATGCCACTTCGCTGGCAGGCACGGCGCCAGGTTCGGCGCAGGCCGTCCTGCGCGTCGGTGGGGCTGCGCATGGCCTCGGCCGGCGTGTGATTGAGGAAGCGTCCGAGCGCGTGCTTGCAGAACTGGCGGTAGCCGGCCGTGAACAGGATGAATTCGTGCCAGGCCGCATCGACCACCTGCGAGGGCATCGACAGCGTGACCCGGCCCGCCTCACGGTGCAGATGAAACCACTCGGTGAGCCCGCGCATCACGCGGTCGAGCTGTTCGTCGGTCAGATGCGGATAGCGCTTGCGCACCCGCTCGCGGATGCCCCTCGGGTAGGCATACTCGTCGATGAAGCGCATGCGACGACCCCTCAGCGCGTTGGTGAACCACGCCAGGGCGGCCAACAGCAGCATCAGTACAAGGAAAGCAGCAACGATCTTCATGCAAGACTCCTTTGTTGTTGTTATGTCTTTTTCTTGTTTTCTAGTTCCTGCGTGGTGAACGTTATTTCCCGATCATGACCGGCGTATGACAGACGACCTCGTCATCCAGCGGCCCGAGGGCCTGTACTGCCCGGCCGGCGGCTTTCACATCGACCCGTGGCGGCCGGTCGAGCGGGCCGTGATCACGCACGCCCATGCCGATCACGCCCGGCCCGGCCATCGCCATTATCTGGCCGCGCATGACGCCCGCCATGTGCTGCGCGCGCGGATGGGCGAGATCGCATTGCAGACGCTGCCCTATGGCGAGCGCATCGAGATCAACGGCGTGCGGGTCTCGCTGCACCCGGCCGGGCACGTGCTGGGCTCGGCGCAGGTGCGTATCGCGCAGGGCGGCCGGGTCTGGGTGGTCTCGGGCGACTACAAGACCGGGCCCGACCCCACCTGCGCGCCGTTCGAGCCGGTGCGTTGCGATGTCTTCATCACCGAGAGCACGTTCGGGCTGCCGGTGTACCGCTGGCCGACCGACGCCGACGTGTTCGGCAAGATCAACGCCTGGTGGGCCGCCAATGCCGCTGCCGGCCGCGCCAGCGTGCTGTACTGCTACGCGTTCGGCAAGGCGCAGCGCATCCTGGCGAGCGTGGATGCCGGCATCGGGCCGATCGTCGTGCATGGCGCGATCGAGCCGCTGAACGTGGCCTACCGCGCCAGTGGCGTGGCGCTGCCGGCCACGCTGCGCGTGTCTGAGGTCGATGACAAGACGATCTATCGCCGCGCGCTGGTGCTGGCGCCGCCATCAGCCGCCGGCACGCCCTGGTTGCGTCGCTTCGGCGAGCATGCCGACGGCTTCGCGTCGGGCTGGATGCAGTTGCGCGGCGCGCGCCGCCGCCGCGCGCTCGATCGCGGCTTCGTGCTCAGCGACCACGCCGACTGGCCCGGCCTGCAGCAGGCGATCGCCGCCAGCGGCGCGCAGCGCGTGATCGTGACCCACGGCCAGGTGCCGGTCATGGTGCGCTGGCTGCGCGAGCAAGGCCTGCAGGCCGAGGCGTTCGAGACCGAGTATGGAAATGAGGTGGAGGAGGCGGCAGATGCAGCGGCCTGACTACGTCGCCGTGCAGGCTGCCGCAGCACGCATCGCTGTCGGTCATCGGCTGCCGGCATCGCGCGCCGCCTGAGTACGGTCCTCCTGTCCCGCATGCGCCGCTTCGCCCAACTGTTCGCCGAGCTCGACGCCAGCACCGCGACCACCGCCAAGGTCGATGCGCTGGCGCGCTACTTCGCGCAGGCGCAGCCGGCCGATGCGGCCTGGGCCACGTACTTCCTGTGCGGCGGCAAGCCGCGCGCGGTGGCCGGCTCGCGCGCGCTGCGCGAGTTTGCGCTGGCGGCCAGCGGGCTGCCGGACTGGCTGTTCGAGGAGTGCTATCAGGCCGTGGGCGATCTGGCCGAGACCATCGCCCATCTGCTGCCGCCGCCGGGCCGCAGTTCCGATCTGGGGCTGGCCGAGTGGATCGAGCAGCGCCTGCTGCCGCTGCGCGGCCTGCCGCCTGACGCAGTGCTGGCACGGCTGACCGGCTATGCCGACGAGCTCGACGCCGCCGGCCGCTTCCTGCTGATCAAGCTGATCGGCGGCGGCTTCCGCGTCGGCGTGAGCCGGCTGCTGGTCACACGCGCGCTGGCGCGCACGGCGGGGCTGGACGCGAAGGAGATCGCGCAGCGTCTGGTCGGCTACACCGACGCCACGCAGATGCCCGATGCCGCGCGCTACCGCGCGCTGATCGCGCCGCTGGCCGAGGTGGGTTCGGAAGCCGAGGCGGGTGCCAACGCGGCCGCCGCGCGCGGCGGCACGCCGTATCCGTTCTTTCTCGCGCAGTCGCTGGCTGCGCCGCTGGAGCAATTCGATGCGCTGCTGGGTCCACCGTCGGACTGGCAGATCGAGTGGAAGTACGACGGCATTCGCGCGCAACTGGTGCGCCGCGCTGGCGGCTGCTGGCTGTGGTCGCGCGGCGAGGAACTGATCTCCGAGTCGTTCCCGGACATCGTGCGGCTGGGCGCGCTTCTGCCCGAGGGCACGGTGCTCGACGGCGAACTGCTGGTGTGGGATGCGGCGGCCGCGCAGCCGGCGCCGTTCGCACGGCTGCAGACGCGTATTGCCCGCAAGCGCCTGACGCCGCGGCTGCTGCAGGAGGCGCCCGCGGTGCTGATCGCCTACGACCTGCTGGAGATCGACGGCACCGACCTGCGCGCCGAGCCGCTGCACGCGCGTCGCGCGCGGCTGGACGCGCTGCACGGCGCGCTGGCCGCCGATGCGCAGGCCGCCGCGCTGCAGCTGTCGCCCTGCGTGAGCGCCGATGACTGGCCCGCGCTGGCCGCGCTGCGCGAACACAGCCGCGCGCGCCGCGTCGAGGGGCTGATGCTGAAGGCGCGCAGCGCCCGCTACGGCGTGGGCCGCACGCGCGAGGCGGGCCTGTGGTGGAAGTGGAAGATCGACCCGATGCAGGTCGATGCGGTGCTGGTCTACGCGCAGCGCGGCCATGGCCGCCGCGCCAGCCTGTACACCGACTACACGTTCGCGGTCTGGGACCGCGCGCCGGCCGACGCCGCCGAGGCGCAGCGCGCGATCGACGCGATCGCCGCCGGCGCCAATACCGCCGCCCTGCAGGCGCAGGGCTTGCCAGCGTTGGTGCCGGTGGCCAAGGCCTACTCGGGGCTGACCGATGCCGAGATCGCGCAGGTAGACGCGGTGATCCGCAAGACCACGCTCGACAAGTTCGGCCCGGTGCGCACGGTGCGGCCGACGCTGGTGTTCACGCTCGGCTTCGAGGGCGTGCAGCGCAGCGCGCGCCACAAGAGCGGCGTGGCGCTGCGCTTTCCGCGCATGCTGCACTGGCGCCACGACAAACCGCTGGCCGAGGCCGACACGCTGGCGGCGCTGCAGGCGCTGGCGCAGGGCCCGGAGCCGGGGCCGGCGCGGTCCGCAGACGCGGCAGAGCCGGCGCCGGAAGTCACCGATGCAGATCTTCGGCGTTGACTTCACCAGCCGGCCGCGCGCCGGCGCGAGCGGCAAGGCCATCATGGTGGCCCGCGCCACCCTCGAGGCGCGCGGGCTGGCGCTGCGGCAGATCAGCGCGTGCACCGACTTCGCTGCCTTCGAGCGCTGGCTGGCCACGCCGGGGCCGTGGCTCGGTGGTTTTGACTTCCCGCTCGGCCTGCCGCGCGCGTTCG
>CAZTUT010000199.1:0-4725 GCA_964616395.1 uncultured Burkholderiaceae bacterium
CCGCCGAACAGCTCGCCGATCTCGGGCAGGCTCTTCTGCGTCAGTTCCTTGGCCAGGTACATCGCCACCTGGCGCGGCATCGAGATGTTGACCGGCCGCCGCTTGGAGTACATGTCGGCGACCTTGATCTTGTAGTGATCGGCCACGGTCTTCTGGATCAGCTCGATCGTCACCTGGCCGGTGGAGGCGCCCAGCACGTCGCGCAGCGCCTCGCGCGCCACCTCGACCGTGACTGGCCGCGCATGGAACGACGCAAACGCCAGGATGCTGCGCAGCGCGCCTTCCAGCTCGCGCACGTTGCTGCGCAGGTTCTTGGCGATGAAGAAGGCCACCTCTTCAGACAGCGGGAAGTTCTCCTGCTCGGCCTTCTTCAGCAGGATGGCGACCCGCATCTCGAGCTCGGGCGGCTCGATCGACACGGTGAGCCCCGACGAGAAGCGCGACACCAGCCGGTCCTCGATGTCGTTCAGCTCCTTCGGGTAGCGGTCGCTGGTGATGATGATCTGCTTGCGGCCGGCCACCAGCGCCTCGAACGCGTAGAAGAACTCTTCCTGCGTGCGGCTCTTGCCGGCGAAGAACTGGATGTCGTCGATCAGCAGCAGGTCGAGCGAGTGGTAATAGCGCTTGAAGTCGTCGAACGCCTTGCGCTGGTAGGCGCGCACCACGTCGGACACGTACTGCTCGGCGTGGATGTAGCGCACCCGCGCGTCGGGCTTGCGCGCCAGGATGGCGTTGCCGACCGCGTGCACCAGGTGGGTCTTGCCCAGCCCCACGCCGCCATACAGGAACAGCGGGTTGTAGGAGCCGCCGGGGTTCTCGGCCACCTGGATCGCGGCGGCGCGCGCCAGCTGGTTGGCCTTGCCGGTGACGAAGGTCTCGAAGGTCAGGCCGCCGTTGAGGCGGGCGCGCTCGAACTGGTCGATCGACGCATAGGGCGCGGCGAGCGCGGCGGAAGGGGCTGACAGGTCAGCGGTGCTGCTGGCGGTTTCAGCCGACGCGCCCGCTGCCGTGACCGCGGCCGACGGCTGGGGCGCCGAAGACGCCGCCGTGGCGGCTGCCTGCGCGGCCTGGGCGGCTGTGATGTCGGCGGCTTCGACCTCGAACACCACGTCGACCGGACGCTGCAGCACGTTGGCGGCGGCATCCTGGATGCGCTTGGCGAACTGCGCGCGCACGGCGTCGAGCTTCAGGCGATTGGGCGCGCCGAGCCGAAGCTTGCCGCTGGCCGCGTCGTACTCGATCGCCTTCAGGGGTTTGATCCAGGCGGAGAACTGCTGCGGCGTCATCTCGTTTTCGAGCAAGCGCGAGCAGTCGTGCCAGAAATGCAGCATGAGTCGTGTCTTCCAACGGCGGGCGCGGACCTTTGGCCTGCACCGGTTCTTATTGTGGGGTCGGCGCAAAGCGCCGCCGCGTTGTTGTGTTCTGCCGATCTCGCGTCAGAACCGATCTGCGGGGCAGCCGACCGGTCGCGATACGAAAACGAAGCGCGCAGTCTACCCGCGCACCAATGGGTTATCCACAGGACACATGCCTGCTGCGCAAGCGATGAGCGATTGGGGGAGTACTGTTTGGATTGCCTCTTCGTGATAGCGATCGCTTACAAATCTGCGGTTGTCGGAGATTCGTGAGGGCCAAAATTTCTTCGCTGCGGACAAGTCTGTGGACAAGCCTTGGATAACTGCTGTGGACATGTGGATGGCCGGGGGACAGCGTGTGGAACAGCGTTGGCGGGTGGATTTGCGCTCGCTGCGGCCCGTCGGCCGGACCGCGCAGCGACCCGGCCGGCGCCTGGCCGCGCCGTCTCGTTTGACGGCAGGCGGTCTGGTCGCGTCTAATGGCGGGCTTTTTCGCTTGCGTCCGGGCTGCTTCCGCGCGACCCCGACGCCGCAGCCGTAACACCTGAAAGGTAGATCGTCCCATGGCCACCAAACGCACGTACCAACCGTCGGTCGTCAAGCGCAAGCGCACGCACGGCTTCCTCGTCCGCATGAAGACCCGCGGCGGTCGCGCCGTCATCGCTGCGCGCCGCGCCAAGGGCCGCAAGCGCCTGGCCGCCTGAGTCGGGCCAGCGTCGTCGATACCCTGCGCCCTCGTCACGGTTTCGGCGCCGCGCGCCGGCTCGTTGCGCCGGCGCAGTTTGCCGCGGTGGCCGCACGCGAGGGTGCGCCGCCCGGAACGATCTGGCGCGCTACCCGTCAATATCTGGGCCTGCAGGCGCGCCTGAACCCCGGCGCCGCTGCTGATGCTGCCCGCGTTTCCCGTGTGACCGAGGCCGATCCGCCCGCTGTTTCCGCGCCCGCGATGTCTGCACCCGCGACCCGTTTCGGCTTTACCGTCGGCAAGCGCAATGCGCGCCTGTCGGTCGACCGCAATCTGGTCCGCCGCGTACTGCGCGAGGCGGCGCGGCACGCCGCCCCGGCCCTCGACGCGGCGGCCGCGCCGGCCCAGCTCGACGTCGTGTTGCGGCTGAAAAGCGCGCTGCCGCCCAAGGGCAGCGATGCGCGTGCGCGGCTGCGCACGGATCTTCGTAGCGAGGCGGACAGCCTGCTGTCGCAACTGGCGCAGCGGCTCGCCGCGCCGCAGGCCGGCGCCTCGGCCGATCGCGCGGGGCAGCCATGAAGACGCTGCTGCTGGCGCTGCTGCGCGGCTACCGTTTCCTGCTCTCGCCGTGGCTGGGCAACAGCTGCCGTTTCTGGCCGACCTGCTCGGCCTATGCGATGGAGGCGATCGAGACCCACGGCGCGGCGCGCGGCAGCTGGATGATGCTGACGCGGCTGGCGCGCTGCCATCCGTACAGCGCCGGCGGCGTCGATCCGGTGCCTTCGCAGTTCCGCTGGCGCTGCTGGTGCCATCCGCAAGACGTCTCGTCATCTGGCCCGCGCATGCTGGCGCCGGCGCGTGATACCCAGTCCCATTCGTCCCCCTGAATCGAACCGATCCGTCGGCTACCGCCGGCACCGAAAGCTTCCGAAAGCCCGTCATGGATATTCAGCGCACGATTCTCCTGGTCATCTTCGGCATGTCGATGATGTTCCTGTGGGACGCCTGGCAGAAGCATCAGGGCCGGCCGTCGATGTTCACGCCGCCGGTGGTGGCCGAGCAGAAGGCCGGCACGCCGCCGACCAATGCAGCGCCGGCCAAGGCCGCCGTGCCCGGCGAGGTGCCTGCCGCGCCCGTAGCGGCCGCAACGCCGGCGCCCGCGGCCGGCGTGCCTGCCGTGGCCGCGCCCGCGGCTGTGGCGGTCGAGCGCCTGCAGATCGAGACCGACATGGTGCGCGCCGAGATCGATCCCACCGGCGCGGTGCTGGCGCAGGTCGAGCTGCTGAAGCAGAAGGTGGCGCCCGACTGGACCGCGGCCGGCCTGATCGGAATGATCACCGGCAAGAAGCACGACGCCAGCGCCAACGTGGTGCTGCTCGAGTGGAACAAGAACCGCGTGTACCTGGCGCGCACGGGCCTGACGGGCCCCGCCGGCACGCTGCTCCCCAACCATCTGACGCCATTCACGCCGGTGGCGGGCCCGCGCAAGCTGGCCGATGGCAAGGACACGCTGGAGGTGGCCTTCGAGGCCAGCGCCGGCGGCCTGAAACTGGTCAAGACCTACGTGTTCAAGCGCGGCCGCTACGACATCGAGGTGCGGCACGACATCCGCAACGAGGGCGACGCGCCGGTTTCGCCGTCGGTGTACCTGCAACTGGTGCGTGACGGCAACAAGCCGGCGGGCGAAAGCGCGCTGTACTACACGTTCACCGGCCCGGCGGTCTACGACGAGACGCAGAAGTTCCGCAAGGTCGAGTTCTCGGCGATCGAGAAGGGCAAGGCCGAGCACGTCAAGCAGGCGCGCGATGGCTGGGTCGCGATGATTCAGCACTACTTCGTGTCGGCCTGGGTGCCGGAGCAGGGCCGCAGCCGCGATATCCGCACCGCGCAGGACGGGCCCAACCTGTACTCGGTGTCGACCGTGATGCCGCTTGATCCGGTGGCGCCGGGCGCGTCGGCCAGCAGCAAGGCCACGCTGTGGGTCGGCCCGCAGGACCAGAAGCCGCTGGCCGAGGTGGCGCCGGGGCTGGACCTGGTCGTCGACTACGGCTGGCTGACCGTGCTGTCGAAGCCGCTGTTCTGGCTGCTCAACGTGCTGTACGGGATGGTGGGCAACTGGGGCTGGGCGATCGTGCTGCTGACCGTGCTGGTCAAGGCCGCGTTCTATCCGCTGTCGGCCGCCAGCTATCGCAGCATGGCCAAAATGAAGGAAGTGACGCCGCGACTGATGGCGCTGCGCGAGAAGTACGGCAACGACAAGCAGAAGCTCAACGTCGCGATGATGGAGCTGTACAAGAGCGAGAAGATCAACCCGCTCGGCGGCTGCCTGCCGATCCTGGTGCAGATCCCGGTGTTCATCGCGCTGTACTGGGTGCTGCTGGCCAGCGTGGAGATGCGCAATCAGCCGTGGATGCTGTGGGTGCAGGACCTGGCCACACCCGACTCGTGGTTCATCCTGCCGGCGCTGATGATGGCCAGCATGTGGTTCCAGTACAAGCTCAACCCCACGCCGCCCGATCCGGTGCAGGCCAAGGTGATGGCCGTGATGCCGTTCATCTTCGGCGTGATGTTCTTCTTCTTCCCGGCGGGTCTGGTGCTGTACTGGCTGGTCAACAACCTGATCTCGATCGCGCAGCAGTGGTACATCACCAAGCAGATCGCGGGCGCGAAGAAGGTCGGGTAAGG
>CAZTUT010000200.1:0-2796 GCA_964616395.1 uncultured Burkholderiaceae bacterium
TGGATGAACTCCGGCCGATCGGCCTCCGTCCCGAACTGCCCCAGCCCAGCGGCGAGCAGTCGATCGATATCGAACCCTGACGGTTTAGACGCAGGCGATACCCGTTCCTCGGCCTTGCGGATCCGCTGCATCGCGTACAGCCGCACGTCCCCGAAGCCGTCCGCGGTGGCTACCAGGTACAGCGCCGGTCCGCGGAGGATCAAGGCAAGCGGGTTGAGGATCAGCTGCATCGGCGTCTTGCGCCCGCCGGACTGATACGCCACCTCCAGCTGACGCTCGTTCATCAAGGCTTCCGCGACTGCGGCATGCACCTCGGGCTTGACCACCGGCGCTGCGGCCGGCATCACCGGCGAGACCGCGCGGATCTTGTCGACCCAGCGCGGCGCCTTGTTGTTGGGCCCCAGCCGCGCCAGATGAGCGTGCGCCCGCTCGAACAGCGAGGTGAAGGCCGGCATCATGTGCGCCGGCAGTGCCCGGTTCAGATGCTGTTCGGCTAATGCCAGCAGCAGCGCCTCGGGCGTGGACAGCGCCCCGATGCCCGATGACTGACCCGCTGCCCACGACCACCGGTACGGCGTCGTGCGCGTGTCGCACTGGATCGGCAGCACGGTGGCCAGCGCCACCAGGTCGCGTTGCAGCGAGCGCACGTGCAGGTCATGGCCTGCCGCGCTCAGCGTCGCGCTCAATTCGGCTGTCGTGCGTCCGGGCGGTGCGGCCGGCAGCGCACGCAACAGCGTGATGAAGCGCAGCAGGTTGCTTTTTGCACCGCGTGCCGACATGCCTGTTCCTGTGTTCCAGTGTCTTCAGAACTTCCAGTGGCTCCACTACTTCCCGTGAGCGATCGCGACCCGCAGCGCCGTCACCCTGCCGGTCAGATCACCCGACTGGCGCAACGATGTTCCGCGCTCACGCGACCGCACCGTGGCCGGATAAGCGCGACGGTTGCCCGATTTTTTCCCTCAGCTTGCTTATCCGTTTTGCGTTTAACTATGCAGACCCACCTGATTCATAAGTAACTCTGCTGATCGCAGTGGATCGATCGGCGATCTCGCAAGTCAGCGCAGCAGCATGCGCGCCCCCTGCGACACAATCTGTCGCACCCGGAGTCAACAATCGCGGCTTCCCATTCGATTCCGGAGATTCCATGCTTCGATCCAGGCGCGGTAACGCCAAGCACGACATCGATCCCGTCTACCTGCCGGTCGTCAGGCTCTACATCCTGCGCGCCATCGCGCAAGCCGGCGGCAAGGCGCGCTTCTTCTGCTCCCGCGGCTTCTCCGACGATGGCATTGCCCGGCTGATCGGCTTCACCGAAGCCGATATCGACAACTACGACGAGACGGCTGCCCATGCGCGGATGAAGGCCCTGCACAGCCAGGCCGAGAAGGCGTGCCGTGGCGGCTTTCCGGTGCACTCGCCGTTGGGCGCCAACGTCGCGATGCTGGGCCGCGAGCTTGGACTGAACAGCACCGAGCAGCGGGTGCTGCAGTTCGTGATGCTGGAGCGCAGCATCGCCGAGCTGGCCGACACCGCCGAACTGCTCGGCAGCCTGTCGCTGGACCGGCTGTGCCGGGCCGTGTCGCAGATCATCGATGCGCCGGTCCCGGAGGTGCGCAGCGCGCTCGACCCGCGCGGCCGGCTGACGCAGATGGGGCTGCTGTCCATCGATCGCCGCCAGTCGTACTCGTTCCGCCACAAGGTCGACATCGACGAGACGCTGCCCGACGAGATGTCGGTCAGCCACAACAGCCTGCTCGATCTGTTCGCGCAGCACTTCGTCCGCGCACCGGCGCCGTCGCTGACCCTGGCCGACTACGCCCACGTCGCCGCCGATCTCGCGCTGCTGAAGGACTATCTGGCGCAGGCGGTGGCCGAGGGCCGGGCGGGCGTCAACGTGCTGATCTACGGCGCCCCCGGCACCGGCAAGACCGAACTGGCGCGCGCCGTGGCTGAGGCCGCCGGCGTCAGCCTCTTCGAGGTGGCGGTGGCCAACGTCGACGGCGAGCCCAAGGAGGGCAAGTCGCGCTTCAACGCCTTCCGGCTGGCGCAGACGCTGCTGGCCAAGGGCAGCGGCAAGGCAATCCTGTTCGACGAGGTCGAGGACGTCTTCGGCGAGCGGCGCGAGTTTCCGATGATGGAGGGCAACAGCAGCGGGCTGAAGGGCTGGGTCAACCGGATGCTGGAGTCCAACCCGGTGCCGGCCTTCTGGATCACCAACCGCATCGCCGCGCTCGATGTGGCCTACCGGCGCCGCTTCGACTTCGCGCTGCAGATGGATGTGCCGCCGCGCAGCGCCCGGCGGCGCGTGCTGGATGCCTGCCTCGGCGAGCTGCCGGTCAACGACGCCTGGCGCGATCGGGCTGCCAGCAACGAGGCGCTGGCCCCGGCGCTGGTGGAGCGCGCGGTCAAGGTGGTGAGCCAGGTCAGGGACAGCCAGACCGCACTGAACCTCGAGGATGCGCTGACGCGGGTGATGAACGGCACCCTGAAGAGCATGGGCCGGCGGCCGATCGAGGCCACCCGGGGCGGCAGCGTCACCGAGTACTGCCTGGACCTGCTCAACGTGGACTTCAACCTGGAGGCACTGTGCGCCGGGCTGCGCCGCACCGGCGAGGGCCGGCTGTGCCTGTACGGTCCGCCGGGCACCGGCAAGACCGCCTTCGGCCAGCACGTCGCCTCTGTGGTCGACCGGCCGCTGCTGGTCAAGCAGGCCTCCGACCTGCTGCGGTCCTACCTGGGCGAGACCGAGCAGCGGATCGCCGCGATGTTCGAGGAAGCGCGCGCCGACGGCGCGGT
>CAZTUT010000200.1:2896-4660 GCA_964616395.1 uncultured Burkholderiaceae bacterium
TCCGGGTGGCGCGGCTGGACCGGCTGACCCCGGGCGACTTCGCCTCGCTCGCCCGCCAGTGCCGGCTGAACCGTCCGGGTTCGTCGGCCGAGCTGCTCGACACGCTGGCCACGATCAATGACGGCAAGCGCGGCGCTGGTGCACGGCCGATCGGCTTTGCAGCCTGACCAATCCGACCACCGTCCAGCGCGCACCGACCACGATCCGAACGCATCACTTCCCCGAGGTACCGATGACCCTGTCCCTGTCCAAGTCGAAGCTGATCGCGCTGCGCCAGTGTCCCCGGCGCCTCTGGCTGGAAGTGCACCGCAAGGACCTGCGGCAGGACGACCCGGGGGCGATGGCGCGGATGGCCGCCGGCAATGAACTCGGCGCGCTGGCGCGGCAGCTGTACGACCCGGCTGGCGAGGGGGCGCTCGTCGATATCGAGCTGCTGGGGATCGAGCGGGCCCTGACCTTCTCGAAGGAGCTGATCGCCTCCCCGGTGCGGCCCGTGTTCGAGGCAGGCTTCTCCGCCGCGGGGGCGCTGGCCTTCGCGGACGTGCTGCTGCCGGTTGCCGGCACCCGCAGCGGCTGGCGGATGGTGGAAGTGAAGTCGTCGACCGAGGTGAAGGACTATCACCAGGACGATGCGGCGATCCAGGCGTTCGTGGCGACCGAGTCCGGACTGGACCTGCAGGGCTTGCATCTGGCGGTGGTCGATTCCGACTGGGTCTACAACGGCGACGGCAACTACCAGGGGCTGCTGGTCGAGCATGACCTGACCGAGGCGTCGGTTGGCCGCGCGGATGAGGTGCGCGAGTGGATCCGCGAGGGGTCGGCCATCGTGGCGCAGGCCGTCGAGCCGCAGCGACTGACCGGGGCGCACTGCACGACACCGTTTGCCTGTGGCTTCCACGCGCACTGCTCAGCACAGGAGCCGAAGGCGCAGTACCCGGTGGCCTGGTTGCCGAAGCGGGGGTCGAAGGCGCTGAAGGACCATCTGAGCAAGCCCGAGGTGCGCGACATGCGCGACGTGCCGGACGACTTGCTCAACGACATGCAGCTGCGCGTCAAGCACCACACGATCAACAACACGCGCCAGCTGGAGCTCGACGAACTGCGGGCGAAGCTGCAACCGCTGGCCTTCCCGGCTTACTTCATGGACTTCGAGACGGTGAGCTTCGTGGTGCCGCGCTGGGCCGGTACCCGGCCGTATCAGCAGATCCCGTTCCAGTTCAGTGTTCAGGTGATGCAGGAGGACGGTGCGCTTACGAACGCGGCGTTCCTCGACCTGTCGGGCGATGACCCGCGGCGTTCCTTTGCGCAGTCGCTGATCGAGGCGTGCGGAAGCGACGGCCCGGTCTTCGTCTACAACGCCGCCTTCGAGCGGGCGCGGATCAATGAGCTGGCGGAGCAGTTCCCGGCGCTGGCGCCGCGGCTGTTGGCGATCAACCAGCGGGTGTTCGACTTGCTGCCGCTGGCGCGCAGCCATGCGTACGCGCCGAGTCAGGAAGGCAGTTGGAGCATCAAGGCGGTGCTGCCGGCGTTCGTGCCGGAGCTGTCATACGAGGCGCTGGAGGGGATCCGCGACGGCGGCGGTGCGTCGTCGGGATATCTGGAGGCGATCGCGGCGGAGACGACCGCAGAGCGGCGCGAAGAGATCCGGCGTCAGTTGCTCGCGTACTGCAATCTCGACACGGTGGCGATGGTTCGGCTGTGGGGGGTGTTTGCGGGGCGGGGCGACGCCGGCTCAAGCGCGGCGACCTGAGCGCGCCGTAGCGC
>CAZTUT010000201.1:0-4640 GCA_964616395.1 uncultured Burkholderiaceae bacterium
CTCGCGGTGCAGGAGGAATACCTGCGGCTGGCACAGTCGCGGTGGGACGGCCAGATGCCCGAGATGCACGCCTCGCCGATGCGCGACCGCGACATCTTCGACCTGCTGGGCTTCGACTAGAGCGAGCTGCCGATGATGCTTCCCACCATCAGCTACCTCGAGCGGCGCGGCCAGATCGAGCACTACTTCGACCGCACCGCGGCCGAGACCTGGAAGCGCCTGACCTCCGATGCACCGGTCAGCGGCATTCGCGCCACCGTGCGCGCTGGCCGCGAGCAGATGCGCGCCACGCTGCTGTCATGGCTGCCGGCCGACATGCACGGCCTTCGCCTGCTGGATGCCGGCTGCGGCACCGGCGTGCTGGCGATGGAGGCGGCGCGGCGCGGCGCCGAGGTGGTGGCGATCGACCTTTCGCCCACGCTGGTCCAGCACGCGGCCGAACGTGCTGCGGCCGAACTCGGCGCCGAGGCAGCGCGGCTGCACTTCCACGTGGGCGACTTCCTTGATCCCACGCTCGGCCGTTTCGATCACGTGGTCGCGATGGACTCGCTGATCCACTATGACGGCGTGGACGTGCTGCGCACGCTGTCGGCACTGGCCGAGCGCACGACCGGCTCGATGCTGTTCACGTTCGCGCCGCGCACCGCGCTGCTGTCGCTGATGCATACGGTCGGCAAGGCGTTCCCGCGCGGCGACCGCTCACCGATGATCGAGCCGCTGGCCGAGTCGGATCTGCGGCGCCAGATCGAGGCGCAGGCCGAGCTGACCGGTTGGCATGCCGGGCGCAGCCAGCGGGTGGCTCGCGGCTTCTACATCTCACAGGCGATGGAGCTGGCGCACGCATGAGCCCCCGTCCGCTGCCCGCGCTGCCGCCTGCGCTGTCGGCCTTCTTCACGGCCGGCTCGCGCGCGCTGCTCGCCCTCGGGCCGCGTTACCTGCCCTTTGCAGATGCCGCCAGTGCTGACCTGCCGCTGGCGCGGCTGCTGCGTCTGTCGTTGTTCCAGATTTCGGTCGGCATGGCGGCAGCGCTGCTGGTGGGCACGCTCAACCGCGTGATGATCGTCGAGCTCGGCGTATCGGCGGCCATGGTTGCCGCCATGGTCGCCTTGCCGCTGCTGGTGGCACCGTTCCGCGCGCTGGTCGGATTCCGTTCCGACCATCATCGCTCGGCGCTCGGCTGGCGCCGCGTGCCCTATGTCTGGTTCGGCAGCATGCTGCAGTTCGCCGGCCTGGCCATCATGCCGTTCGCGCTGATGATCCTGTCGGGCGACACCACCGGACCGCTGTGGATCGGTCCGATCGCGGCCGGCATGGCGTTCCTGCTGGTCGGCGCCGGCATGCAGACCGCGCAGACCGCTGGCCTGGCGCTGGCCACCGACCTCGCCGCCGAGGCCTCGCGCCCGCGCGTGGTGGCACTGATGTACGTGATGCTGCTGGTCGGCATGCTCGGAAGCGGTTTCGTATTCAGCCTGCTGCTGGCCGACTTCACGCCGACCCGGCTGGTGCAGGTGGTCCAAGGTGCGGCACTCGTCACCTGGGTGCTGAACCTCGTGGCCACCTGGAAGCAGGAGCCGCGAGACCCCGAGCGCAATCGTCGCGCCAAGGGTGCGCCGGCGCCGCAGTTCCGCGCTGCATGGTCGCAGTTCGTCGCCGATCGCCGCGCTCGCCGCTTCCTCTGGGCCACGGCCCTCGGTACGGCTGCCTTCAACATGCAGGACATCGTGCTGGAGCCCTACGGCGGCGAGATCCTGCACCTGACGGTCAGCCAGACCAGTGCGCTGACTGCGCTGTTTGCCGCCGGCTCGCTGGCTGCCTTCGCTCTGGCGGCGCACAACCTGACACGCGGCGGTAACGCGTTTCGCCTGGCCGCCATCGGCGCGCTGGTCGGTCTTCCCGGATTCTCCGCCGTGGTTTTCGCCTCGGCACTGGAGTCGCCGCTGATGTTCCGCGCCGGCACCGTGCTGATCGGCTTCGGCGCCGGGCTGTTCGCCGTCGGCACGCTGACCGCCGCCATGAGCCTTGAACGGCGCGAGCACGTTGGCCTCGCGCTGGGCGCCTGGGGCGCAGTTCAGGCGGCAGCGGCGGGCTTGTCCATTGCAGGCGGCGGCGCGCTGCGCGATGTCGTCGGAAGCCTTGCAAGTACCGGCGCGCTGGGTGTGGTCCTCAACGACCCAGCCACCGGTTACAGCGTCGTCTATCACGTCGAACTGGCGCTGCTGTTCGCAGCGCTGATCGCCATTGGACCACTGGTGCGCACACCGCGCGCCAGCCGACATTCAGCACCGAACGATTCATCACCCCGCAGGTTCGGACTGGCCGATCTTCCCGGCTAGACCCGTCTCATCACAGGTCATTGCTTGCACGAAGGAGAAACGCAATGGGAGCCATCACTCAGTATGTGGACGTCGCGCAGCTCGTGCTGTACGCGTTCTGGGCCTTCTTCGCGGGCCTGATCTACTACCTCGTGCGCGAAAATCATCGCGAGGGTTATCCGATGGACACCGGCCGCGACGACGGCATGGTGGTCAAGGGCTGGCCAACCCCCGCCCCCAAGGTCTACAAGACCGAGCACGGCGACATGGTGGTGCCCGATCACTCCAAGGACCAGCGTGAGCTGGCGCTGGCGCGCCGCTATCCGACCAACGCCGCGCCCTACGAGCCCACCGGTAACCCGATGCTCGACGGCGTCGGCCCGGGCAGTTGGACTCGCCGCGCCGACATTCCCGAGACCGCACATGGCGTACCGCGCATTCGCCCGCTGCGCGTGCTGTCCGACTACAGCATCTCGCCGAAGAACGTGAACCCGATTGGCCTCGAAGTGCTCGGTGCTGACGACAAGGTCGCCGGCGTCGTGCGTGATGCCTGGCTCGACACGTCGGACATGCTGATCCGCTATCTCGAACTGTCGGTCACCACGCCGGCCGGCGCGCGCGATGTGCTGGTACCGATGAATTTCTGCCGCGTACGCAGCGGCAAGGATGCACACATCAAGGTGCACTCGGTGCTGGCCAGCCAGTTCGTCGATGCGCCGGCGCTCAAGTCAGACAACCAGATCACGCTCGACGAGGAAGAGCGAGTCGCTGCTTACTACGGTGGCGGCCGCCTGTATGCAACGCCCGAAAGGCAGGAGCCGCTGGCATGAGCGCCGCGCAACCCGCGACCGGCCACCGGCATTCGCCCCCGGGGCAGCACGAGCACGAGTTCGAGGCTGCGCCCGGCCTGCCCGAGCCGCTGCCGCGCGGCGAGCGCCTGCTGTGGCAGGGTTCGCCGGACTGGAAGCGGCTCGCGCTGCGCACGTTCCACGTGCGCAAGGTGGCGATCTACTTCGCCATCATTCTCGTGCTGCGCGCCGTCAACGTGCTCGCTGACGGCGGCGGACTGTCGAGCGCATTGATCGCCGTCGCCTGGCTGCTGCCGCTGGTGGTCTTCGCGCTCGGCACGCTGCTGGCGCTGGCCTGGATGACCGGCCGCACTGCGATGTACACGATCACCGACAGGCGCGTGATCATGCGCATCGGCATCGTGCTCACACTGACTTTCAACCTGCCGCTGCGGCGCATCGCCTCGGCCGGTCTGCGACTCGACGCAGACGGCATGGGCGACATTCCACTTTCGCTGGCCGCCGGCGAGCGTATTGGCTTGCTGCACCTGTGGCCACACTCGCGCCCGTGGCGCTGGGCGCGTGCCGAGCCGATGCTGCGCAGCGTTGCCGACGCACGCCGGGTCGCCGAGATCCTGACCGAGGCGTGGTCGATCGCCAACGGGCGCACCGAGCCGGTCCGTGCAGCGCAGGCGGACGCCCAGCGCGATGCCGGGGCCGTGCCAGCGACTCCAGCCCACCCCCGCGCGCCGCTGGCCGCCGCGCACTGATTGAAACGCGAGCCTGCCATGTCCGAGACCCTGCGCTCTCACGATCCAACGCTGCCGCGCGGCGTGTTGACCGCGGTCGGCGCGCTGGTGCTGATCACGGTCGGCGCCGTGGCCGCGGTGCGGCTGTCCGGCATCGACATCCGCGAACCCGATGCTGCCGCCGCGCAATCGCGCACGCTGCGCTTTGCCGACACGCGCGACGGCCAGATCGCTGTCATCGACGCCGCCAGCGGCCAGACCCTGACGCAGATCGCCGGCGAAGGTGGCTTCATCCGCGGCGCACTGCGCGCGCTGGCGCGCGAACGCAAGATCCGCGGACTCGACGGCAGTCAGCCGTTCCTGTTGATCGGGCGCACCGATGGCCGGCTGACGCTGGAAGACCCCGCCACCGGCCAGCGCATCGATCTCGAGTCGTTCGGACCGATGCACGCCGGCACGTTTGCACGACTGCTTGCGCTACCTGTTCAGGCTGCTGCTCCATCCCACGGTCCGGCGACGACGAATCGCTGACCCCGCCCCGAGGAGAACCGAATGTCCGCCGTCATCGACACCCCCCAGGAACGCGCCGAGCCCGTGGCCGCCGCGACCCGAACCGGCGCCGTGTCCGCCGAATCGATGCGCAAGGCCACCACGGAGACGCTGCTGACGCCGCGCTTCTACACGACCGACTACGCCGAAATGGATCGTCTCGACGTCTCGTCGGTGCGCGCCGAGTGGGACGCGATGATGGCCGAGTACGAGGGCGACAACAACCACGACCATTTCCAGCG
>CAZTUT010000202.1:0-4634 GCA_964616395.1 uncultured Burkholderiaceae bacterium
CACGGGTGGCGATCGTCAGCTATCTGGAGCGCAGTCCGCATCCGGCGGCGAAGGGCAGATAGCCGCTCAAATGGCGGCGCAGGCTGCCGCGTGAAATCTCACGCGGCGAGGCCGACAGAGCCAAGGCCGAACATCACGGCTTAACGCGGCGTCATGGTTCTACGCGATCAAGCGTTCGCCAACGCCTGCCCCGCGAGCCGTAGTAGGTGCGACGGCGAAACCCTATCCAAGCGCGAACCCGTGTATCCGCCAACGCATGCGCCGGCTTGACAATCCGCCAGATGCCGGTAACACTGTTACCAAATGAATACCGAAATAGCGTTCGACTACCAATCCGCCCGGCACGAGGGCGACGCCACGGTGCGGCGCGGGTTACTCGATGTGGCGACCAGGCTGATCGCCGACGAAGGGCCGCAGGCACTGACGTTGCGCACGCTCGCACAGCGGGCCAACTGCTCGACCAAGGTGGTCTACACGCTGTTCGGCGGCAAAAACGGGCTGAGCGAGGGGCTGAAGGTGGAAGGCTTCGCGCTGCTGCGCTTCACCGTGGAGCGCGAGCGGCGCCGCCATCGCGACCCGGTGCGTGCGCTGGTTCCGGTCATGCTGTCGTACCGGTCGTTCGCGCTCGAGCACCGGGCGCTGTTCCGCGTGATGTTCGGCAATGCGCTGCCGGACCACGTGCCGACCGACTTCTCCCGACAGCAGGCGCGGCTCGCTCTCGGCGCCCTGGAAGAGGCGGTCGCACAGGCCTGCGCCGCGCCAGGCGCTGCGCCCGCGGACCACCGCGAGGCCGCGGTTCGCCTCTGGGCGGCAGTTCATGGTCCGGTCACGCTGGAACTCGAAGGCATCACGCCGTTCGACAGCCAGGGCGAACGACTGGCGCGGCTCGCTGTCACGGACGTGCTGGCCAGCCTGAGGCTTACCGCAGCGCCGAAGTAGGCCCAACACGAAACCCCGTCCCAACCTGATAGGACCCTGAATGACGAAACCACCCTCCCCACCCACCCGGCATGTCAAATCGCGTAAGGCGCGGGCGACGCGCGCATCGATTGCCGCGCTCGCCGCGCTTGCGGCAGGGCTGCCCATGATCATGTTCGGGCCCGCTGCCGCCGCCAGCGACGACACGAGCGCCACCCTGCGTCTGGAGGTGTCGTCGTTCCGCAATACCAAGGGCACGATGAACTGCCGCCTGTTCACCGACGCCCAAGGATTTCCCGACGGAGAAGGCGCGGCGACCGTGCGCGCGCCGATCGAAGGAGCCCAGGCCTCGTGCACGTTCGGCAACCTCAAGCCGGGCACCTATGCGGTCGCGGTCGTTCACGACGAGAACGGCAACGGCAAGCTGGACAAGAACCTCGTCGGCGTGCCCACCGAGGGCTACGGCGTTTCAAACAACCGCACCTACGCGCTATCGAGCCCGAAGTGGGACGAGTCGAAGTTCACCATCGCGGCCAGAGAGCCCATGGTCCTGCGCGTCAGCCTGAGGTACTGATGCGTTTCCGGAAGCTCATCGACCGATCGAGCGGGCTGAACGACGCGATTCCTTTTGTTGGCCTTTCGGTAACAGTGTTTCCATAGATCACGAACGCTCTTTGCAAGAAGGATCCACGAATGAACTCACCTACGACCACGTTGCTGACTGGCGCAAGCGGCGGCATCGGACTCGAGATCGCCCACCTGCTGGCGGCCCGCGGGCACCGACTGGTGCTCGCAAGCCGAAGCGCAGCGAAGCTGCGCGAAGTGGCCGACACGCTTCGACGCGACCACGGTATCGAGGTAGTCACGAAGGCCATCGACCTGTCGGAAGACGGCGCCGCGCAGCGCTTGTTCGACTTCACCGAGCGCGCAAGACTGCGCATCGACATGCTCGTGAACAACGCTGGCTTCGGAATACTCGAAGAGCATGTCGCCATCGACGCCGGGCGTCTTCACCGGATGCTGCAACTCAACGTCGTCGCTGTCGCCGAGTTGTGCCACCGGTATGGTGCGCAGATGAAGCAGCAGCACGGGGGGCGGATCCTGAACATCGCCTCTACGGCAGCCTACCAACCCACGCCGTACTTCGCCGCGTATGGCGCATCCAAAGCGTTTGTTCTCAACTTCTCGGAGGCGCTTGCCAAGGAGCTCGAGGACTCTGGAGTCAGCGTGAGCTGCCTGTCGCCGGGGCCAACCGACACCGCGTTCTTCGACGAGGTCGACCCCAGGCGCATCGCCGGCGGGCACCACTTCGGCAAGACCCACCGCGCCAATCCGCGCGCAGTGGCACAGGCCGGCGTGGATCTGATGCTCGGCGGCGGCCTGTCACGGGTTGTAGGGCCCGGCAATCGCGCGCTGGTGTTCGTCAACCGGTTCACGCCGCGCGTTGTCGTGGCGGCGGTGTCCAAGCGGCTGCTGCGGCCACGCGTCACTGCCTGAACCGGCGCGTTGCCCAGAGCGGTGTCGCAAACAGCCCGAGAAAGACCGTGTTCAGCACCGCGTTCTGCCAGAACCCCGAAAGGAGCGAGTAGGCGGTGTCGGGCACGTACCAGGTGACGACCGACAGCGCGATCAGGTACCAGCCTTCCCGCCGACCCTTGGCAAGCAGCGACTTTGTTGCGTAGAGCATCGCAACGCCCCAGCCGATCATCACGCCACCGATCACCGCATGTGCAAGCGAGATGTATCGCACCGGAACGGCGCCGAATGCGTCGATCTGGTCAGGCGCCGCATAGACAAGCAGCGAGAAGCCCTGCCGCGCCAGCGCCGGTGCGAGTACCAGCGCAAGGCCGAACCCGATCACGCCAATCGTCACGGCCTGTAGCCAGACGATCCAGAGCCGGGACGGTGTCGGATCTTCGTTCATCGCTCGTTGTTAACGTCGACCGCGATCTTCAAGTGGGCAGACTCCACTTAACCGGACGTCGAAACCGCATCAACCGGGTGACGATAAACCTGCCACGGCGAGCCCCGGAACGCCACCGTCTTCTCCAGCGTTGCGCCAACCGCGATCGCGAGCCGGATCGACGGCGCGTTGTCGGCATTGATGAAGCTGATCGGCGCCCTGTCCCCCAGGCAAACAAAGGCGGGCCGCTGAATCGCCCGCACCGCCTCGGATGCGTAACCCATGCCCCAGTACCGGCGCAACAGCGCCCACTTGATCTCGGGCTCGGGCCAGTCATTGGGGTACCACATGCCCACCGCACCGACGACCTGGCCCGTGCTCGCCTCCACTGCCGCGAACGGGCCGTATCCGCGGATCGTCCAGTGGCCCACCATGCTGCACATGGCGCGCCAGCTTTCGCCCTCGGTTAACGCGCGCCGAAACGTGAACTTCGTGCACTCCGGATCGCTGTAGTGCTCATGCAGCGCCGGCCAATCATCATGGGTGAACTGCCGCAGATGCAGCCTTTCGGTGCTGAGCTGACGCGGGAAGTCAGGCATGGGCTTCGGGTAACGCGCAACGTGGGGCCGGCAAGACGTTCAGGACCGCCTCGGCAGTCTGGTCGTGCTCGTCACAGGTACCTCACCAGCGGCCATTGCAGCGCTTGGCATCGGCGCGACCCGTAGCCGACCGAGCGCCATCCTGGCGCGCGTCGACGGCCCCGCTCACTGAATCTCCGCATGGACGTAGCCGGCCCACGGACAAAAGCTCTTGACCGTATTCAGCCAATACGGGAGATCCTGCTCGACCAAGGCGGGCGTGCCGTCGCAAAGCTCGATGGCGACCTCGACGAGGGTGAAGTCGGTGTAATGCCAGCGCCACGCCAGGTTGTAACCGCCATTGCCCGAACTGATGGGGCCGATGGGAAAGAGTCGCCGCTCGGCCACAGGGCGCTGAAGCTGCTGGCGCGCCTGTGCGATGACCGTTGGCGACTGACTTCGGGCTCTGAACTCCTGCGACTCAGCAAAGCCATGCAGCCGAAACACGAAAACGGCACCCGAGGGCTCCGGCTCGCTCCCACCGCACGAGGCTAGAACGACAGAGAGAACGAACAGCGCGGCAAGTCGAAGACGAGCCATCTTGAGACAACCGACAAGGGAAGCGACAAGCAAGCGTAGTCGTTGAAGTCGCGGCGTCCAACCGCGTGTTTGGGTGTGTCAACCCCACGTCAAACGCACCGTCTGGCGCGACAAGTACATGGCGACTACGGCGACTCGGTAGCGGTAATCAGCGCAAACCGCGCCCGGCGCTCGCCGTTGTGTTCCACCTGCTCCACGAACATCGCAAACGGCCGCACCCACAGCCCCGCCTCGCCGTACAGCGCGCGATACAGGACCATCGGCTCCAGCGTCTCGCTGTGCCGGACCACGCCGATCACCTCGTACTCGCCGCCCTTGTAGTGGCGGTAGCGGCCGAGGGGGAGGCATGGGAGCGCTGGGAGGTCGTTTGACATGGCAAGTGGTTACAGCCCGATCAGTGATCAATCCCGCGTGCTGACTCGACTGGGCGCCCCTTCAGCGTCGCTCACTGGGCTGTCTCAAGTCCCCACAAGCCGATCGTATTCGGCGTGCGTGCCGATCCAGAACCAGTGCACGCCCTCTTCTCGTGGCAGGCCGAGCGCGCGGTAGTGCAGCCCAACCCGCGCGCTGTACAGCTTGCCCGCCTCAGCCTGCAAATCGCAGCCGCTGCCGCTTGCCCGGCACCTGGTCGTTGA
>CAZTUT010000203.1:0-4620 GCA_964616395.1 uncultured Burkholderiaceae bacterium
CCATCACCGGCAAGGTGAAGGGTGGTCTGACTGTTATGGTTAACAGCGTTCGCGCCTTCCTGCCCGGTTCGCTGGTCGACACGCGTCCTGTTAAGGACACCACGCCGTTCGAAGGCAAGACCATGGAGTTCAAGGTCATCAAGCTCGATCGCAAGCGCAACAACGTTGTGCTGTCGCGTCGCGCTGTTCTGGAAGAGAACATGGGCGAAGATCGTCAGAAGCTGCTTGAGACGCTGCAAGAAGGCGCTGTTATCAAGGGCGTCGTCAAGAACATCACCGACTACGGTGCATTCGTCGACCTCGGCGGCATCGACGGCCTGCTGCACATCACCGATCTGGCCTGGCGCCGCGTGCGCCACCCGAGCGAGGTGGTGCAGGTTGGTCAGGAGCTGACGGCCAAGGTCCTGAAGTTCGACCAGGAAAAGAACCGCGTGTCGCTGGGCATCAAGCAGCTCGGCGAAGACCCGTGGGTCGGCCTGGCGCGTCGCTATCCGCAGAGCACCCGCCTGTTTGGCAAGGTCACCAACATCACCGACTACGGCGCGTTCGTCGAGATCGAGGCCGGCATCGAGGGCCTGGTGCACGTGTCGGAGATGGACTGGACCAACAAGAACGTCGATCCGAAGAAGGTCGTGCAGCTCGGCGACGAGGTCGAGGTCATGGTGCTGGAGATCGACGAGGACCGTCGCCGTATCTCGCTCGGCATGAAGCAGTGCCGGCCGAATCCGTGGGACGACTTCTCGCTGTCGCAGAAGAAGGGCGACCGCGTGAAGGGCCAGATCAAGTCGATCACCGACTTCGGCGTGTTCATCGGCCTGTCGGGTGGCATCGATGGCCTGGTGCACCTGTCGGATCTGTCGTGGAGCGAGCCGGGCGAAGAGGCCGTTCGCAAGTACAAGAAGGGCGACGAGGTCGAGGCCGTGGTGCTGGCGATCGACACCGAGCGCGAGCGCATCTCGCTGGGCGTCAAGCAGCTGGGTGGCGATCCGTTCACCAACTTCGCTGGCGCGCACGAGAAGGGCCAGATCGTCACAGGCACGGTCAAGAGCGTGGATGCCAAGGGTGCGGTGGTCAGCCTCGGCGGCGACGTCGAGGCCTACCTGCGAGCCTCCGAGATCGCGGCCGATCGCGTCGAGGATGCCCGCAATCATCTGAAGGAAGGCGACAGCGTCACCGCGATGATCGTCAACGTCGACCGCAAGACCCGCAACATCAATCTCTCGATCAAGGCCAAGGACAACGCCGACACGAGCGAGCAGATGCAGCGGATCCAGTCGGAAGCGCAGACCGGGACCACCAACCTGGGCGCGCTGCTGAAAGCCAAGCTCGACAACCGCTGAGCGTTGACTGACGGCAGGGCCTGATCTTGCAAGGCGAAGAAAAGACGCTGACCAAGTCGGAGCTGATCGTGCGTCTGGCCGAGCGTCATCAGCGGCTGGTCGCGCGTGACGCCGACGAGGCGGTCAAGGCGATTCTCGATGCGATGAGCGCGGCACTGGCCGCCGGTCAGCGCATCGAGATTCGCGGCTTTGGCAGTTTTTCGCTGAATTACCGTCCGCCGCGCGTCGGCCGCAACCCCAAGTCCGGCGAGCGGGTGCCGGTACCGGCCAAGCTGGTGCCGCACTTCAAGGCGGGCAAGGAGTTGCGCGAGCGCGTGGATGGTCACGCTGGCGATACGACGGTCACCGAAAGCTGAACGCTGGCGGCTGGTGGTCCATCGATCAGGAAGGCCCCGCGCTTGCGGGGCCTTTTGCTTTTACGGGCGCCCGCGGCAGCCCCGTAGAATCCGGGTTCCTTGACGATCAGGCTGCCGCGCATGCTGGGCTGGATGATTCGCATCGCGTTCTTTGCGCTCGTGCTGTGGTTCGCGCTAAAGAACACCACGCCGGTCCCCTTGCGGCTGACGGAGAGCTTGCGCTGGGACGGCGTGCCGCTGATCCTGATCATGCTTGGGTGCCTGGTGCTCGGCGCATTCGCGGCGGCGGCAGCACTTGCGCCGTTACTGCTGCGCAATCGCCGTCAGGCGCCTGCGCAGGCGCCGGCCCCCGAGTCGGCGCGCGTGATCGCGGCCGCCGAGCGATCCGCCGACGAACTGGCCAACGCCGCCCGCAATGCCGGCGCAGGCGGTCAAGTCGAGGACGATGCCGCGTACGCGCAGCGCCGCCGCTGACATGTTCGAACTCGAACCCTGGCACCTGCTGATCCTGCCGCTGCTGTTCGCGGTGGGCTGGTTCGCGCGCGGCTTCGAGTCGCGGGGTCGCGGAGGCGCGCAGCAGAGCGCGACACCGCAGTCGATGTCGCGCGGGCTCAACCTGCTGCTCAACGAGCAACCGGACAAGGCGATCGACGCATTCATCGAGGTGGTCAAGCTCGATCCCGAGACCATCGAGCTGCACTTCGCGCTTGGCAATCTGTTCCGGCGCCGAGGCGAGATCGATCGCGCGGTGCGGATCCATACCCATCTGCTCAACCGCGCCGATCTGCCGGCCTCGCAGCGCGCCAATGCGCTGGCGGAACTCGGTCAGGACTACCTGAAGGGCGGGCTGCTGGATCGTGCCGAGGACGCGTTCACCCGCCTCGTCGATGATCGCCAGCATCGTTTCGCCGCGCTGCGTGCGCTTCTGCGCATCTACCAGATGGAGCGCGAGTGGACCAAGGCGATCGACTGCGCACGCCGCCTGGAGCGCGACGCTGGCGAGTCGCATGGCGTGGCCATTGCGCACTTCTGCTGCGAACTGGTCGATGCGGCCGTCGCACGCAATGATCTCGATGCCGCGGCGGTGCATCTGGCCGAGGCATTCGCGGCCGACCGCCGGTCGCTGCGCGCGACGATGCTTGCGGGCGACCTGGCGGCCCGACGCGGCGAACGCGAGGAATCGGTCCGCCACTGGTTACGGCTGAATGAACTGGCGCCCGACTATCTGCCGCTGGTCGCCGACCGGCTGTCGCTGGCCATGGATGCGCTCGGTCGGCGCGACGAGGCGCTCAATCTGCTGCGACGCAGCCTGCTCGACTCGCCGAGCGTCGACCTGCTCGACGTGGCGTTCCGGCGCAGCGCTGACTGGGAAGGGGCGGCCGCGGCCGAAGCGCTGTTGCGCGACGAGCTCAAGCGTCATCCGTCGCTGCTCGGCTTCGAGAAGCTGCTGGCAATCCGCAGCGCGGCGGCCAAGGGTGACGAGGAACTCGACCTGCTGCGCAACCTGATCCACTCGCAGACGCGCCGGATTGCGCGCTATCGCTGCGGCAAGTGCGGCTTTCGCGCGCGCGAGTTTCACTGGCAGTGCCCGGGCTGCACGAGCTGGGACAGCTATCCGCCGCGCCGGGTCGAGGAACTGGACGCTGCCGCCTGAGCCGGTGGCCGTCGGGCGAAGCATCGTGTCTGAATCGAGTGGTCTGATCCGCGCGGCTGCCATCGCGGTGCTGCTCGCCATCGCGGTTCTGCCACTTCGATTGCAGGCGCTCGAGATCAACGAGGCCAGCCGAGCCCAGATCGAGCAACTCGATGGGGCCGGCGTGACGATGGCCGATCGCATGCTGGAAGAGCGCGCCCGGCAGCCGTTCGCCGGCTGGGACGATCTGCGCAAGCGCGTCAAGGGTTTGGGGCCGCGCCGGATCGAGCAGTGGCAGGCGCAAGGGGTGACCGTCAACGGCGAGCGCGGACCCGCCGCGCCCAGGGAGCAGAGCAAGTGACGCAGGTCAGTGCACCACCATTTCCGAGCATCGATGCCACCATCGGCAACACGCCACTGGTGCGCCTGCAGCGTATTGGCGCAGCCGAAAGCGCGCGGCGTGGCAATGTGATTCTCGGCAAGCTGGAAGGCAACAATCCGGGCGGTTCGGTCAAGGACCGGCCTGCCTATTCAATGATCCGGCGCGCCGAGGAGCGCGGCGAGATCAGGCCGGGCGACCGGCTGATCGAGGCCACCAGCGGCAACACTGGCATTGCGCTGGCGATGATCGCGGCGATGAAGGGTTACCGGATGACGCTGATCATGCCCGACGACCTGTCGGCCGAACGGCGCGCCAGCATGAAGGCCTATGGCGCCGAACTGATCCTCACGCCGGCCAAGGGTGACGGCAAGTCCGTCGGCATGGAGTTCGCGCGCGATCTCGCGCTGCGGATGCAGGACGCCGGCGAGGGCAAGGTGCTCGACCAGTTCGCCAACCCGGACAATCCCCGCGCCCACTACGAGACCACCGGCCCCGAGATATGGCGCGACACCGGCGGACACATCACTCACTTCGTCAGCGCGATGGGCACCACCGGCACCATCATGGGCGTGAGCCGCTACCTGAAGGAAGTGAGTCCATCGGTTTGCATCGTCGGCGCACAGCCGGCCGAGGGCTCGAAGATCCCGGGCATCCGCAAGTGGCCGGAGGCCTACCTGCCGAAGATCTACGACGCCTCGGGCGTGGACCGGCTCGAGACCGTGACGCAGGCCGACAGCGAAGACATGGCGCGCCGGATGGCGGCCGAAGAGGGCATCTTCTGCGGCATCTCCGCGGCAGGCGCCTGCGTGATCGCGCAGCGCATCGCCGCCGAGGTCGAGAACGCGACCATCGTGTTCATCGTCTGCGATCGCGGCGACCGCTATCTGTCGACCGGGGTGTTTCCGGCTT
>CAZTUT010000204.1:0-4556 GCA_964616395.1 uncultured Burkholderiaceae bacterium
GCCAGATCCTTGGCAAGGTTGACGATCTGGCTGCCCTTCACACCGGTGGCCGGCTCGATCTCGTAGCGGGTGATCACCGGGCCTGGATAGGCCGCCACCACGGTCACCTCGACGCCGAAGTCCTTGAGCTTCTTCTCGATCAGCCGCGACGTGAACTCGAGCGTGTCGGTGGATACGGTCTCGACCGCCGGCGGCGGCTCGTCCAGCAGGTCGAGCGCTGGCAGCTTGCTGTCGCCCATGTCGGCAAACAGCGGCACCTGGCGCTCCTTCTGCTTGCGCTCCGATGGCGCCACGCGCGGCGCCGGCCGCTCGATCAGCACAGTGGGCGCCTCCTCCACGCGCTCGCGCTCTTCTTCGAGCGCGGCCTCGCGCTGCATCGCGGCCTGCTGCCCGATCACGCGATCTTCCTCGGCCTCGCGCCGCTGACGCACGCGCTGCACCGCCTGCTCGATCAGCGCGCCCACGCGCTCGGACACACTGAGCCACGAGAAGTCGAAGAACAGGCTGGCGCCGATCGCAATCAGCGCAATCAGCAGCACGCTGGCCGCGGTGTAGCCAAGCACCGCCGCGAGTGCCGGACCGATCAGCCCGCCGACGATGCCCCCGGAGGCCCCCGGCAGCACGCTGGCCAGCCCCTGCAGGCGCAGCGCTTCGAGCGCGGTGGCGGCACCGATCAGCAGCAGCAGGCCGAGCGCCTGCGCCCAGTCGGGCAGGCCGCGGTCCGCATATGGCGCGTGCAGCCGACGAAAGCCGCGCACGACCCAGGCGGCGCCCGCCGCGACCCAGATCCAGGCCGACAGCCCGAAGATCAGTTTGAGCAGGTCGGCCAGCCAGGCGCCGATGCGGCCGCCCGCGTTGTGGATCGTGGCCGCTGCCGACACATGCGAAAAACCCGGGTCGGCACGGTTGTAGGTGAACAGGAACGCGGCCAGCGCCAGCACCGCGAGCGCGCCGACGATCAGCACCGCCTCGGTGATCAGGCGCAGCGCACGCGAGCTTTGCACGTCGGCTGCAGCGCCGCGCGTGCGGCCGGCGGGCTGCCACGGCGCGCGTGGGGTGTCGGCATCGGGGCTCGGCATGCGACCGATTATAGGTAGCTGCGTCGCATCGCGCGGACGCCGGCCGGCCGCCTGCGCAGCCGGCCGCGCATCTCAGCGGTAGACGAGGCCCATCGCCTCGCGCACGTCGCGCAGCGTCTCCTGCGCGGTGGCGCGCGCGCGGGCGCAGCCGTCATCGACGATCTCGCGCAGCAGTTGCGGCCGGTCGAGGAACGGCTGGGCGCGCTCGCGCCACGGCTGCTGCTCGGCCAGCATCGCGTCGATCACCGGCTGCTTGCACTCGATGCAGCCGATACCGGCGCTGCGGCAGCCCTGCTGCACCCAGTCCTGGGTCTCGGCCGACGAATACACCTTGTGCAGTTGCCACACCGGGCAGCGCTCGGGCTCGCCCGGATCGGTGCGGCGCACGCGCGCCGGGTCGGTCGGCATCTTGCGCAGCTTGTCGGCCAGCGGCTTGGGCTCCTCGCGCATCAGCACCGCATTGCCGTAGCTCTTGGACATCTTGGCGCCGTCGAGCCCGGGCAGCTTGGGCGTCTCGGTCAGGCGCGCGGCCGGCTCCACCAGGATGCTGCGACGCGTGCCGTCGAGCCAGCCGAGCAGCCGCTCGCGATCCTCCTGCGGAATGCTGGCCGCCAGCACCACGGCACGCGCGGCATCGCGGCCGGCGGCGTCGCCGTCCTGCGTCCACCTGAGGCGCGCCTCTTCCAGTTGCTTGCCGGCACGGCCGCCGAGCTTGCGGATCGCCGCGGCGACCTTGTCCTCGAAGCCCGGCTCGCGCCCGTACAGGTGGTTGAAGCGGCGCGCGATCTCGCGCGTCATCTCGATGTGCGGCACCTGGTCCTCGCCGACCGGCACCTGGGTCGCGCGATAGATCAGGATGTCGGCCGCCTGCATCAGCGGATAGCCAAGAAAACCGTAGGTCGACAGATCCTTTTCCTTCAGCTTCTCGATCTGATCCTTGTAGGTCGGCACCCGCTCCAGCCAGCCCAGCGGCGTGGCCATCGAAAGCAGCAGGAACAGCTCCGCATGCTCGGGCACGCGCGACTGGATGAACACCGTGGCCTTGGCCGGGTCGAGACCGGCGGCAAACCAGTCGACCAGCATGTCCCACACGAAGGCCGACATCACCTCCGGCGACTCGTAGTGGGTGGTCAGCGCATGCCAGTCGGCCACGAAGTAGTAACACGGCATCTCGTCCTGCAGGCGCACCCAGTTCTTCAGCGCGCCGTGGTAGTGGCCGATATGCAGCGCGCCGGTGGGGCGCATGCCGGAGAGAACGCGGGGCTGGGACATCGTGACGACTCGAAAATCGGTTGCTCGGCTAGTCGGTTGCTCAGACGAACAACCGGATGATCGCTTCGCCCATCTGCAGGAACGGGCGCAGCAGCACGCTCAGAACGCCAGTGACCAGCAGCGCGATGATGATGAACATGCCGTAGGGCTCGACGCGGGAGTAGGCGTAGGCAAGCCGCTGCGGTAGCAGGCCGACCGCGATGCGACCCCCGTCGAGCGGCGGAATCGGGATCAGGTTCAGTGCCATGAAGACCAGGTTGACCGACACACCGGCATTGGCGACCAGGTAAACGTAGCGCTCCTGAACATCGAGGCCCTGCATCAATTTGGCGAACAGCACCCAGAGAATGGCCATCAACAGATTGGCGCCCGGACCGGCGGCCGCCACCCAGATCATGTCGCGCTTCGGGTGGCGCAGGCGCGAGAAGTCGACTGGCACAGGCTTGGCCCAGCCGAACATGAAGCCCGACAGCGCCACCATCACGAGCGGCACCACCACCGTGCCGATCGGATCGATGTGGCGAATCGGGTTCAGCGAGATGCGACCGGCTGCGTAGGCGGTGGTGTCGCCGAACATGCGCGCCACGTAGCCGTGCGCGGCCTCGTGCACCGTGATCGCGAACAGGATCGGGATCGCGTAGACCGTGATGTGCTGGATGACTTCTTCCATCGGCCGCAGTCTACCGATGCCGCGCCGCCAGCGCGGCCAGCTTCATTCGAGGCCGAGGGCCGCCACGTCGCCGCGGCCGCGCCGCACGACGACCGGCTCGCGGCCGCTCAGGTCGACGATGCTCACCGGCTCCACCCCGCAGGCGCCGCCATCGACGATGAAGTCGATGTCGTGATCGAGCCGCTCGGCGATGTGATCGGCGTCGTTCAGCGGCAGTTCGTCACCGGGCAGGATCAGTGTGGTCGACAACAGCGGCTGGCCGAGCACTTCCAGCAGGCCGAGCGTGACCGGATGATCCGGGATACGGATGCCGATGGTCTTGCGCGACGGATGCGACAGCCGCCGCGGCACCTCGCGCGTGGCTTCGAGAATGAACGCGTACGGCCCCGGCGTGACCTGACGGATCAGCCGGTATTGGGTGTTGTCGACCTTCGCGTAGCTGGCGATCTCCGACAGATCGCGGCACAGCAACGTCAGGTGATGCCGCTCGTCGACCTGGCGGATGCGGCGCAACCGGTCAGCCGCCGGCTTGTCATCGAGATGGCAGGCCAGCGCGTAGCAGGAGTCGGTCGGCAGCGCGCCCACGCCACCGTGGTCGATGATCTGCGCGACCTGGCGCAGCAGCCGAACCTGCGGATCGACCGGGTGAACGTTGAAGCGCTGGGCCACGACGAGTCTCCGCGTCTCGGTTCAGGCGGAGGCGAAGCGCTGCCAGACCGGCGCCACACCCTCGGGAAGCAGCGCTACCTGACCCAGTTCGGCGTGCGACTCGCCCGGCCCGTGAAAGTCGCTGCCGCGCGAGCCGTGCAGGCCGAACTCCTGCGCCAGCGCCGCGTAGCGGCGAACCTCGTCGGCATCGTGACTGCTGGTCACGACCTCGACCGCTTCGCCGCCCGCCTCGCAGAACTCCGAGAACAGCGCCCACTGCTCGGTCGCGCTGAACCGGTAGCGGGCCGGATGCGCGATCACCGCCACGCCGCCGGCGCCACGAATCCAGCGCACCGCATCAGTCAGCCGCGCCCACTGGTGCGGCACGTAGCCGGGGTTGCCTTCGGTCAGGAAGCGGCTGAACACTTCGCGCGTATCGGCGCACACGCCAGTCTCGACCAGATGGCGGGCAAAGTGCGTGCGCGACACGAGGTCGATGTTGCCCACGTAGCGAAGCGCGCCTTCGAGCGCGCCGGCAATGCCCGCCTGCGCCAGTCCGTCGCTCATCTGCTGCGCGCGCCGCATGCGGCCGGCGCGGGTGTGAGCGAGTCCAGCCAGCAGCTCGGGATTGGCCTCATCGATGCCGAGACCGACGACATGCACCGTCTGCGACGCGAAGGTGACCGAGACTTCCACGCCCGCCACGAAAGCCAGCCCCAGCTCCGTTGCCGCGGCCCGCGCCTGCGCGATGCCGCTGACCTCATCGTGATCGGTCAGCGCGAACAGGTCCACGCCGCGCTGCGCGGCGCGCTCGACCAGCGCCCGCGGTTGCATCGTGCCGTCGGAGAAGGTCGAATGCGCGTGCAGGTCGGCATTCAGTTGGCGCA
>CAZTUT010000205.1:0-4529 GCA_964616395.1 uncultured Burkholderiaceae bacterium
CCGGCGCGGCCAGTGCTCCTGCCGCCTGCAACAGCGCACGCCGTTTCATCGCGCCGTCGCTTTGGCCTGCGCCTCGGCGTCGATGTCGACGTACTGCCACCAGTGCTGCCAGTACGGCGGGCGGCGGTAGCCGTAGACCCAGGGCTGCATCAGGTCGGTCAGGATTCGATGCACGCTGCTCTTGTACGGCGCATAGGCCACTGCGATCCGCTTGGCCTCGGTGAACAATTCCAGTCGCTCCGGTCCGTCAGGCAGCACGCGCATCCGGTTGTAGATCGCATCGAACTGCGCGTTGCGGAACCGCGCAAGATTCTGGCCACCCACGTGCACGCTGGCCATCCGGTCCAGCGCGGGCTGGCCGTCGGGTGAACTCGCAGAGGAGCCCACGCGCCAGACCATCAGCTTGCCGGCGCGTGCCGACTTGAGGTTTTCCGGCCACTTGGCCGGCTTGAATTCGATCCGCACACCCACCGCGGCATAGTCCTTGCGCATCAGTTCATCGAGGCGGCGCGACGCCTGGTCTGGCTGCGTGGCAACTTCGATGACCAGCGGCTTGCCATCGGGCTGCTCGCGCCAGCCGTCGCCATCGACGTCCTTGTAGCCCGCCAGATCGAGGAGCGCCTTGGCGCGCGCCGGACTGTAGAGGCCGTTCTCGCTCCGGAACGCCGGGTCGTAGCCCACCGTGTTCGGCACGATCGGCGAGTGGGCGGGAATCGCCTGACCGCGTCGCTCCAGCCGGATTTCCTGCTCGACGTTGACCGCGAGATTGAGCGCGCGCCGCAGCGCGATCTTTTCGGGCGTGGTGCCGCCCACGACCGGGCTGTCCATGTTGTACAGCGTGATCGTGACATCGGAGTTGAGCATCCGCTCCATCTTGATGCCGGCCTTGGCCAGATTGGGCGCCATGCGCCCATTGGGGATCGCGATGTTGACGAACTCGTTGGGCAGCCGCTCGAGCATGTCTTGTTGGCGGTTCTGGAACGCGAGCCAGCGCGGCTGCTGTTCCTCGATGATCGAGATCTCGACCTGGTCGATCATCGGCAGGCGGCGGCCCTTGAACTTCGCAAGCATGGCCTGGCCCTCGGCATCGTCGGCGTTGGGCTGCGCGTCGTAGACATGCTCGCGGTAGCCGGGGTTGCGCTCCAGCACGATCTTCGATGAGCGACGCCAGTTCTTGAGCCGGAATGGACCGGTGCCGACCGGATGAGCAACGATCTGGTCGCCGTACTTCTCCACCACCTCGCGTGCCACCGCGCCGTACAGGTCGCCGCCGGCGAAGGTCTGGATGAAGCGCGGCCGGCCTTCTTCGAGCCGGAACTGCAGCGTGTAGCGGTCGAGCGCGCGCAGGCCCTCGATTTCGCGGTCGTAGTCGAACGGCGTCTTGTTCTTCAGCGCGGCCTCCCGCAGCGCCTGCAGGCCGACGATCTTCAATTCGGCGATCGAGGCCCAGGCCGGCGCCTTCCAGCGCGGATCGGCGAAGCGCTTGATCGTGTAGACGAAATCCTGCGCCACCAGTTCGCGCCGCTTTCCGTCGAATGCGGGGTCGTCCTGGAAGTAGATGCCGGGGCGGATGCGGATGGTCCAGGTCCGGAAGTCCTCGGATGACTCCGGCATGCCGTCAGCCACGTTGGGGACGATCTTGAATGGACGCGCCAGGTGGTCATAGGTGTACAGGCCGTCGAATACGTGCGCGGTGACGATGCGCGAGTACAGGTCCGACAACTGCACCGGGTCGAAGCCGGTCTCGGCAATCGGGAACGCGTAGCGCAGCACCTTGGGCGGCCCACCTTGCGCGAGCGCGGTGGACGACATGCCGAGCATCAGCGCGGCAAGCAGCACCGCGCGCAGCGCGGCGTGTAACGAGCGGATCATGCGTTGCCCTTGCTGCGCGCGCTGTCGTCGATGTCGACGTACTTGAAGAAATCGCGCATGAACGGGTGGCGGCGGAAGCCCACCACCCAGGGGTGGGTAACCGAGGTTTCGATCCGGTGGCCGACGAACTTGTACGGCGCCCACGCCACGAACAGCTTCTTGGCTTCGTGGAACAGGCGCTCGCGTTCGGGGCCATCGGGCAGCGTGCGCTGCGTGGCGTAGAGCGTGTTGTAGGCCGTCAGATCGAAACGCGCGTGGTTGGCCTGGCCCTTGTTGGGGCCGTAGCCGAGGGCCAGGAACGTGTCGCCGTCGGGCTGTGCGGCGACCCAGCCCACGCGCCACATCATCAGCTTGCCGGCGCGCGAATTTTTCAGGTTCTCCGGCCACTTGGCGGCCTTGAAGTCGATCCGCAGGCCGATCGCGGCCATGCTCTTCTTCCAGAGCTCATCGAGCTGGCGCGACAACTGATCGGGCTGGGTGGCCATCTCCAGCAGCAGCGGGCTGCCGTCGGGCTGCTCGCGCCAGCCGTCGCCATTGCGGTCGATGTAGCCGAAGGAATCGAGCAGGGCGCGCGCCCGCGCCCGCGAGAACGCACTCATGTCGCTGCGGAATCCGGGATCGAATCCGGGCACCGTCGGCGCCACCGGCGAGTTCGAGGGTACCGACTGGCCCTTGCGCACCAGCCGGATCTCCTCGTCGACGCTGTAGGCCAGCGAGATTGCCCGCCGCAGCGCCACCTTCTCGGGCGTGTAGCCGCCGACCAGCGGATGCTCCATGTTGAACAGCGCCATGTCGACGTTGGCGCGAGGCGCGCGGTCCATGCGGATGCCGCGCTTGCGCAGGCCGGGGGCGAGCTGGCCGCCGGGGATCACAATATCGGCCAGGTCGTACGGGACTTCGTCGACCAGGTCGTGCTCCTCGTTCAGGAACGCGAGCCAGCGCGGCTGGTTTTCCTCGACGATGTAGATCTCCACGCGGTCGAGCATCGGCAGCTTGCGGCCGCGCAGCGCGTTGGCGATCTGCGTGCTGCGTTCATCGCCTTCGGGCGCCGTGGCTGCGTAAAGGTCGTCGCGATAGCCGGGGTTGCGCTCCAGCACGATCCGCGACGAGCGGCGCCAGTCGGCCAGCCGGAACGGTCCGGTGCCGACCGGATGCCCCATCAGTTGCTTCTCGTCGTACATCTCGCACACTTCGCGCGCGACCGCGCCGAGGAACGAGTTGTCAGCCAGGTACAGGTAGAAGCGGGGCGCGGGCTCGCCGAGCCGGATCTGCAGCGGGTAGCGGTCGAGCGCGCGCCCGCCTTCGACGGCGCGGTCGTAGTCGAGCGGTGCGCCCTTGAGCGCCGCCGCGCGGATCTCGCTCATGCCCAGCAGCTTCGCGCTTTCGAGCAGGTAGACGCGCGGGCTCTTGTGGCGCGGGTCGTAGATGCGCTTGATCGAGTAGACGTAGTCCTGCGCGGTCAGCTCGCGCCGCGCACCCTTGAATGCCGGGTGGTCCTGGAAGTAGATGCCGGGCCGGATGCGCAGCGTCAGCGTGGTGAAGTCGGCCGAGATCTCGGGCATGGCGGCGGCGGTATTGGGTACCACGCGCGCCGGCCGCGCCAGAAAGTCGTAGGTCAGCGGCGACTCGAAGATGTTGGCGATGACATTGCTCGAGTACAGGTCGTTGACCTGCGCCGGGTCGAAGCCGGTCTCCGCCACGCGAAATGCGTAGCGCAGCACCTTCGGTCGAGCGGGCGGATTCGCCTGCGCCAACGCGCCGCCCGCGCCGAGCGCCGGCAGCAGCGCCGCGCCTGCCACGGTCTTGAGCGCCGCGCGCCGCGGCCTGGACATCCGGTTCATCGGTTGCACTGCACCTAAGTGAATTCCGCCGGGGGGCGTCTAAACAGTCATCGACATCGGCATAATCCGCGCTTTCGCGCGCCGCGCCGGCGTCGGGGATCGGACAACGTCCGCTTCACGCTGCGGCCCGTGCGCTCACTTGCCGCGCTCCCCGCCGGGCCTGTACAGCAGACCCGGCCGAATGCGCGAACCGCAGGAAGGACGAAGCGCGACCCATGGGCGCATATATCTTACGCAGACTGTGGCAGATGGTCCCGACACTGATCGGGGTGATCCTGCTGGTCTTCTTCCTGTTCAAGTTCTTCGGCGGCGACCCGGCCGAGATTCTCGGCGGCCTGCTGGCCACGCCCGAGCAGATCGAGGCGATCCGTCAGCAGCTCGGCCTCAACGATCCCTGGTACGTCCAGTTGTGGATCTTCGTGAAGTCGATCTTCACGTTCAATTGGGGTAACAGCTGGGCCACCAGCGAGGCGGTCTCGAACATCTTCAAGACCCGACTGCCGGCCACGCTGACGGTGATGGTGCCGATCCTGATCCTCGAGGTGGTGCTGGGCATCATCGCGGCGATGGCCGTGGCCTACGTGCGCGGCTCGCTGACCGACCGCGCGGTGATGATCATCACCACGATCGCGCTGTCGATCAGCTTTCTGGTCTACATCATCGTTGGCCAGTGGCTGTTCGGGTTCTATCTGGGCTGGTTCCCGGTGCAGGGCTGGAGCGACAGCTTCGTCACCAACCTGACCTACTACGCGCTGCTGCCGATCCTGCTGGCCACGCTGGTCAGCCTGGCGCCGCAGACCCGGCTGTACCGCAGCT
>CAZTUT010000206.1:0-4517 GCA_964616395.1 uncultured Burkholderiaceae bacterium
CGCTCGGCTTCACGCTGGTGTTCTTCATCGTGTTCTTCAACGTCTACCAGGGCGTCAAGGAAGTCAGCCCGACCGTGCTGGCCAATGCGCGCATGCTCGGCGCCAGCCAGCGGCAATTGCTACGCCACGTCTATCTGCCCAGCGCGACCAGCTGGGTGTTCTCGTCCCTGCACACATCGGTCGGACTGGCGTTTGTCGGCGCGGTTGTCGGCGAGTATCTCGGCTCCGCGCGCGGTGTCGGCTACCTGATCCTTCAGGCTGAAGGCACGTTCGACATCAACACGGTGATGGCCGGCATCCTGGTGCTGACAGCATTCGCGCTGGTACTGGACTGGGTGGTCGGCGTGATCGAGAAGCGGCTGATGAAGTGGCAGCCGCGCAGCGGCGAGACCGAAAAGCTGTAGTGCGCCGCGACCGGGGCCCGGTGTGCAGCCACCCGCAAGTTGCCGAGAATCCCGCGATTGCGGATCCTGCTACTGACTCATGTCGATGAACGCGGTATCCGGGCCGCGTCCAGCGGCGGTCGGGCGTGACGCGCCGGTCTGCAGCGTCGATGTGAACCGGCTGTTACCTGCGCCGCTTTCGGTCGGCGCGCCCCGGAAGAAGTACGACATCATGCGTTCCTGCATTGCCGCTGCCTGCGGCTTCAGGCCGTAGCGCGAATAGGCCTGATACAGGAAGGTCAGGCACTCGGTGATCGTGGGCGCGAACTCTTCGCGTTTCGTGCCGTCGGCGAGGATCTGGTCAATCAACTGCAGCGCGGCGCGATCCTCGCGCGTGCTCGCCAGGCGGCGTACCAGACGCAGCTGATCCGGAACCGACAGCAACTGAAGCAGATCGTCACGCGTCATGCGAAGGTAGATCGGACGCAACTGCGCCTTCTTGTCGGCGCTGCGAAAGCGCAACGCGACCTGCAACGCACGCGGCACATCCGCGCCCCCCGCAATAACGGTCGTGTCGAAGTAGCTGCGAAGGGTGTCGACATTTTCCGGCTGCATGCGCAGCAACTCGCGGTGAATGCGAGCGGCCTTGGCCGCATCGCCACGCTGCTGCGCGCGTTCGGCCTCGCGCGTGAGGAGCGTGTAGCGGTCTTCCTTGAAGTCGCCGCCGAAGCGTGTTGCCACCGCCGCATCAACGAAGCGGCTGCCTGATGCGCGCATCACCCAGGCCAGCACGGCTCCCGTAAGCGCGCCTGCCACTTCCGGCAGGAACGAAAGGGGCGGCAGGCTGCCGATCGTGCGCTGGACGATTTCATTGATCGCCCAGACGGCGGCCAGCGTGAGCGCGGGAATCTTTGCCGACACGATCGGCACAAGCAGCCAGACGGAGATCCGTACGCGACGCGTCCCCAGCAGCACGAGCGACATCGCCATCAGGCCGGCAAGCGGGCCGGCGGCCCCCATCAGCGGCGCGCCCGACAGCGCGCCATGCGCGACGCCCGCTGCGATCGCGCTGGCCAGATAGGCGAGCAGGTAACGCCATCGGCCAATCGCCGCCTCGACGAACGGCCCGATCAGCAGAAGCACGAACACATTACCGACCAGACGAAGCACGTCGGGATGCAGGAAGGCGTGCGTCACCAGGGTCCAGAACGGTGCGCCGCGCTGGTACACGATCAAGGTACCGACGCGGCGGTCCAGCAAGTCGTCGACCGTTTGTCGAGAGGTCTTCCAGCGCTCGAACTCGATTTCGCTGGGCGCGATCACCCTGAAGTTGCGCAACGCTTCGCGGAAGGCTGGATCGGCCTCGATCGCTGCGAACAGGCTCTGCGGCTTGCGCTGGAGTTCCTCCAGTGTCATCTGCGCCTGGGCTGTGCCTTGCTGAGCAAGCCAGGTGCGGTAGCGGGGAAGTTCGATCGCAGGCAGAGAGCTTGCGATGTAGGCTTGCTCGGCTTGCGCCTGCAGCGTGGCGTCGGTGCGCTGCACCGTAAAGAACGCGCCGATGCAGATCAGCGCGAGGAACAGCGTTGCCAGCGGCAGGCGACGCAGCGACAGGCCTTTCTGATGAGGCAGGATCAACACGGTTGCAACTCGAACACTGACGGTTGTGTCGACACCTGTGTCCCGTGGCTTGTGCCGGAGAGGGATGATCCGGTGCGCCACGATCACGCGAGGCCGGCGACGACGGACACGTATCGCGCCCGGCTATACTTCGGAAGTTTATCCACTGACATGAAGTGGCGGCCTCGGGGTTTCGGATTAGCGCCCCGCGAAAGCCACGATTCATCGCCCGATGCCGTCCGAAGCCGACGGCCCAGTTCTGGCGGATACCTAGGCGCCTTTGTTCGGGTTGCCCCGAGGTTGTCCGGCGTGGCGACTCGAAGGAGTCAAGGTTGTCGTCCCTGATCGTCGATGCCCGTCCTCACGCGATCCTCGCGCTGGCTGACGGGACGATCTTTCGCGGCCGTTCGGTCGGTGCTCCCGGTCAGACGGTCGGCGAGGTGGTTTTCAACACCTCGCTGACCGGCTACCAGGAAATCCTGACCGATCCGAGCTACACGCGCCAGATCGTCACGCTGACTTACCCCCATATCGGCAATACCGGCGCCAATGCCGAGGATGTCGAGTCCGATCGCGTCTACGCCGCCGGATTGATCGTCCGCGATGTGCCGCAGGTTCACTCCAGCTTCCGCGCGAAGATGTCGCTATCCGACTATCTGCAGCGCGAAAACTGTGTCGCCATCGCCGATATCGATACCCGCAAGCTCACCCGCGTGCTGCGCGACAAGGGCGCTCAGGCTGGCGCAATCCTGGTCGGCAACGATGCCGACGCAGCGGTCGCGCTGGCTCGCTCCTTCCCCGGCATGGCCGGACTCGACCTGGCGCGCGTGGTGTCGGCGGCCCAGCCGTACGAATGGCGCGAGACGGAGTGGAAGCTCGGCAGCGGCTACGGCGCGCAGACCGACGCCCGCTTTCATGTCGTGGCCTACGACTTCGGCGTCAAGCGCAACATCCTGCGCATGCTGGCCTCGCGCGGCTGCCGGATCACGGTGGTGCCGGCGCAGACCCCGTGGGCAGAAGCGCAACGGCTGAAGCCCGATGGTCTGTTCCTGTCCAACGGCCCTGGTGACCCGGAGCCCTGCGACTACGCGATCGAGACCGCGCGTGCTGCGATCGGTGCCGGCCTGCCCACCTTCGGCATCTGCCTCGGCCATCAGATCATGGGGCTGGCCGCCGGCGGCCGCACGCTGAAGATGAAGTTCGGCCACCATGGCGCCAACCATCCGGTCCAGGACCTCGATGATGGCCGCGTGCTGATCACCTCGCAGAACCATGGCTTCGCGGTCGACCCGGCTTCGCTGCCGGCGCACTGCAAGGTCACGCACGTCTCGCTGTTCGACGGGTCGCTGCAAGGGTTCCGTTTCACCGACAAGCCGGCGTTCTGCTTCCAGGGCCACCCCGAGGCGAGCCCCGGCCCGCATGACATCGCCTATCTGTTCGATCGCTTCGTGCGGCTGATGGAGGACCGCCGGTGAGCGTTGCGGTCGTCCGCGCGGCGCTGTCCGAGGCGCGCGACGCCCTGGCCGCTTTGCTCGCCGACGAGGCCATGCAAGCGAGCGTGGCGCGCGCCGGGGCGCTGCTGGCCGAGACTTTCCGCCAGGGCGGCAAGGTCTACGCCTGCGGCAACGGCGGTTCGATGTGCGATGCGATGCACTTCGCCGAGGAGCTGACCGGCCGCTACCGCGACGACCGTCCCGGGTATCCGGCCGTGGCAATCGCCGACGCCAGCCATCTGAGCTGTGTCGGCAACGACTACGGCTACGCGCAGGTATTCGCCCGCTATGTGCAGGCGCACGGCCGCGCCGGTGACGTGCTGCTCGCCATCACCACCAGCGGCACCAGCAAGAACGTGGTGGCCGCGGCAGAGAAGGCGCGTGAGCTGGGTGTCAAGGTGATCGCGCTGACAGGCAGGCCGAACACGCCCATTGCCGAACTGGCTGACATTGCGATCGTCACGCCGGCTGGCCGCTACGCCGACCGCGTGCAGGAACTGCATATCAAGGTGATCCACATCCTGATCGAACTGGTCGAGCGGGAACTGGCGCCCCAGAACTACTGAGGCAAGGCTCGCAAACGCGCCGCGCCGATATCGACACCATGCCAAAACGCACCGACATCAAGAGCATCCTCATCATCGGCGCCGGCCCGATCGTCATCGGTCAGGCCTGCGAATTCGACTACTCGGGTGCGCAGGCCTGCAAGGCGCTGAAGGAAGAGGGCTACCGGGTCATCCTGGTGAACTCCAACCCGGCGACCATCATGACCGACCCGGGCACGGCCGATGTCACCTACATCGAGCCGATCACCTGGCAGGTGGTCGAGCGGGTCATCGCCAAGGAGCGGCCCGACGCGATCCTGCCCACGATGGGAGGGCAGACCGCGCTGAACTGCGCGATGGACCTGCATAAGCATGGCGTGCTCGACAAGTACGACGTGCGCCTGATCGGCGCGGAGCCGGCGGGGATCGACAAGGCCGAGGGCCGGCTCAAGGTCGAGGAGGCGATGACCTCGATCGGC
>CAZTUT010000207.1:0-4497 GCA_964616395.1 uncultured Burkholderiaceae bacterium
GGGTGTGCGCGGGTTCATGCCGCAGGCCACGTCGATGCAGGACGAGACCCGGCATCACGGTTTACGGCAGAGGGGATGAAGGACTGGAGGGCAAGCGATCCGAACGGATGGCTGCCCGGAGACGGGAATTGCAGCGATGAAGCGGGCCAGCTCGGGCATTCGGCGCCAGCAGCGCAGGACGCGGGAAACGCCGTTCATCAGATTCGAGATCGGCGCGCTTAGGACAAACTTGAGATCCGATGCTGCTATCCGTTAACCGGATGTGGCCACCGATCTACGCCCCCGACGCTGGAACCCGGTCTCGCTAGACTGCGCGCTGCCCTTCGTTAACGCGCGTCAGTGCGCCTACTGCCATGTCCTCCGGCCTGTTCGAGACCTCTATCCGTTCGCTGCCCCTCGTCTACCGCGGCAAGGTGCGCGATTCCTACGCGGTCGGCGACGACAAGCTGCTGATCATCACGACCGACCGGCTGTCGGCGTTCGACGTGATCATGAAGCAGCCGATCCCTGACAAGGGACGGGTACTGAACGCGCTGTCGGACTTCTGGTTCGCCCGACTGGGGCACGTGGTGCCCAACCACCTGACGGGCATCGCGCCGGAAAGCGTGGTCGCGGCTGATGAAGTCGAGCAGGTGCGCGGCCGTGCGGTGGTGGCCATGAAGCTGCGCCCGCTGCCTGTCGAAGCGGTGGTGCGCGGCTACCTGATCGGCTCCGGTTGGAAGGACTATCGGGCTACTGGCGCGGTGTGCGGTATTGCGCTGCCGCCCGGCCTGCAGATGGCCCAACAGCTGCCGCAGCCGATCTTCACGCCGGCCGAGAAGGCCGAGCTGGGCCAGCACGACGAAAACATCAGCTTCGCCCAGGTGGAGGCACGGATCGGCGCCGACCTGGCGCGCCAGATGCGCGACGTGTCGCTGCGGCTGTATGCGGAGGCCTCCGCCTACGCGGCCACGCGCGGCATCATCATCGCTGACACCAAGTTCGAATTCGGGCTCGACGCCGACGGCCGCATGCGCCTGATGGACGAGGTGCTGACGGCCGACTCGTCACGCTTCTGGCCTGCCGACTCGTACCGGGTGGGCACCTCGCCGCCAAGCTTTGACAAGCAGTTCGTGCGCGACTGGCTGGAGGCGCAGCCGTGGGACAAGGCGCCGCCGCCACCCGACCTGCCTGCCGACGTGATTGCCCGCACCGCCGACAAGTACCGCGAGGCGCTGCTGCGGATCACCGGCAGGGCGCTCGGATGACGGGTCCCGGGTGCTTGAACCGGTGCGCCTGCTGAGGCCCCGCCCCGGCGCGGGCAGGGCACCACGCCTACAATCCGCCGCTTCGCAGCCACGGCCGTTCCGATCATGACTTCCAGTTCCCGCGCAAGCCCGCTCGTCGGCGTGGTGATGGGCTCAAACTCCGACTGGGACGTGATGCAGCACGCCTGCAACGTGCTGAAGGAGTTCGAGGTGCCGTTCGAGGCGCGCGTGGTGTCGGCGCACCGGATGCCCGACGAGATGTTCTCCTACGCCGAGGAAGCGCGCGCCCGCGGGCTGCGCGCGATCATCGCTGGCGCTGGGGGCGCCGCCCACCTGCCCGGCATGCTGGCCGCCAAGACGGTGATCCCGGTGCTCGGCGTGCCGGTGCCGTCGAAGTACCTGCGCGGCGAAGACAGCCTGCTGTCGATCGTGCAGATGCCCAAGGGCATCCCGGTGGCCACCTTCGCGATCGGCGAGGCCGGTGCGGCCAACGCGGCGCTGTATGCGGTGGCCATGCTCGCCACGGGCGATGCCGACCTGGCGCGCCGGCTGGCCCAGTACCGCGCGACCCAGAACGAGAAGGCGCGCAACATGACGCTGCCGCTGTAGCAGCGCGCGGCGCGAGGCGCAATCCGATGGCGCTCGATCCCGGTACCTGGCTCGGCCTGCTTGGCGGCGGCCAGCTCGGCCGCATGTTCACGCAGGCGGCGCAGTCGCTCGGCTACAAGGTCTGCGTGCTCGATCCCGATCCCGACAGTCCCACCGGCGCGCTCGCCGACCTGCACCTGAAGGCCGGCTACCTCGACGAGGATGCGCTGGCGCAGATGGACGCGCTGTGCCGCGCCGTGACCACCGAGTTCGAGAACGTGCCGGCCGGCGCCCTCGACCGGTTGCAGCGCAACTGCGCGGTCTCGCCGGCGGGCCGCTGCGTGGCGATTGCCCAGGATCGCGCGGTCGAGAAGGCATTCATCGCGGCGCAGGGCGTGCCGGTGGCGCCGCATGCGGTGATCGCTTCAGCGGCGGACCTCGATGCCGTGTCGGCCGCGCTGTTTCCAGCGATCCTGAAGACCGCGCGACTCGGCTACGACGGCAAGGGCCAGGTGCGTGTCGACGACGCAATGGCCGCACGCGCCGCCTGGCAGGAACTGGGCAGCGTGCCCTGCGTGCTCGAACAGCGGCTGCCGCTGCGGCAGGAAGTGTCGTGCGTGGTGTGCCGCGCGGCCGATGGCAGCAGCGTCACCTTTCCGGTGTCGGAGAACGAGCATCGCGGCGGCATCCTGGCCGTGGGCATCGTGCCGGCGCGGGTTGCGCCGGCGGTCGAGACCCAGGCCCGCGCGCACGCGGCGCGCATCGCCGAGGCGATGGATTACGTCGGCGTGCTGTGCGTCGAGTTCTTCGTGCTCGACGACGGACGGCTGATCGCCAACGAGATGGCGCCGCGTCCGCACAACAGCGGCCACTACACGATCGACGCCTGCCACACCAGCCAGTTCGAGCAGCAATGCCGGATCCTCGCCGGCCTGCCGCTGGGCGACACCACGGCGCACAGTGCGTCGGTGATGCTCAACCTGCTGGGCGATCTGTGGTTCGACCACGGTGCGCTGCGCGAACCGCCATGGGCCGACGTGCTGGCCGACGGCCGCGCCCGTCTGCACCTGTACGGCAAGAAGGAGCCCCGGCCCGGCCGCAAGATGGGCCACCTGACGCTGGTGGCGGCCACGCGCGACGAAGCGCTGGCGCAGGCCGCCCGCGCCGCGCAGGTGCTCGGCATGGCGCCACCGCGGTGAACGGCGCGATCGTTGCACCCCCGGGGGCGCTGCCGCTCGACGCTACTGCCGCGCAGCGGATCGCGCAGGCGGCCGATGTGCTTCGCGCGGGCGGGCTGGTGGCGTTTCCGACCGAGACCGTCTACGGGCTGGGCGCCGATGCAGGCCAGCCGGAGGCGGTGCGGCGCATTTTCGACGCCAAGGGCCGCCCCGCCGATCATCCGGTGATCGTGCATGTAGGCGACGCCCGCCAGCTCGATGACTGGGCGCGCGATGTGCCGTCGGCGGCACGTGCGCTGGCGCAGGCGTTCTGGCCCGGACCGCTGACGCTGGTGCTTGCGCGCGGCGCGCGCGCGCACGACATCGTCACCGGCGGGCAGGACAGCGTCGGCCTGCGCTGTCCGTCGCACCCGTGGGCGCAGGCGCTGCTGGCCGCCTTTGGCGGTGCGATCGCAGCGCCGAGCGCCAACAGCTTCGGCCGCATCAGCCCCACGACCGCGGCGCACGTGCGCGGCGACCTCGGCGAGAAGCCGGGCGGTCGCGTCGACCTCATCCTGGATGGCGGTCCCTGTCCGGTCGGGATCGAGTCCACGATCGTTGATCTGTCGCGCGGCGCGCCGCGGCTGCTGCGGCCCGGCAGCATCACCCGCGCGCAGCTCGAAGCGGTGCTGGGCATCGCGGTGCCCGACGCCGGCGTGGATGCGCCGCGCGCCTCGGGCCGGCTCGAAAGCCACTATGCGCCGCGCACGCCGCTCGAGTGCGTGGAGGCCGCGCAATTGCCGGCCCGCCTCAACGCGCTGCGCGGGCAGCGGCTGGCGGTGCTGGCGCCGGCCGCGGCGCTGCTCGACCCGGGGCCGCAGGTCGTGCTCCGGCTGGTGGCGCCCGACTCGGCCGAGGCGTACGCCCAGCAGCTCTATGCACTGCTGCACCGGCTCGACGCAGCCGGTGCCGAGCGCATCCTCGTGGCCTGGCCGCCTGCCGGACCGGCGTGGGAGGCGGTGCACGACCGGCTGCGGCGCGCCCGGTCGGCGGCCTGAGCGGCGGGTCGGCTTGCGGCTGCCGCTTCATGTGCGGTTGCAGCACTGTGTGGTCAAGCGTTGTTTCCTGACCACGCTGCAGCGGGAAGTGACGGGCAGGTGTGTCGCGGAAGATACGTTGAGTATGATCCGACGACTTGAAGGCATCGGCGCTGCCGAAGTGCCTCAGGCGGTCAGAAGAATCAACGTCAGTCAGGAGACTCTCATGTTCAATCCGTTTGCGCGCGCGTCGCGCCCGGCCCTCTCTGGTGGCGCTCTCACCGCACGCGCGGGCGCCGTTGCACTGTCGGCCTTGCTGCTGGCCGCCTGCGGCGGCGGTGGCAGTTCGACTGCGCCTACGCCTCCGCTGTTCAGCTCGGTCGTCGTGTTCGGCGCCAGCCTCACCGATACCGGCAATGTCTGCCCGACCGCGGCCACGCCGGGCTGCCCGCCGGTCCCGCCCTACGC